>NZ_JBSFVC010000009.1:0-10040 GCF_053592095.1 Streptomyces sp. NPDC002787 | reverse complement strand
CGCCCACGGAATACCTCCCCCTGCTCGTGCTGCTGCTCCGCACCGCTCTCCGCCGGCCGCTCCTCGGCCCGTCCCGCACCGTCGTCGGACCGCCTCGCGGGCGATCCCGACGAGGACGGTGCCGCGGGCGGCGCGGTGGGCCGCGGCACGACGCGCGCGCCGTTGCCGGGCAGCGCGGTCGGGTCTGCTGTGGGCACCTGCCCGGCGCCCGGCCGTGGCCCTATGGCCGCCCTCGATGCACCGTGCTCACCGGCTTGGACCGGCACCGTGGCGAGCTTGCCGCTGCCGCCGAGCGGCAGCCCGGCGTCGTTGAGTCCCCGATTGCGCCGGGAGTCCTTCGGCTCCAGGGGTATCGGGGAGCCCCGCAGCGGCTCGTCCGCCGTCCTCGGCAGGGTGAGCCGGAACTGCGAGCCGCCGCCCGGCTCGCCCCACGCCTGCAGCCAGCCACCGTGCAGCCGGGCGTCCTCCAGGGCGATGGACAGCCCCAGTCCCGTACCGCCGGTCGTACGCGCGCGTGCCGGGTCGGCCCGCCAGAAACGGCTGAACACGCGCGTGGCCTCACCCGGCTTGAGCCCGACGCCGTAGTCCCGCACCGCGACCGCGACCGCGCCGCCCGCCGCCGCGAGCTTGACCACGACGTCCCTGCCCTCGCCGTGCTCCACGGCGTTGACCACCAGGTTGCGCAGCACCCGCTCCACCCGCCGGGCGTCGGCCTCGGCGACGACGGGCTGCTGGTCCCCCAGAACCCGTATCCGCGTGCCCTTGCGCTCCGCGAGCGGCTCGGCCCCGCTGACGACCTTCCGCACGACCTCGCGCAGGTCTATCGGCTCGGCCTCCAGAGCCGCCGCGCCCGCGTCGAACCGGCTGATCTCCAGCAGGTCAGCGAGCAGCGACTCGAACCGGTCCAGCTGGTCGGCGAGCAGCTCGGCCGACCGCGCGGTCACCGGGTCGAAGTCCACGCGCGCGTCATGGATGACGTCCGCCGCCATCCGTACGGTCGTCAACGGTGTCCGCAGCTCGTGCGACACGTCGGAGACGAACCGCCGCTGCATCCGCGACAGGTCCTCCAGCTGCTGGATCTTCAGCTGCAGGTTCTGCGCCATCTTGTTGAAGGCCTCGCCGAGCCGCGCGATGTCGTCCTCACCGCTGACCTTCATACGTTCCTGCAGACGCCCGGCGGACAGCCGCTCGGCGATCCCGGCCGCCATCCGCACGGGCGTGACGACCTGCCGCACCACGAGCCAGGCGATGGCCCCGAGCAGCACCACGACGAACAGCCCGGCCGTCGCCAGCGTCCCCTTGACGAGACTGAGGGACTTCTCCTCCTGCGTGAGCGGGAAGAGGTAGTACAGCTGGTACGGGTCGCTGTTGGGGTCGCTGACCTGCTTGCCGATGATCAGCCCCGGCTGGGACTCCTGACCGTTGTCGTAGTGGATCCGCGTGTAGCTCTGGACGGCGCTCGTGCCGCCGTCGACCCGCTCACGCAGCTCCACGGGCACGCTGAGGTCCCATTTCACGCCCCCGGAGGCACGTGGTCCGAGGCCCCCGGTGTCCCCGTCGGCGGAGGCCGGGCTGAGCGTCACGACATCGAACGCGCCCTGGCCACCACTGGACAGCGAACTGACCAGGTTCGTCATCCACTCGACGACGTTCTGCACCCGGTCGCCGTCCGGCTCCGCGCTGTCGTTCCTGGCCGCGCTCGCGTCGGTGTCCGCCCTCTGCTCGGCGACGGTGAAACCACCGGTGGCCTGGCTCTGCGAGGCTTTGACCTTGGCATCCAGCAGTCCGTTGCGGACCTGCCCGATGACGACGAAGCCCAGCAGGAGCACGACGCTGAGAGACATCAGCAGCGTCGTCACGACGATCCTGAGCTGGATATTGCGCCGCCACAGCCGCATCACGGGCAGCAGCGGACGGCGCACCCAGCGCATGAACAGCCTCAGGACCGGGCTGCCCTGGACTCCGCCCTGCAGCAACCCGCCCTCGAGGAAACGACCCCAGCGGGAACCCGACGACTTCCGGCCGACAGGCCGCTCCGCGCGGGTCCCCGGCTGGCCGGGCGCCGAAGCGGCACTGTCACCGGACATGTCAGCTGGGTCCTGCCTTGTATCCGACACCACGGACGGTCACCACGATCTCCGGCCGCTCCGGGTCCTTCTCGACCTTGGACCGCAGCCGCTGCACATGCACGTTCACCAGACGGGTGTCCGCCGCGTGGCGGTACCCCCAGACCTGCTCCAGCAGGACCTCCCGAGTGAACACCTGCCACGGCTTCCGCGCCAGCGCCACCAGCAGATCGAACTCCAGCGGCGTCAGCGCGATGGACTGCCCCTCGCGCTTCACGGAGTGCCCGGCCACATCGATGACCAGGTCACCTATGGCGAGCTGCTCCGGCGCCGGCTCCTCCGACCTCCTGAGGCGCGCCCGGATCCGGGCCACCAGCTCCTTCGGCTTGAACGGCTTCACGATGTAGTCGTCCGCGCCCGACTCCAGGCCGACCACCACATCGACGGTGTCGCTCTTGGCCGTGAGCATCACGATCGGCACCCCGGACTCCGCCCTGATCAGGCGGCACACCTCGATCCCGTCCCGGCCCGGCAGCATCAGATCCAGCAGCACCAGATCCGGTTTGGCCTCACGGAACGCGGCCAGCGCCTTGTCGCCGTCGGCTACGAAAGACGGCTCAAAACCTTCACCACGCAACACAATGCCGAGCATCTCGGCCAGTGCGGTGTCGTCGTCGACGACAAGGACTCGTCCCTTCATGAATGCCATCATCCCATTAACTAAATCGTTACCTGGCGTGACCTGTCACACAGCACGGCAAGCGCATCAGCGGTCACGGGCGACACGGCCCCCTCCTCGGTGACGATCGCCGTCACCAGCTCCGGCGGCGTCACATCGAACGCCGGGTTGTACGCCTGGGTCCCCAGGGGTGCCACCGCGATCCCGCCTCCCGCCTCTGCTCCCGCCACCGGCACCTGAGGTGCCGTGATCTCCGTCACTTCATGACCCGCTCGCTGTTCCACCTCGATGGACGCCCCGTCGGGGGTGTCCGGATCCACCGTCGTCACCGGCGCCACCACGATGAACGGCACGTGGTGGTACCGGGCCAGCACCGCGAGCGGATACGTGCCGACCTTGTTCGCCACCGAACCGTCGGCGGCGATCCGGTCGGCCCCCACCAGCACCGCGTCCACCTCACCGGCGGCGAACAACGAGCCCGCGGCATTGTCCGTGAGCAAGGTGTACGGCATTCCGCTGCGCGCCGCCTCATAAGCGGTCAGCCGGGCACCCTGCAGCAACGGCCGCGTCTCGTCCACCCACAGCCGCCGCAGCCGCCCCACCCGGTGCGCCGCGAGCGCCACCGCGAACGCCGTGCCCTCACCGCCCGACACCAGCGCGCCGGTGTTGCAGTGCGTGAGCACCCGGTGCCCACCACCCGGCAACAGCTCGTCGAGCAGCGCCAGACCGTGCGCGGCCATGCGGGAGCTGGCCTCGGCGTCCTCCCGGTGCAGCGCCCGCGCCGCCGCGAGCGCCGCCTCGGCGGCCTGCTTCTGGTCGCCTGTCCTGCCGAGCTCGGCCCGGTGCGCGGCCCGCGCCCGGCGCACACCCACCGCGAGGTTCACCGCGGTCGGCCGGGCGCCTTCCAGCGCGTCGGCTGCCTCCTCCACGTCGAACCCGCGCGCCGCGGCGAGCGCGACGCCGTACGCCCCGGCGATCCCCAGCAGCGGCGCCCCGCGCACGGCGAGCGAACGGATCGCCTCCACCAGCGCGGGCGCGTCCGTGCACACCAGCTCGACCTCCTCGGCCGGCAGTCTCGTCTGGTCCAGGAGGACCAGGACGGGGCCTTCTGGTGGCTCGTCCCAACGGAGCGCGGGTGTCTCGGTGGGCCGGGTGTCGTCGCCGGATCGCGCGTACTGATCAGCCATGCGGTCAGTCTGCCCCGTATCCGTCGGACAATTGAAGGTGCGCAGCACATACGGCCCCTGGTCACTTCTCGGACACCGCGTGGCACGATGGGCGCCAAGCTGCCGCCGCGACCGCGGACGAGCACCGTGAAGGAGCGACGATGAAGGACACTCCGGGCTGGGCCTCGCCCGGATCGGCCCCCTCGGGCGGCCAGGAGCCGGACCGACAGGGCTCCGCGCAGCCGACGGACCAGCCCGGCGCGGACCAGGCACAGCCCGCGGACCAGCCCGGCGCCGACCAGACGCAGCCGCCGTCCAAGTGGTCCAAGGACCAGCCGCCGCCCGCCCAGTGGTCCGCTCCGAGCCCGCAGGGCCCCGGCCAGGCCGCGCCACCACCGCCGCCCGTCCCGGGCTGGGGCGGCCACCCCGGCGCCCCGCACCCCGGCCCCGGCGGCTACGGCCCGCCCGGCGGCCACGGAGCCCCCGGAGGCCCCCCCGGCTACGGAGCCCCCGGCCCCGGCTGGGGCGGCGGCTGGGGAGGCCCCCCGCCCGCCGCCAAGCCCGGTGTGATCCCGCTGCGACCGCTCAGCATCGGCGAGATCCTCGACGGAGCGGTCTCCACCATGCGCACGCACTGGCGCACGGTCCTCGGCATCTCCTTGGCCGTCGCGGTCATCACCCAGGTCGGCGTCATCCTGCTCCAGGGCTTCGTCCTCAACGACACGGTGAACTCCGACGCCTTCAACGACCCGACCGCCACACCCGGCGAGCTGGGCCGCGCCCTGGGCGACACCCTGCTGAGCACCTCCGTCGTCATGGTGATCTCCCTGCTGGGCACCATCATCGCGACGGCCCTGCTCACGACCGTGACCAGCCGCGCCGTGCTCGGCAAGTCGGTGACCATCACCGAGGCCTGGCGGGACGCCCGCCCGCAGCTCCTCAGGCTGGGCGGCCTGACCGTCCTGCTGCTCCTGATCGCCGGCGTGATCATGACCGTGGGCGTCCTGCCCGGCATCCTCCTCGCCGCCGGAGGCTCCGCCGGTGGAGGCGTACTCCTCGCCGTCGTCGGTGGACTCGGCGCGTTCGTCCTCACCGTGTGGCTGATGATCCGCTTCTCGCTCGCCTCTCCCGCGCTGATGCTGGAGAAGCAGGGCGTCCGGAAGTCGCTGGCCCGCTCCGTCAAGCTGGTGCGCGGCACCTGGTGGCGGGTCCTCGGCATCCAGCTGCTCGCCGCGATCATCGCCTACGTCGTCGCGTCGATCGTCCTGATCCCCTTCTCCGTCGCGGGCGCGGCCCTCGACGGAGACGGCATCTCCGGCTTCCTCGCCACCGGCGGCACCGCGCTCGGCTGGACCTACCTCGTCATCAGCGGCGTCGGATCGGTGATCGGGTCCACGCTCACCTTCCCGATCAGCGCCGGCGTGACCGTGCTCCTCTACATCGACCAGCGCATCCGCCGCGAGGCCCTCGACCTCGAACTGGGCCGCGCCGCCGGTGTCCAGGGCTACGGCGACACGGCCGGCGCCACCCCGGGGAGCTGATGGGGTGGGACTCTCGGGGGGAGCGCTGACAGCAGTACCGATGTCGTGGCGCTCGGCGGACGAGCCGCCCATCACCCTCCCGCGCGACCCCGCGCGGGAGGGTGCCCGGCGCGAGCTGTCCAAGGGCATGTACCACGAGAACGACCCCAGCTGGTACGAGCGCGCCATGGACGCCTTCTGGGACTGGCTCGACAAGCTGTTCGGCGCCGCCTCCACCGCCACCCCCGGCGGCACGCTCGGCCTCGTCGTCATCGTCCTGGCCGTCCTCGCCCTCCTCGGAGCGCTGTGGTGGCGCCTCGGCACTCCACACCGCGCCCCCGCCTCCTCCGCCGTGCTCTTCGACGACCGCCCCCGCAGCGCCGCCGAACACCGCGCGGCCGCCGAAGCGCAGGCCGCCCAGGGCCACTGGAACCAGGCCGTCCAGGAACGCATGCGCGCCGTCGTCCGCTCCCTGGAGGAACGCGCCCTGCTCGACGCACGCCCCGGCCGCACCGCCGACGAGGCTGCCTCCGAAGCCGGCCGGGTGCTCCCCGCACACACGGACCGACTGCGCGCCTCCGCCCGTGACTTCGACGACGTCACATACGGCGGCCGGTCCGCGGCTGAAGGAACGTACCGCCGGCTCGCCGCCCTCGACGACGACCTGGAGCGCACCAAGCCCGCCCTGGCGAGCAGCACCGCCAACACCGCGAGTACGGCGCACAGCACCCGCCGGGGAGCCGCCGAATGACCACCGAGGCCACGCTCCCGTCCACCTCGGCCTCGCCCACCGCCCGCCAGGTATGGACCCGCGCGCGCGGTGTCGTCCTCGGGGCGGTCATCCTCCTGGCGGCGGCCGTCGTGATCGCCGTGATCCGCTCCGGCGCCGAACACGGCCGCCTCGACCCGCGCTCCGCCGACACCAACGGCAGCCGCGCCGTCGCCGAACTCCTCGACGACCGGGGCGTATCCACCCGGCTGGTCACCACCCTCGACGAGGCGAGCGCCGCGGCCGGACCCGACACCACCCTCCTGGTCACCGTCCCCGACCTGCTGACCGACTCCCAGCAGAGCCGTCTCCGCTCGGCGACCGAGGCCTCCGGTGGTCGCACGGTCCTCGTCGCCCCCGGCGCCCCGTCCGTCAGCACCCTCGCCCCCGAAGTCACCGCCGACTCCGCGCTCAGCCTGGACTCCACGCTCACGCCCCGCTGCGACCTGCCCGCCGCCCGCCGCGCGGGCAGCGCCGACACCGGCGGAGTCCGCTACCACGTCACCGCCCGCGCAGCAGACACCTGCTACCCGGAGAACGGCCTGCCGACCCTGGTACGCGTCCCGGCAGCCGAAGGGAACGGCGACACCGTCGTCCTCGGCGCCCCCGACATCCTCTACAACAGCAGCCTCGACGAGCAGGGCAACGCCTCCCTCGCCCTCCAACTCCTCGGCTCGCGCCCCCATGTGGTCTGGTACCTCCCCTCGCTCTCCGACTCGGCTCCCGACTCCGGCAGCCGCAGCTTCTTCGATCTGCTCCCCTCGGGCTGGCTCTGGGGCACCCTGCAACTCTTCGTCGCCGCAGTCTTCGCCGTCCTCTGGAGGGCACGCCGATTCGGCCCCCTGGTGCCCGAGAAACTCCCCGTCGCGATCCGCGCCTCCGAAACCGTCGAAGGCCGGGCCCGCCTCTACCGCAAGGCGGCCGCCCGCGACCGCGCGGCCGCCGCTCTTCGCTCCACCACCCGCACGCGCCTCACCCCCCTCGTAGGTGTCCCCGCCTCCCGGGCGCACGCGCCCGAGGCCCTGCTCCCCGCCCTGTCCGCCCACCTCCACGGCGACGGACAGTCCCTGCACACCCTCCTCTTCGGCCCGCCGCCCGGCGACGACACGGCCCTCATCGCCCTCACCGACCAACTCGACGCCCTCGAAAGAGAGGTACGCCGTTCATGATGGACCCGACCACTGACAACGCCGGGACCACCGGGGACCCGGGCGCCGCCCGAGCCTCCCTGGAGGCCCTGCGCGCCGAGATCGCCAAAGCCGTGGTCGGCCAGGACTCCGCCGTGACCGGCCTCGTCGTCGCCCTCCTCTGCCGCGGCCACGTCCTGCTGGAAGGGGTCCCCGGGGTCGCCAAGACGTTGCTCGTCCGCGCCCTCGCATCCGCGCTCGAGCTGGACACCAAGCGCGTCCAGTTCACCCCGGACCTCATGCCGAGCGACGTCACCGGCTCACTCGTCTACGACACCCGCACCGCCGAGTTCTCCTTCCAACCCGGCCCGGTCTTCACCAACCTGCTCCTCGCCGACGAGATCAACCGCACCCCGCCGAAGACCCAGTCCTCCCTGCTGGAGGCCATGGAGGAACGCCAGGTCACGGTCGACGGAACCCCGCGCCCGCTCCCGGACCCGTTCCTCGTCGCCGCGACCCAGAACCCGGTCGAGTACGAGGGCACCTACCCCCTCCCCGAAGCCCAACTGGACCGCTTCCTCCTCAAACTGACGGTCCCGCTCCCGTCCCGCCAGGACGAGATCGACGTCCTCACCCGCCACGCCGCCGGCTTCAACCCGCGCGACCTGCGCGCCGCCGGCGTGCGCCCCGTCGCGAACGCGGACGACCTCGAAGCCGCCCGCGCCGCCGTGGCCAAGACGACCGTCTCCCCCGAGATCACCGCCTACGTGGTCGACATCTGCCGCGCGACCCGCGAATCCCCGTCTCTCACCCTCGGTGTGTCTCCCCGAGGCGCCACAGCCCTCCTCGCGGCCTCCCGCGCCTGGGCATGGCTGACGGGCCGCGACTACGTCATCCCCGACGACGTCAAGGCACTGGCGCTCCCGACCCTGCGCCACCGCGTCCAGCTCCGCCCTGAGGCCGAGATGGAAGGCGTGACAGCCGACTCGGTCATCAACGCGATCCTCACCCACGTCCCCGTCCCCCGCTGATGGCCCCCACCGGACGCGCCACCCTGCTGGCGGCCCTCGGCACCCTCCCGGTGGGCATCTGGGAGCCCAGTTGGACGGGCATGCTCGCAGTGAACGCCCCCCTGGTCCTGGCGTGCGCCTGCGACTACGCTCTCGCCGCCCCGGTGCGCCGTCTGGGCCTCGCCCGCTCCGGCGACACGTCCGCGCGCCTTGGCGAAACCGCCGACGTCACCCTCACGGTCACCAACCCCTCCAAGCGCCCTTTGCGTGCCCACCTCCGCGACGCCTGGCCCCCCAGTAGCTGGATCTCCGGCACAGAAGTGGCCGCCTCGCGCCACCGCCTCACCGTCCCCCCGGGCGAGCGCCGCCGCGTCACCACCCGCCTGCGCCCCACGCGCCGAGGCGACCGCCAGGCGGACAAGATCACCGTCCGCTCGTACGGCCCCCTCGGCCTCTTCGCCCGCCAGGGCAGCCACAAGGTCCCGTGGACGGTACGAGTCCTTCCGCCGTTCACCAGCCGCAAGCACCTGCCCTCCAAGCTGGCCCGGCTGCGCGAACTCGACGGCCGCACGAGTGTCCTGACCCGAGGCGAGGGAACGGAGTTCGACAGCCTCCGCGAGTACATCCCCGGCGACGACACCCGGTCCATCGACTGGCGCGCCACGGCCCGCCAGTCCTCGGTCGCTGTACGCACCTGGCGCCCCGAACGCGACCGCCACATCCTCCTCGTCCTGGACACCGGCCGGACCTCTGCGGGCCGCGTGGGCGACGCCCCCCGTCTCGACGCCTCCATGGACGCCGCCCTCCTCCTGGCCGCCCTCGCCTCCCGCGCCGGCGACCGCGTGGACCTCCTGGCCTACGACCGCCGCGTACGAGCCCTCGTCCAGGGCCGTACAGCCGGCGACGTCCTCCCGTCCCTGGTCAACGCGATGGCTCCTCTCGAACCCGAGCTCGTCGAAACGGACGCCCGTGGTCTCACGTCCACCGCACTCCGTACGGCGCCCCGCCGCGCTCTGATCGTCCTCCTCACCACTCTCGACGCGGCACCCGTCGAGCAGGGCCTACTGCCCGTTCTGCCTCGACTCACCCAACGCCATACGGTGCTGGTGGCCTCGGTCGCCGACCCGCACATCGCCCGCATGGCCAACGCGCGAGGCACCACGGAGGCCGTCTACGAGGCTGCGGCAGCCGCCCAGGCCCAGGCAGACCGCCACCGCACCGCCGAACAACTCCGCCGCCACGGCGTCACTGTCGTGGACGCGACTCCCGAAGACCTGGCGCCGGCCTTGGCCGACGCCTATCTGGCTCTGAAGGCAGCAGGCCGCCTCTAAAACTGCAATTCGAAAGGGGTGCAGCCCCTGGAAAGGGGCACCCTAAAACGCAGAAAACCCCCGCCGGTTTCCCGGCAGGGGTTTTCTCAATAATTGTTCGGCGGTGTCCTACTCTCCCACAGGGTCCCCCCTGCAGTACCATCGGCGCTGTAAGGCTTAGCTTCCGGGTTCGGAATGTAACCGGGCGTTTCCCTCACGCTATGACCACCGAAACACTATGAAACACTCAACCGCACCACCCGTGACCTGGGCGGGGTTGTTCGTGGTTTCAGAACCAACACAGTGGACGCGAGCAACTGAGGACAAGCCCTCGGCCTATTAGTACCAGTCAACTCCACCCGTTACCAGGCTTCCATATCTGGCCTATCAACC
>NZ_JBSFVC010000008.1:0-306304 GCF_053592095.1 Streptomyces sp. NPDC002787 | reverse complement strand
ACTGTCCCTACTTCCCTGTTTAGATTTATAACCACCACCCCCTACCCCCACATAATTAAATAGCCACCCCCCGGGGGGGGGGCGGGCGCCCCCCCCCCCCCCCACCCCCCGAAGTTCGTTCCAGTGTCCTATCTACTTGCGGTCGAGATACTTCTTAGCCTTGTTGATGGGCCCACCCGGGCCCATTTCCCGTTTGGTCGGCGGGCGCCCGAACGCCTTCTTGAAGTATTCCACCGCCGACTGCTGCGCCGACTTTCCAGGGATCCTGTTCTTCCCCTTGACGAAGCTCGGAGCGTCGCTCGCCCTTTCCTTCCCGGACTTGCGGGCCTCCTTCCAGAGGGTGCGGACCTTGTTGATGGCCCACTTCTTGCCCTTCCACCAGATCAGGCCGATGATCGCGACCACCGCGCCCACACCGATCACGGCGAGCACCGTGCCGGCGCTGACGCCGAGGCCGGCCATGCCGACCAGGGCGACCGCCGTCATCCTGCCGTCGAGGTCGACCAGGTTGACCGGGTCGCCGCAGACGTACTCGTAGCTGTTGCAGCTGCCGCCCAGGACGGGGTCGACGGACAGGAAGCGGCCGGTGGTGGGGTTGTAGAGGCGGGCACCCATGAGGAGGAGACCGGTCGGGGTCTCGGCGGAGCGCTGCTCGGCGCCGAGCCAGCCGTAGCGGTCGGCGCCGCCGCCCTCGCGGACGTTGCCGTACTCGTCCGTGTCGACGACCACGGGTGCCTGGCTCACGTCCAGCGGGAGCTGGAGCGCCACGTCGCCGTGGACGGTCGTGAACTGCAGCTCCGTGCCACCGGTCTTGCCGGTGATCGCGGCCAGTTTGCCGGAGACGGACGCCACGTTGCGGCTGACGGCTCCGCTCGCGATGTCCTCGACGATCCAGCGGGGGTTGTCGCTGTCGTCACCGTAGTGGTTGACCTTGGACCCGGTCTGGGTCCAGGTGGAGCCACTGCCGGTCTCGGTCTTGGAGGAGCGGAAGCGCATGGCCGCGTCGAGTTGCCAGGTCTGCCGCTTGCCGCCCGCGGTCTGCCGGTAGGCGAGGTCGTTGGCGTAGTAGTCGACGGTGCCGCCCGGCAGGGCGGTGGTGCGGCCGAACGCGTCGTAGGAGTAACCGGAGTCGACGAGCCGGTCGGCGCTGTCGTAGGAGTGGGTGGTGGTGGTGCCTCCCGAGGTGGGGCAGGCGCCCGAGACCTCGCCCGTCGCGGTGGTCAGACCGGTGCGGTTCGACCGCTTGTCGAAGGCGTACGTGCGCTTGGTGCACACCTCGCCGACGGTGTCCTCGACCGTGGTCAGACGCCCGGCCCTGTCGTAGCCGTAGCGCTGGTCGGACCAGCCGGAGTGGCTGGTGGTCCGTCCCTGGGCGGAGCGGGTCACCACGTCGGTGTAGACGGTGGTGCCGTCGCTGTCGCGGGTGTAGGCCCTGGACGTCGGGGCGCCGGTGGCGTCCTCGGTGACGTTCAGGGTGTAACCGCCGGGCAGCTTCTCGGAGGTGACGGAACCGTCCGCGTCGTACGTGGCGGAGAAGTCACCGGCGACGGAGTCGCTGGCCTTGGTGACCAGTCCGCGCGGTTCGGCGCCGTGGTCGTAGGTGTAGGTGACGGTCGAGGGAACGGAGTCACTGACCTTGACCGCGCGGTCCAGCGCGTCGTAGGCGGTGGTGGTCCGGCCCCCGTCGGCGTCGGTGTACGACATGAGGCGGCCGAGCTTGTCGTACGCCTTGGTGATGGTGCCCGCCGTCGGAGAGGTGATCCTGGTGATCGCCCCCGTCGCCGGGTCGTACTCCACGGTGGACTCCGGGACCGCCTGGCCGAGACCGCCGGTCACCGTGGTCTTCAGCGGGCGGCCCGCGTCGTCGTACGACCGGGTGGTCGTGCGCGACTGGCCGTTCGCCGTGTCGGTGACCTTGGTGGGCTGGCCGAAGTAGCCGTACTCCACGGTGGAGTCGGTCACCTCGTCGGGCCGGCTGCCGCCACCGGTGATCTTTCCGGCCGGTCCGCTCCAGCAGACCTGGTCGGCCCACTCGGGACGGCCCTTGCAGAAGCCGGTGCCGTCGGCCGCCCAGTACTCGGTGACGCGGGTGGCGGCGTCGTCGCCGGTGCCGGCCGGAGGCACGACGTCGGTGATGCGGCCCTGCGCGTCGTACGCGGCGGAGGTCGTCAGGTTCAGGCCGCCGGAGTCCTGGATGACCAGCTTCGGAAGGCCCTTGGCCCAGTCGTACTGGGTCTCGGTGACCTGCTTCTCACCCATGACCGAGAAGTAGTCGCGGACGCGGGCGCCGACGATCTTGAGCGTGACCTGGTCCTTGACGCCTGCCGTGCCGTCGGTGGGCCGTCCCTCGTCGTACTCGTTGACCGTCCAGGTGCGGGCGGGCACGGAGGTGCCGGCCTTGACCAGAACGGTGGTCCCGTCCTTGAGGTCCGCGGTCAGGTCCACCCGGTGCAGCGGACCGAACTCCTCCAGCTCCCGGGTGCCGGCCTCGTTGAACAGCGAGGTCGTCGACAGCAGGTGGGCGCGCTCGGCCGAGGGCCGGGAGATGATGCCCAGATCCGTCAGCGCGTCCTTCTGCGCGTCCGTCGTGCCGAGCGCCAGCGCCCGGTTGGTCGCGCTCAGTTCACGGACGGTGTTGCCGAACCGGTCGTACTCGGTGGTGCTGATGTGCTTGCCGGGCTCCGCCGTGTTGACGGTACGGCCCGAGGCGTCGAGGTAGTGCACCTCGGCGCGGGTGTATCCGCCGCCGGTCAGGTTCGCGCCGTCGTGGGACGCGGGCACGGAGTCGGCGGGGAAGACGGCGGTGGCGTCGCTCGGGGCGTCGAGCTGCCCCCACTTCGAGACGTCACCGCCGCCCATGGCGTGCGGTGCCTTGGTGCCGGTCAGCGGCACGCCGTACACGACACTGGTGACCGCCTCGCCGTCCGTGACGTCCGCCGAGCCCTGCTTCAGGGCCGGACGCGAGACGCTGAGCAGCATCCCCGCGCCGGGGGCGGTACCACCGCCGGCGTTGCCGTAGTCGAAGGTGTACGGCAGCACGCCCGACGGCTGGTACCAGGTGACCCGGCCCTCGTCGTAGGCGTACTGGGTCTCGGCCTGCTGACCGATCCGCGGGTCCCAGAACTGACGCAGCCGGCCGGCGGAGTCGTACCGGTACGTGCCCACGGCGGTCGCGGTCGCGGCGGTGGCGCCGGGGGCGGTGGCCCACAGCTTGAGCTGCTTGACCTGGCCGGTGAAGTCACCGAAGTCGGCGTCCGTCCCGGTGCCGGTCGCCGTGGTGGCGGTGGCGTAGACGAACTCCAGCACCCGGCAACCCCTGGTGGCCGGATCGGCCTCGCACGCGGCGGCCGTGACGGCCGAGGTGGGGGCGATGATCCGCTTGGGGCGGGACAGCGTCCTGCCACCCGAGGTCACGGTCTCGGAGACCACCTTGGTGGTGGTGTTGCTCAGACCGTCGATCAGGGCGGTGGAGACCTGCCATGTCGTGGCCGCCGGGCCGGGCTTGGCGAACGTCGTCACCGAACCCGCGGTGTCCGACAGGGTGAACGAGCCGGTGACACTCCCCTTGAGGGTGAGCGCCTCGGCACCGGGCTCGGGCACCCAGCCGGTCCTGGCCGCGTTGGCGGTGAAGTGCACCGCGTCACCCTCGGACATCACCACGTCGACGGCGGTGTCGGAGATCCTGCGGATGTGGCTGTAGTCGGAGGTGGTCTCGTCCGCGACGGTGCCGGCGACCCACTCCTTGCCGAAGATCGCGGCCTGGCCCTCCTGTTTCGCGCCCTGTTCGGGGTTGCGTGAGGAGGCGGTCCGCGTCACCTCCATGCCGAAGAACGACGCGTCGGTCTCCGACAGGGTGTAGTCACCGGTGAGCAGGTTGAGCGAACCGGGACCGGTCTCGGTGGTGGCCGCGCCGTCTGCGTCGCGGTCCACGACCACGGTCAGCGGTTCGGAGCTGCTGGCGGCGGAGTTCGGGCCGGTGAAGTCGGCCTTGATCTGGACCGTGCCGTCGGGGTCGACGGTGCCGGTGGCGTTCCAGACCAGCGCCGCGTTCCTGCCGTTCGTGAGCCCGACCGGCCAGGCGGTCAGCGCCGTGCCGCCGGAGGTGACGTCCCCGACGGGGATCTTCACCCAGGAGTCGGCCTCGGAGCGGCGCCAGGAGAAGGAGACCTTGTCGTACTTGCCGCCCTCGGCCTCGGCGACCAGCGGCAGCCGGCGTGCGGTGCGCTCGCCGTCGGCCGGCTGGAGGAAGCCGCCGGAACCGGCGTGGAAGGTGTACTCCTTGGCCTCGGACTTGTTGTCCGCCTTGTCGACGGCCCGCACCTGGAGGGTGTGGGTGCCGTTCTTGGGCGGGGTGACGGATATCCCCTTGGCCGCGCCGGCGCCGCCGGTGGCGACCCTGGTCCAGGTCACGCCGTCCAGCGACCACTCCAGCCAGTTGTGGTCCGCGGCGGGCGGGGTGACGGTGAAGGTGCCGGCCTGTCCGGCGCCCTTGACCCACTGCCCTGCCGGATAGTCCGTGGACGTGATCTGCGCCGGGGCGGACGGGGCCGAGGTGTCGACGGTGAACGTCTTCCACGCCGACCAGCCGACGTTGTAGTGCTTCCCGTCGTAGGGGTTGGTGCGGAACTTGTACGTCCTGCCGTTGCTCAGCACCCCTGCGGGGACCGTCACCGACGCCGCGGACCCGGAGGCCACGTACTTCGAGACGATCACCTCGCCGACCTGGGCGTCGGTGGCGCTGTCGAAGATCTGGAAGGTGCCGTTGACCTTGTCACCGTCGGCGTCGACGAAGGTGTCGCGCAGCGTCGGTGTGGTGGTGTTCACCACGTAGGCGCCGCCGTAGGAGAAGAACGGCGGACCGGCCTCCTGCCGGGTGCCCGTCTTCGGCCGGAAGTTGTAGTTCAGCACGAGCTTCGGCGGATTGGCCGCCGCGTTCGCGGAGTTGACCCGCTTCCACTGCGCCACGGCCGACTCGCTCGTCGCACGCACGCCCATGTGCCCGCGGGTGGCCTTGGCCGAGGCCCACTCCTGCGCCAGCGTGGTCACGTCGGCGTTGATCCAGCCGTCCGGCTGGGAGGTGCACGAGGCGTTGCCGCGGGTCTCGGTGGAGGTGGCCTTCTTCGCTGTCATCGAGGGGCGGTTCGACCACCGGGAGGACGTCGACGCGGCCCCGGCGGACCACACCTCCCACGACTGCGCCGCGCAGTCCGTCTGGTTGCCGGAGTGGAAGTTCCACAGGCTCAGCTTCGCGCTGGTGACCAGGGCGTCGGCGATGGGCGAGGTGTTCCAGCTGAGGAAGGACTGTGCCGTGCGGGGCGTCCCGTCGGCGTTGGTGGTGCCCGGGTTGCCGAAGTCCAGCTCGGTGTCGGACGACCAGTCGACCGTCTCGCCCTGCTGCACATAGGTGTCGAAGACGTTCGACAGCGAGGACGTCGACGGGTCCACCGTCACGGGGTACCGGGTCGCGGGGTCGGCGAGGAACTCGGGGTCAGGCGTGACCACCAGATCGACGCCCGACCCCTCCTCTCCCTCCCCGCCCTTCTCGACCACCTTCATCGACACCGGCACCCGGCGGGTGTGCTCGCCGGAGCGCTTGTCGACGGTGGAGTCCCACATCACCGGCGCGGGCATGACGGCCCGCTTCTTGTTCTTCTCGTCGGTGAACTGCAGGCCACCGTCCTTCAGCTGCTCGACCTTCAGCCCGTCGGTCTCCAGCGGCAGCGTGTAGGAGAACCCGCCGGTGGCCGGCTTCTCCTTGATCTCGACGTACTGCTCGAAGCCGGTGCGGGTCGCCTCGACGACGACGTCCGCGCCGGGCACGGCGTTGACGTACTCCGCCCGCGTCCCGTCCAGTTTCGGCTCCGGCAGTCCGCCCTTCCAGCGCAGCGTGATCTGCTCGTCGCCCTCGCCCAGCGTCACCAGGTCGACGGCCTTCGACCGCTGTGCGGCCTTCAGCGACTTCGCGGGCGTACCGGTCCGGCCCGCCAGCCGCAGCCCGCGCGGATGCGCCACCGGCTCCACGCCGTCACCGGACTCGCGCAGCTCCACGTCGACGTCGACCCAGGTGCCGTCGCGCTCGAAGCGCACCGGCCCGGCCGACATCTCCGTGGTGAGGCTGCCGTCCTTGTTCACCCAGGTCGTGGAGGTCTCGGTGCGCTCCGACAGTGCCTCCACCCGCTTGCCCGACAGCCGCGCCGCGACCTTCGCGGACGCGATGTCCGCGGCGGTGGTCGCCGCCTCGGGCTTGGCGGGCTTCTGCTGCGGAGCGGCCGCGGCCGGCCCCTGCAGCAGGGTCACGGACACGGCGGCGGCCAGGCCGCCCGCCGTCCAGCGCAGATACCTACTGCGCCCATGCCAAACAGTCCTTCTCCGGAAAGGAGAGGACGAATCCCCCTGTGGTCTCAACATCCACCCGTGTTCGGTTCTGAGCCGCCAGATGTAAGGCTGCTGTAAAGAATGTGGTCGATGTGAAACCTAGCTGCCGCCGCAAGAGACAAACGGGCCTGATCATCGCAAAGGGCGTGCGGGATTCCCCTATTGCTCCTTGTGACATGGCACACGCGCAACGAGGGCGCGGACAGGAGGAGTTGTGACTACCTTCCGTTGCTGCTCCGCGTGGAGCCCCGTCTGGTCCTCCCCGGCCAGGAAGGCGACTACTTCAGCGGGGAGCAGGTGGCCACGTGGGGGCTCGACCAGTTCTGGGGCCTCCCGGAGTATCCGCACACGCCGTACTACCGGACCTTCGAGACCGCAGTCGACGCGTCAGCTCACCTCTATGAGTTCGTCGTGCCCATGGTTCCCCCGACGTGGAACACGAGGGAGCGCCTCGAGGAGTACATCGAACTCATGAGCCGAGGATCGGTCCCGACGGCTGTGGCGGTCTCCACGCTGGACGTCTGCGAACCCGCCTCCGGCCTGCCGACAGACCACTACCGACACTGGGCTCTGACACACTTCCTGCTCGACGGCCACCACAAACTGGAGGCTGCGGCCACGACCGCCCGCCCGGTGCGGCTCCTTTCGCTTCTGGCCGTGGGTGAGGGCCTGGCCGAATCCGAAGACTGCGCCCGGCCGCCTGCTCTGCGCACGCAACTCCGCTCGGCCCGAGCGACCGGCACGTGAACCAGCACCGAAGACCAAGGTGTCGTCGAACCGTTGCAGCCGAGACGTGGCCACGGGTGGGTGTCCGACGCCCTCACGCAGAAAGCGACCCGAGGTACTCCTCGCCCGTTTCCGTGATCCGCATGGCGTTGTCGCCCATCGAGCGGTTGGCGAATCCCTGACGGTGCAGACCCGTGAAATGACCGGTCATGTCGCGGGTCGGTATGCCATCCCCGAGCTTGTCGGTGAGCCAAGCGGCCTCCGTGTTCCGGAGGGCTTCGATACCGAGGTGCTTGGCCAGCTTGAGGGCCCACAAGAGCTTGTCCCGCTTCAGCTTGACTCGGTGGTAGGGAATGACCCCATCGAGCGTCGTCGGTATGTGGTCGAGGCTGGCGAACGCCTCCGGTACGGGGATAGCGCGCGGCTTTCTCCTCGCACCCCCTCGCGATGCGGAACCTGCAATGGCGGGCTTGCCGCCACGCCTGACGCGAAGGCCGTCGAAGCCATCCTCGATCACGTTCTGGGCTGCCTGTGACAGGTAGAACTCACCCTTGACCTCCCCCTCATGAATCCAGCCAACCTGTACGGCTTTGTCGAAGTCGCGGGTGAAGTGTGCCGGGATGCGCTCACGCGCACGCTGAAAGAGTCTCCGTACATCACTTTGAGTAAAGGTCTCATGACCTTCCCCTTGCAGCAGGTACGAGGCGAAGGCAGTCATCTTCTCCGGGTTGGTTCGCGCACCCGAGAACTCCAGCGCTTGGCGTGGGCCCTCGACGGACTGCCGTGGGTGAGACTCGTCCCGCGCCGGGATCTCGAGATGGGCCTCTTCCGCCTCTGGGGCGGATGCCGGGGGAAGAGCAGGGGGCTCGGGGCCGGGAGCTGGACGCGTCAGCTCCGGCGGGGCCTGCAGCATGCTGATCACCTGGGCTCCTTGGGCCACACTTATCTCCTGTTGGAACGTGATGCGACCACTGAGCACCAATCGGACTTCTTGGGGCATATCTGTCATGTAAGAACGGTAGCTCTTGTGACAGTCACCGCAAAGAGCTGGTGGAGAGCCGATGCCTCGTGGACAGGGCAAGGACCGTTCGGCCGCGTCCTCGAGACGACCGACGTGCCGCCCATCACGCTGCGGGACCTGCGCCACGTCGCCGCGACGCTCACGCACGGAGGGAGCCGCCATGAGCGTGTCCCGCCGTACCCTCCTGCTCGCGGGAGGCACCGCCGCCACCCTGCTGCCTCTCGGAGGCATCATGCCCGCAGCCCAGGCCGCCACCCCGAGCGCCGCGGGAACGACCCCCGCCCCCACCCCGATTCCGGACCCCTCCCCGTCACCGGCACCTGGACCCGTACCCCCGACGGTGGCCAGAAGGCGACCGCCGGCGGTCGTGAGCCCGCCCTCGCGCTGTCCGAGCAGCAACTCGCGGCCAAGGGCACGTATACGGTCCGCGTCACGCCCCAATCCGCCTCCTCCGTGGGAAGCTGCGATCATCAGCACCTCGCTGATGTGCTGACCTGCGCGAACGCTGTGGGTGCAGGCTTGTCTGACGCAGCGACATTCACCGTGATTCCCCGCTGTCCCCCGCTCGATCCGGTGCGGTTGGTGGTTCTGATGGGCGGAGGGCGCGGGCTGGCAGCCCCAGCCTTGGTTGGCTCAGTGAGGGATGCCAAGATCCGCGGCATGGGAGTTCTCTTCGGCTACTTCGCCGCCGCTGACGATGATGACGCGGTCCGGGCCGTTGTGCGCGATGATGACGAGCCGACCGCGGCGGGCTACGACGGGTTCGACGTCAATGCCATGGACCCGACCCTCGACCTGCTGCCGGCCGAAGTGCTCCTCACAGGCCGGGCAGCCGAAGCAGTCCGGGCCGACCCCCGGCACGGCCACCTGGTCGCGATGGTCGATGACGGGCAGCTCGTGTGTCTGTCGCTCACGGATGCTCTTCGTGATGCGCTCGCCGTAGCCGATCGGGCGTCGCTGCGGGGCATTGCCCTGAAGTGGGCCGCATCAGATGTCTTCTCCGTGCCTCCCGATCCAGACGGCCTTGCCGCGTTCCTCAATCAGGCGAGCGACTTGGCGGGCAGGGCGATGGATCGGGGGCATCGTCTCTACTGCTGGATCTGTGTCTGATGGTTCTGGCCAAGGCCAGACCTGCCGACGTTGGCCGCGGACTCAACACCACCGTACGCAGATGGTCGCCGCCGTGGCCGTCGCCGTCGGGGCGGTAACACGCCGCCAGACATCCCGCCGCCCCGGGGGGCCTCCCCGCCAACCGACGAAGCAGCCGAAAAGGAATGCCCGTCATCACCAGGCAGAGGAAGGCGTACCTGTCAGGGGCTGGTTGTCGCGTTCCTCGAAGCGGCCGCCGCCCGGCCACGACGATGCCGACTACCGTGCCATTGCCCGACCCGCAACCGACCTGACCGAGCACAACATCCACGAGGTTGCCTGACACGTTTTCCGCCGCCCGACGCCAGGCGAGTGCGGCTATCAGGGAGAGCGCGGACGTCAACAGTGCGGCCGGCCGTGTCGTCGAGGCGCTGCTGGTCGGTGAGGTGCTGTGACCGCCGACCGGGTCGGCGGGCGACGATGGGCGATGACGCGGAGGCTCTCCGCTCCGGGCGACGGGGCGGAGAGCCTCTGGGCAGAAGCGACGGCGCTTGGGTGCTTTAGGTCTCTGACCTGGGAAGATGTTTTCCCTTCAGCGTGGTCGTGAGGGGGGTTCGCACCGTTGTTGAGTGTGCTAGCGAACCTCGGAGGCGCTGTTCAGAGAACTGACAGCCGACGGGCTCGGCGACCAGGTCGAGGTTCCTCAGCCAGGGCGGGGCTGCAGGCCGTGGTGCCTGCGGCCCCGCTCGGGCGTTGGGGTCAGGACGGGTCGCCGTACTGGAGGCCGCGTCCGTTGGTGCCGACATAGACGCGGCCGTAGGTGTCGGGGTCACCGGTGATGACGCCGACGCCGCCGATGGCGCCCCACTGGTGGGCGTCGTCGTTGACGCGGAGCCAGGTGGCGCCCTTGTCGGTGGAGCGGAAGACCCCGGTGACGTCCTTGACGGTGCCGATCAGGTACAGGGCCTGGTAGCTGGTGCCCTGCTTGGCCTTGCCGAAGCCGAGGGCGGAGGCGGACTGCACCGTTTTCAGCGTGGTGAAGGTGCGGCCGCCGTCGGTGGAGTGCAGCAGCCCCTTGCCGCTGCCGGCGATCCACAGGTCACCGGCGATGCCGGGGACGGCCGTGAGCCGGCCGGTGGGCAGGTTGGTGGCGCGGGCGGTGAAGGTCGCGCCGCCGTCGGTGCTGGCGTAGAGCGTGCCGCCGGACAGGGAGTAGAAGGTCCTGGCCGAGGAGCGGTCGGCGACGACGACGGCGCCGGTGCCCAGGCCGCTGACCCTCGACCAGCTCGCCCCCTTGTCGGTCGAGCGGTACGGGGCCTGACCGGCCTGCGTCCAGACGATGGTGGAGCCGTCCGCCGAGAGCGCCACATGACCGTCCTGGGCATCGGCCACCGGCTCTGCCTTGAAGCCGGTCCAATTGCTGCCGCCGTCGGTGGAGTAGGCGCCGTCCTGTGCGCCGCCACGGCCGACGCGGACCATCATCGTGGGCTTGGACTGGGCGAAGTCGATGTCGGTGCTGTTGGTCATCATCGGGTTCTTCAGCCGCCCGGAGGGCACCTTGGTCAGGTCGTCGTGCCGGAAGCCGCCCTGGTCGCCCATGGAGGTGATGACGGTGGCGCCGCCGGGCGGGGCGATCGCGTCCAGCAGCGCGGTCTCCTCCAGACCTCGGGCGCCCATGCTCCAGTCGCTGGTGCCGCCGCTGTCGGAAGCGTTGGCGTTCTTGCTGCGCAGGATGCCGTTGCCGGTGCCGTACAGCACGTGCCCGGAGTTGAAGGGGTCGATGGCCAGGGCGGTCATCCAGTGCCCGGTGTGGGTGCCGACGTAAGGCGCGGCGGAGGCGTTGCGCTTCGACTTGTCGGCCAGTGCCTTCCAGGTCTCGCCGCCGTCGGTGCTGCGGTAGATCTCGTCCTCGGGCCACCAGCGGCCGAGGGTGGTGACCATCACCGTGGAGGGTTTGCGCGGGTCGACGGCCAGACCGGAGAACCCGTAGTTGCCCTGGGAGGGGGAGATGTTCTTCCACGCCCCGCGGTTCGGCGTGTACTTCCACACCGAGCCCGCCGTCACGCCGTTGGGTCCGAGGTTGTCGGTGTACGTCAGGTAGAGCGAGCCGTCACCGGAGAGGACGCCGTGCTGTGGCAGCTGGCCGGTGGGCTGCCCGGAGACGGCCTGCCAGGTGCTGCCGCCGTCGGTGGAGCGGTACAGGGAGGTGGACTTGTCGTTGACGCCGACGTAGACCGTCTTGCTGCCGGCCGGGCCGTACGTCACGAAGGAGATGCCCGCGCCGCTGCTCGCCCCGTCCTTGACGGGGAACGAGGAGACCTGGCGCCATGTCACACCGTGGTCGGTGCTGCGCCACAGGCCGTTCTTGCGGGTGCCCAGCAGCAGGGTGGCGTTGTCCGCGGGGTCGACCACGAGCCGTTCGCCGGCGCCGCGGCCGTCCTCGTTGGCGCCCAGCTTGAAGGGCAGATCGGTGCGCTTGAAGGTGCGGCCCCGGTCGGTGGAGCGCAGGATCGCGCCGTTGCCCGCCCAGTCGTTGGTGTAGGTGCCCGCCCCGAGGTAGAGCCGCTTGGGGTCGACGGGGTCGGTGGCCACCGAGTCGATGCCCAGCAGGTTCCAGTCCTTCTCGCCGATCCAGTCGGTCAGCGGGATCCACTGCTCGGCCGCGGTGTCCCAGCGGTAGGCGCCGCCCATGTCGGTGCGCGCGTACAGCAGGCCTTTCTCCTTCTGGTTGAACACCAGACCGGTGACGTAACCGCCGCCGACCACCTGGGCGTTCTTCCACACATACGGTCCGGCCGCCGTCGTGGTCTGCGTGCCGCCGGTCCCGGACGCCTGGGCCGTGCCCGTCTTCAGCAGCTTCCACTGCTGGTTGCTGCCGCCCTTGTCGGGATACTGGATGACCGCCGCGCCCTGGGCCGTGGAGCCCCCGGAGACGTCCAGGACCTGGCCGCTCCTGCGGGAGGTGAAGGTGACGGCGCCGGAACCGCTCACCTCGTCGATCCGCCACTCCTGGGAGGCGGAGGAGCTGTCGGTCTGCTGCTCGGCGGCGGCTCCCTGAGCGGTCGAATTGCCCGCTATACCAAGCACCTTGCCGCTGTTGCGGTTCACCAGCTCGTAGTAGCCGTCCCCGGTGGGCTTCAGCCTCCACTCCTGGTTGGCGGTGTTCTGGTCGGTCCACTGCTGGATGCGGGTGCCGTCGGCGGTGGAGAAGGCGTTGACGTCCATCACCTTCCCGCTGCGCACGGAGACCAGCTGGTAGTAGGCATTGCCGTCGACCGTCGCGGCCTGCGAGTCCTCCTGTACGAACAGGAGGTACGGCACGACGACGGCGGGCACACCGAGCAGCAGACCGGTGGCGGTCCAGCGGCGGCGGTGCCGCCCGCGGCGCCCGCCGCTCGTGGGGTTGTTCATAGGGAGGCGTTCTCCTTGCATACCGTTCACCAGAGGAAGGCGGATCCGGGCACCGGAACTGGCCGGATCCGATCCTTTGTGGGCACAGGGTCCGCAAAGGGTTGCCGCGAGCCGGAAACTTTTTAAGATCACCTCGTGGGGTGGTAGGCGGGGTGGGGGGCCGGCCGGCGGGGCAACTCCCGCGGACGGTCAGATGGTTGACCGCTCCCACGCCTCGGCACCGCCCGCTGTCCCGGTGACCGAGATCTACGGCGGGGCTGGTCGGGGCGGACCTCGCCCCGTGCACTGGCCGTGTTCGGAATGTCCACCGTGCACGTCGGCCCCGGTCATCGCCGTCGGCACCATGCCCCTGACCATCTGGCACGGTCGCCGCTTGAACCGTCCGTGGTGGAGTACGACTTTCCCCACCCCATGGTCCATTTCCCGGCTTCGGGGCCGTACCACGGGAGCGCCTGTCCGGTGACAGGGGCGATGCACTCGAAGTCCCGGTCGCGGTGGAGAAGCGTCAGTCCCTGCGACTCGGCCGTGGCGGCCACCCGAGGTCGACGGCTTCGGCACCGCGGTGCAGTCCGCGCCGGGTGAGGATCTCCTGGCCAGGCGCGGTCGTCGGCCGGTGTCCAGCCGAAGACAGGCGCAGGTCCTTGATGCCTTGTACGCGGCCGGTGGCGGAGCGCGCGCCGTGGTTCGAGATCACCCCGCCGGCGGCCTGAGCGGCCCGGTGCTGCCTGAGCGTCGGCTCTCACCGACGAGGATCCGGGGTGTGCTCGCGGCCTCAGCGCCAGTCGGGTCCACCGGAGACGGACGGCAGGTGAGTTTCGATCTTCGCTCGTATCTCCCGCATCACGGAGATGATGCGGGCTTGGTGTTCCTCGGTCAGCCGGGCCACCGGAACCGAACAGCTGATGGCGTCGGTGGCCGGTGTGTCGTACCGCAGGGCGAAGCCGAAGCCGGCGATACCGGTCACCGTCTCCTCGCGGTCGATGGAGTAGCCGCACTCGCGCACCTGCGACAGGTCGGCGAGCAGTGCGGCACGGTCGGTGTGCGTGTTCTTCGTGAGGGGTGTCAACGGCCCGTCCGCGAAAGGCAGTTCTTCGTCGGCGCGCTCGGCGAGCAACGCCTTGCCGAGCGCGCCCGCATGGGCCGGGACGCGGCGGCCGACCCGGCTGATGGTGCGCAGGTACTCGTGAGACTCGCGGGTGGCGAGGTAGACGACGTCCGGGCCGTCGAGACGTGCCATGTGGATCGTCTCGCCGAGCGCTTCCGAGGCCTCGTCGAGGTACGGGCGGACCGTGCGGATACGTCGATCGCCGTCGAGGTAGCTGGTGCCGGTGAGCAGCGCGCGGATCCCGATGCCGTAGAGGGAGCCGGTGGCGTCGGTGCGGACCCAGCCGTGTTCGACGAGGGTCTGGAGCAACTGGTACATGCTGCTGCGCGGGACGCCCAGGTCCTCCGCGAGCTGGTCCAGGCGCGAGGGCTGCTCACCCCGCACGGCGAGCAGTTCCAGCAGCGCGACGGTCCGGGCCGCTGACTTCACCCCACGCACGCCTCTCGTCTCCGACATGGGCTCATCGTAGATCCGCGCCCCTTCGTGTCTGTCCACCCATTGACCCATCGCGTTCATGGACCTAACCTCCATCTGCATACATAGACAGCATCTGCATACAGGGACAGACGTGACAGCACTCAGCACTGAGGCAGCAGGGGTCGTCCAGCGGCTCCGTGAGGGAATGGCGAGCGGGGTACTGTCCTTCCCCCTCACGAGCTTCCGGGACGACGGCGGTCTCGACCTGGACGCCTACCGGGCGTACCTGGCCGACCGGTTGGACACCGCACCTGGCGCGGTGTTCCCGGCCTGCGGGACCGGGGAGTTCTTCTCGCTGGACGAGGACGAGTACCGGGCTGTCGTGCGCACCACGGTCGAGGTCGCCGACGGGCGGTTGCCGGTGGTCGCGGGCATCGGCTACGGCTGGGCACAGGCGCTGCGGTTCGCCCGTATCGCGGAGGACGTCGGCGCGGACGCCGCGCTGGTGCTGCCCCACTACCTGGTCGGGGCCCCACAGGACGGTCTGGTGGAGCAGCTGCGCCACATCGCCGACGGCACCCGGCTGCCGCTCATCGCATACCAGCGCGGTCAGGTCGCCTTCACCGCCGACGGCCTGCGCCGGATCGCACGAATCCCCACCGTCGTCGGTCTGAAGGACGGGCACTGTGACCTCGACCGGCTCCAGCGCCTCACACTTGCCGCGCCCGACGGCTTCCTCTTCTTCAACGGTGCCGCCACCGCCGAGATCCAGGCACGCGCCTACGCCACTGTCGGTGTCCCCGCCTACTCGTCGGCCGTCCACGCCTTCGCACCCGAGATCGCGAACGCCTTCTTCGCCGCTCTGCGGGACGGGGACGACGCGGGCGTGACCAAGCTCCTGCGCGAGTTCTACGTCCCGCTGGTCGAACTGCGCGACCGGGTGCCGGGGTACGCCGTCTCCCTGGTCAAGGCCGCCGCCCGGCTGCGTGGTCTCCCGGTGGGCCCGGTGCGCGCCCCGCTCACCGACCCTGCCCCGGTCGACCTCGCCGACCTGGAGAAGGTGCTGGACCACGGCCTGAGCCTGGTCGGCACCGCACGACGACCCGTTTGACGATCACGGGCTCTCCGTACGGCGACCCCTTTGACGACCATGGGTCTCCGTACGGTGACCCGCTTGACGAACCCGGGCACCTCTCGTGTCCGCCCGAACGAACCGGCGGGCACCTCTCGTGTCCGTCCGACAAACCGGCGGGCGTCCGTCGTGTCCGCCCAACGAACCGGCGGGCGCCCGTCGTGCCCGCCGGATGACCCACGGCTGGTCCGGAGAACCGGAGGATGCTCGGTCCGCCACCCACCCGTCTCTCCTCGCTCCCCCTTCGGGTCAAGGCCACAGGCCGCCGCCTTACCGTGCCGCTCACATCGCATTCCCGTATCCCGCCCCCCGCACTGCCAAGCGTCAGCGCACTACTGCCTTTGCGGGACGTGCGGCCGTTCTCGCCGTACGCCGATCGGGCCACCCAGAGCCGACGGAGCCTCCCGCTGCCCAGTCAACAGTTCAAAGGGGAACTGCCATGCCTCTGCTCGTAGTCGGGATCAGTGTCCTGATTCTGCTTCTCCTCATGACCAGGCTGAGAGTCAACGGCTTCGCGGCCCTCCTGCTCGTGGCGGTCGGCGTCGCACTGGTCCAGGGAATCCCGGTCGCGACCATCCCGGACGTCCTCTCCGAAGGCATCGGGGGCCAGATCGGCGACACCATGCTCACCATCGGACTCGGCGCCATGGTCGGCCGCGTCATGGGGGACTCCGGCGCCGCACAGCGCATAGCCGGCAAGCTCCTCGACGCCTTCGGCCCGCGTGGGGTCCAGGTGGCCATGGTGGTCACGTCCATGCTGATCGGCGTGACCATGTTCTACGAGGTCGCGTTCATCATCGTGGTGCCCATAGCGTTCACCCTGGTCAGGGTCACCGGGGCGAAGCTGCTGTGGGTCGGTCTGCCGATGTCCATCGCCCTGTCCACCATGCACAGCTTCCTGCCGCCGCACCCCGGCCCCACCGCGGTCGCCGCGACCTTCCACGCCTCCGTCGGGCTCACGCTGTTCTACGGCCTGTTCATCGCCGTTCCCGCCGGTGCGCTCATCGCCCTGACCTGGCCTCGCCTTCCGTTCATCAAAGCCATGACGCCTTCCATCCCCAAGGGCCTGGTCAGCGAGCGCGAGTTCACCGACGAGGAGATGCCCGGGCTGGGCTGGTCGCTGTTCGTGGCGCTCTTCCCCGTGGTGCTGATCGTGTCCGCCGCCGTGACCGACATGGCCACCTCCACCGAGAGCCCGTTCCTGCACGTCGTCGCCTTCATAGGCTCGGCCCCGATCGCCTTGCTGCTGACCCTGTGCCTGGCGGTCTGGGCGTTCGGACCGCGGATCGGCCGCAGTCTGGACGACATCAGTGCCTCCTGCACCTCGGCGGCCAAGGCGATGGCAATGATCCTTCTGGTGATCGGAGCCGGCGGGGCCTTCAAGAACGTCCTCGTCGAAGGCGGGATCGCCGACTACATCAAGGACACCACGGAACACTGGTCCATCTCGCCGATCGTCCTTGCCTGGCTCGTCGCCGTCATCCTCCGCATCGCACTCGGCTCGGCGACGGTCGCCGTCGTCACGGCCTCCGGAGTGGTGCTGCCGCTCCTGGCGGGCAGCGGGGTCCACCCAGAGATCATGGTGCTCGCCGTCGCCTGCGGTTCCATCGCGTGCTCCCACGTCAACGACCCGGGATTCTGGCTGTTCAAGGAGTACTTCAACCTCTCCGTCATCGAAGCGATCAAGGTCCGTACCACCTATACGACGGTGCTCGCCGTGCTCGGCCTGGGCGGCGTCCTGGCGGCCGAATGGGCCCTCGACGTCCTCAGCCTCTGAACCGGAACCCTCCGAACCGGCAACGTCTGAACACCCAACGCACCACATCCTCCCTCCCCTCCCGCAGAAGGACACCCGATGAGCATCGGACAGCCGACCGTCACGGCGTTCTCCGTCTACCCGGTCGCCGGCCGGGACAGCATGGAGCTGAACCTCTCCGGCGCCCACGCCCCCTACTTCACCCGCAACGTCGTCGTGCTCACCGACTCCGAGGGACGCACCGGGCTGGGCGAAGTGCCCGGCGGGGAGAAGATCACACAGACGCTGCGTGACGCCGAGCCTCTGATCGTCGGGGCGAAGGTGGGCGACTACAAGCGCGTTCTACGCGAAATCGGCGACCGGTTCGCCGACCGCGACACCGGCGGACGGGGTGCCCAGACCTTCGACCTGCGGACCACCGTCCACACGGTCACCGCCGTCGAGTCGGCGCTGCTCGACCTGCTCGGGCAGCACCTCGACGTGCCCGTCGCGGCGCTCCTGGGCGACGGGCAACAGCGGGATTCCGTACGGGTGCTGGGCTACCTCTTCTACGTCGGCGACCCGGACCGGACCGACCTGGAGTACGTCCGTGAACCCGACTCCGCCGTGGAGTGGTACCGGATCCGGCACGAGGAAGCCCTGTCGCCCGAGGCGATCGTCCGTCAGGCCGAGGCGGCCTACGACCGCTACGGATTCCGGGACTTCAAGCTCAAGGGTGGCGTCCGCGATGGCGTCGAGGAGGTCGCGGCCGTACGGGCCCTCAAGGACCGCTTCCCCGAGGCCCGGATCACCCTCGACCCGAACGGCGCGTGGTCACTGCGCGAGGCGATCGAGCTGTGCCGGCCGCTGGTCGGCACGCTCGCCTATGCCGAGGACCCCTGCGGAGCCGAGGGCGGCTACTCCGGACGGGAGATCCTTGCCGAGTTCCGCCGCGCCACCGGCCTTCCCACCGCGACCAACATGATCGCCACCGACTGGCGTCAGATGGCCCACGCCCTGGCCCTCCAGTCGGTCTCCATCCCGTTGGCCGACCCACACTTCTGGACCATGCAGGGCTCTGTCCGGGTGGCGCAGCTGTGCAACGCGATGGGCCTGACCTGGGGTTGCCACTCCAACAACCACTTCGACATCTCCCTGGCCATGGTCACCCACTGCGGCGCCGCCGCCCCCGGCGAGTACAACGCCCTGGACACCCACTGGATATGGCAGGAAGGACTGGAACGCCTCACCACCGCCCCACCGCGCATCACCGGTGGCGAGATCGCGGTCCCGGACGGGCCGGGGCTGGGTGTCCGCCTCGACATGGACCGGCTCCTCGCGGCCCACGATCTCTACCAGGAGAAGACGTTGGGGGCCCGCGACGACGCGGTCACGATGCGGTACCTCATTCCTGACTGGGAGTTCGACAGTAAGCGCCCCTGCCTGGTGCGGTAGGCGACTGTTCGTGGACCCGCCTTCGTCCCGGTCATGGTGAGCGCGACCGTCGTACTGCACTGCTGGTGGGAAGCGGGGTGCACCAGGGCCGAAACTCCCGGCCCCCCGACCTGCGGCGCAGACGGGGCGGGCAGTCGCCGAGCCCCGGAGACGAACCGGAGAAGTTCCTACTGGCGGCCGGTAACGTCATGCCGCACGACTGCACCCTGGCTGCGCACGACCAGGGTGCGGTCCGCACATCAGACCCTCAGAGCACGCCGAGGGCAAGCCACCTGAAAATGGACTAGACAGCTAACAGCCCTCAGGTCGCTGGCCTGGGGGTTTCATCTTCAGCTCGCCTGCCGCATGGAAGAGATGGCGCAACAGCGTGGTCTCCTCCGACGAGCAGTCCAGCTCTCGGAAGAGGCGGACAGCCTCCCCGCACGCGTCGACGGCCTCGCGATAGTCGCCCGATCCGATCAGAGCGACGCCGAGGTTGCCGTACGCCACGGCCGTTCCGTAACGGTCCTCCGTCTTCCGGAGGACCTCGGCGGCCCGGCGGCTGGCGTGGGCCGCTTCCTCGAACCGACCCATTTCCAGTAGCGCCTCCGCGATCTTTGTCGACGCCTCAGCCACCCCGTGGCGATCGGAGACTTCCGTGTAGAGGGCAGCGGCGGCGGTGCCGGCGGCGATGGCCTTTTCGAACTGCCCCATCTCACGACGGGTCGTGCCGACGTTGTTGAGGACATCGGCCTCGGACTTGCGATCCCCGGTCTGTCGGAAGAGCTCGGCAGCCCGGTCGTGAGCCGTGAGAGCCCCCGCGAACTCCCCAACCCTCCGCAAGGCGCAACCGAGGTTGTTCAGCGCGATACCTTCGCCGTTCGGGTCCGACGTCTTGTGGAGGAGCTTGGCGGCGTGCTTGTGCTCGTCCACTGCCTGGTCGGGGTGGCCGAGGGCGACCAGGACCATTCCGAGGTTGGTGCGGGCCAGACCCTCGCCGTGGCGGTCGCCGGTGTCGTGGAACGCTTTGGCGGCTCGGGTGTGGGCTTCCGCGGCTTCGTGCAGTCGGCGGGACTGCCGCAGGCACAGGCCGAGGCTGTTGCGTGCCGTGGCCTCGCCGTGGAGGTCACCTGTCTCCTCCAGGAGCTCGGCGGCCCGGGTGTGGGCTTCGATGGCCTCGCCGACGCGCCACGCTTGGAGCATCGCATTGCCGATGTGATTGAGGGCATTGGCCTCCTCGTGGTGGTCGGCGTTCTGGCGGTGGATGTCCGCTGCGCGGTTGAACGCCTCGATGGCGTCGTCGAACCGACGCTTTCCGGCCAGGGCCGCGCCGCGCGCCATCAGTCCGGTGATGTCGTGGCCGTTTCCTTCCTGGGTGAGGTCCGCGACCTCGGTGAGGACGGCGAGCGCCTCGTCGAACCGTCGCAGGTCGTTCAACAGGGCGGCGAGGTTGGTGAGTACGTGGCCTTGACCGCGGTTGTGGCCCAGCTCGCCGAAGATCTTGGCAGCCGCCCTGTAGGCGCTGATGGCGTCCTCGAATCGGCGCATCTGATGCCAGGTCGTGGCGATGTTGCTGAGAGTTCGGGCCATGCCGCGCCGGTCGTTCAGCCGTCTTCCGATGGCCAGAGCGGCGCCATAAGCCTTGACGGCCTCGTCGAATCGCCGCGCTTCGGCCAGTGCGACGCCGTGATTGCTCAGGGCGGAGGCCGTGCCGCCCTCGAGACCGTGCAGGTGGCACAGACCCGCGGCCGTGGTGCTGATTTTGATCCAGTCGTCCAGGTGGCGTCGGCGCTTGAGGTACCTGGTGAGCGCGAAGGCGAGATGGTAGCTGGTGTCGGCGTGCCCCAGGTGGTGCGCTGTCAGGACGGTGGCGATGAGGTTGGGATGCTCGGTGTCCAGCCAGTTCAGGGCCTGGGTGAGATCGGCGAAGCGGCCCGGGTTCTCGTAGCCGGGTCCCAGGAGCGTGTCGGCGGCTTCGGTGGTGAGCCGGTAGTGGTCGAAGAGGCGGCCTGCGGCCTCCAGGGGCCGGTCGGCCCCGGCCTGGTCGTTGCCGCGCTCGTGGGCGAACAACCGGACCAGATCGTGCATGCGCCAGCGGCCGTAGGAGGCGCCGCGGCTGATGAGATGGGCCTGGGTGAGGTCGTCGAGGAGGTCCTGTACGTCGAAGAGGTCCTCGTCGAGGAGGCAGGCGGCGGCCTCGGTGGACAGGTCGGGGCCGGGATTCAGGGACAGGAACCGGAACAGCCGCGCCTGGCGCGGAGTCAGGGCCCGGTAGGAGAGGTCGAAGGCGGCCCGTACGGCCTTGTCGCTGCGGCGGCTGAGGCGGTCCAGGCGGCGGTGCGAGTCCTCGAGGGCCTGGGCGAGGTTGGCCAGGGGGCGGGAAGGGGCTTCGGTGAGCGGCGCGGTGGCGACCCACAGTGCGAGGGGCAGTCCGGCACACAGCTCGACGATCCGGGCGGCCTGCGTGGGCTCCTCGGTTGCCCGGGCATCGCCGGGGCGGGCCTCTTCGAGTACGCGGCGGATGAGTTCGACGCCGTCGTCACTGTCCAGGACGTCCAGGTCGTACAGGCGCTCGCCCAGGTGGAAGGTGAGGGTGTGGCGGGAGGTGACCAGGACCGGGGTGTCGCTGCCGGAAGGCAGCAGCGGGCGGATCTGGTCGGTGCTGGAGGCGTTGTCCAGGACGACGAGTACGCGTCGGTCTTGATCAGCGTAGCCCTTGAGGATGGTGCGGTACAGCGCGCTGCGGCCCTGTAGGTCGACGGGGATGTGTTCGACCGGGACGGCCAGCTGACGCAGGAGCGTGTCCAGGGCCAGCTCCGGGGACAGGCGGCGCTCGTCGTCATAACCGAACAGGTCCACGAACAGCAGCCCGCCGGGGAACCAACCGGGTTCGGCGGTGGCCCGGTGGGCGGCCTGCAGGGCCAGCTCGGTCTTACCGACACCGCCCAGGCCGACCAGCACAGTGACCGCCACGCCCACTCCGCCCGGCGTGTCCGGCCCTTGCGGAGCCAGTCGGCCGTGGATCTCCTTCAGCTGATCGTCACGGCCGGTGAAGGTGGGAGTCGGGGGCGGCAGCCCGCCGGATGCCGGGGTGACGGTCGGCGGAAGATGAAGGATCACGGTGTGGCCCTGGACCACCGGGCTCAGAAAGACTCCGCCGCTGATCTCGTTCACCACCGCCCCACCGGCAGACTCGGAAGCCGCGGGCAGCACATCCAACGGGTACGCACCGCCACCACACCCGCTGTCGGGACCGGGGGCCTTCCCGCCGGCGGTCACCGGCGTGCCCCAGTCACGCCAGAAGGGGCTTCTCCCTGTTCCGAAGCGGTATGTTCCGGGTCGAAATCGGCGACCGTGGTGAGAGTGCTGCGGAAAGCGGCGGACCACGCCTGATGACGGCCGACCTTCCCCTCGATATCACCGGGCAATGGTGCCGACAGCGTTGCCGAGACCGCATCCACCATGAATCTCCCCCAATGCACCCTGCACGGCAGCAAGAGCACGTTAGGGGCGGCAGCCCCTCTACTGCAGGACATTCACCGATAACGGTAAAACCGCCTGCAGCGCCGTGTCATGCACAACCACCGGCCTTAACTGGAGGGCTACCCGCTCCCCGCGACGTTTCCCCGTCGACCGGCCCTCTCGACCCGCGCGGGGACCGAGTCAAGGGCGAGGTCTCCAGGTCAAGGGCCTGGTTTCAACGTGGAGCGGGTGACGAGCATCGAACTCGCGCTCTCAGCTTGGGAAGTGACGGCGCTTGGGTGGGTCCCATGGCTCTGACCTGTGCAGATGTCTTCTGTTTGGAGGGGACGAGCGGGTCGGATCGCACCGCTGCCGACCTTGGATGTCCGCTCTTACGGGCACGCTATGGGCACGACGCCGCGGATCGACGGACATGCGTGAACTTCAGGGCGAGATGTCTCGGGTTCGGTTCGCCCTTCAGCCTGATCCGGCCGTCTCGTCGTGAGTGCACACACCGGACGCACGACGGGTCACGGGCGGCGCGCGCCAGGTCCGGCGACACCTCACCGTACGTTGTCGGCGCTCGCCGGGAGGTCACTTCCAGCGGCGAGACCCGCCACCCCCCGGTCGTGGTGCGGAAGAGGTCCGTCCACGAGTGCGGCTTCCGCGGTGACGGAGTACCTGACGTCCACGAGCGGATACCGGCGGTCCAGGCCGGCCGGTCCGGCGTGAACGTCAACGGGCCCTCCGTCGATGGATTTTGCCTAGGCGTACGGGGTCAGAGGGCTCCGGAGGACAGCTACCTCCGGAGCCCTTCCGGCACCCCACGGCCTGCCGTCAAGTGGACGAACGTGCGCCCGTGACCTGGCCGGGGGTAGCAGTGGCCGCCGGGCCGCCTCCCTCAGCCGGAAGACCGGTCGCAAGTGACGTCCGTGGCCGGCAGGCGGCCGGTGGCCAGGTAGGTGTTGACCGTCGCGTCGGCACAGGAACTGCCGAAGACGCCGTACACGGCGTGCTGGTCCGCGCCGCGGAGGGTGACCAGGCGGGAGGAGGGCCACATGCGGCGCACCGTCTGCGCGTTCCGGTAGGTGGTGCGCGGGTCACCGGTCGCGTTGACGAGCAGGGCCGGAAGGTCGCCGCGGATCGTGGTCGGGCGTTCGCGCGGCGGGTCCCAGAACGCGCACGGATTGATGTTGTTGGTGACGGGCCCGAACAACGGGTCCTGCGCGCGGGCACGCTGGACGTCGCGCCAGTACACCTCGGGGGAGCGCGGCGCGGACGCGTCCCCGCACAGGATCGCCGTCTGCACACTGCCGTACGCGGAGTCGGATCCGTTCAACAGGAACCCGAGCGTTGCGGACAGCCACGGTGAGGGGGTGACCGTGTGGCCGCCGACGGCGCGACGCATGTCCCGCACCGCCTGCGCGAGATCGGCGTAGGCGGCGTCGTTGTCCTGCGAGAGCCCGCTGAAGACGACGACGGGCACCAGGTGCTCGTCCACCCGGTGGTCGCCGATCACCAGGGGCGTACGTCCGGCCGCCGCCTGGACGCTGTCCACGGCCGCCAGCACCTCGCCCCGGGTGCGGCCCAGACCGTAGACGGTGTCGCGGGCGGCTGCCCAGGAGGCCCAGCCCTTGAGAGCGTGCCGGTTGGCCGGTTCCGTGCCGCGCAGCAGCCGGGGGTTGTAGCTGCCGGGAGCGACAACGCCGTCCAGCACGACTCGGTCGGTTCGGCCGGGGAACATCGTGGCGTACACCTGGCCGAGGTAGGTGCCGTACGAGTATCCGAGGTAGGAGATCCTGGGCTCGCCGAGCGCGGCGCGGATGACGTCCATGTCGCGTGCGGTGTTCCGGGTCGTGACGTACGGCAGGACGTCGCCCTGGGTCGAACGGCAACGACCGGCGAGTTCCTCGGCCAGGGCCACCGCGCCGTCGAACCCCGCACGGTCGAGTCCCGCGCCGCGTATGAAGGAGCCGGTGGGCCAGTGGCAGTCCAGCGGTGTGCTGCGGCCGACGAAACGGGGGTCGACACCCACCACGTCGTAGCGCTCACCCACCTTCTTCATCGCCGTGCGCACCCACGGCGGGTCGCCGATCGTCTGCCCGCCGGGGCCACCACCGTTGAGCAGCAGCGCGCCCACGCGGTGGGCCGTGTCGGTGGCCCGGATCCGCGAGATCGCGACGGTGATCGTGCGGCCGTCCGGGTCGTCATAGTTCAACGGGACGGTGACATCGGCGCACTGGGCGCCCGCCTGCTGGAGTTCCTTGCCGGTCTCGTCGTCGGGTCCGAGCAGGCAGCTCTTCCAGTCGAGGTGCTGCCGGTGGTAGCGGGCGAGGGGGTCCGCGATCGCAGAGGCGGGTTCGGCTGCCGCCGCGGGCGAGGCGGTGACGGTGAGCGCCCCGACCAGGCACAGGGCGGCCCCTGCCGCGGTGCGCGACACGAGCCGGTGCAGACCGCCGGTCGTGGAACCGCGTGGGCCGGCTGTGCGCGCGGCTGCGGGCGAGGTGGGGGCAGGGGGCGGGGTCTGAGGTAAAGGAGCCGTACGGGCTGAGGAGGCGGGGGACGACGCCGTACGGGACGGTGTGCCGGGGGAGGACGGGGAGCCGGTCATGCGGAAGTCCTTTCGGGAGACCTGCCCTCGCAGAGGGACTTGTCGACGAGGTCCAGGAAGTCGAGCTCGGCCTGGAGCGAGGCGGGCACCTTGTTCAGGGCGACGGCGACGCTCCGGCCGTCGGGGCCGACGGCGACCAGCGCACGGTGACCGCCGGGCACCGTGCCGCCGTGCCCCCACCACGTCCCGCCGCAGGACAGCGGTGTCGAGATCAGGCCCAGTCCGTAGCGGGCGCCCGGCCACAGCCGGTCGCCGTCGGCCTCCACTGTCCGTCGCATCTCGGCCAGTTGGACCGGGGGCAGCAGGCGGCCGTCGAACAGGGCGGCTGCGAACCGCGTCAGGTCGCCAGGCGAGGAGACCAAGGCGCCGCCGACCCCGCCGAAGGTCATGTTCCAGGCGGTGCCGTCGACGCGCCGGCCGTCGCCGTCGGTGAGATAGCTGCGGGAGTGAGGGCCTCGGACGCGGGTGTCGTCGCCGGGCCAGTAGGTGTCGTGCAGCCCGAGGGGCTTGATGATGCGGCGGGTGATCTCCGCCTCGGGGGTACGGCCGGTGACCTCGCGGACGATCATGCCGAGGACGAGGTAGTTGGTGGTGGCGTAGTGCCAGGTGCCCTGCGGGCGTGGCAGTTCGAGAGCGCGTGTGACGAGGTCGCGCGGCTCGAAGTGGTGGTACCGCAGCCGCTCGGGATGCTCCCATTCGGGGGCGTCGAGATAGTCGGGCAATCCGCTGGTGTGCTGTAGGAGTTGTCGTACGGTGATCAGGCGCCCGTCGTGGCCGTGCCCGTGGATCAGGCCGGGCAGATAGCGGTCGACGGGGGCTTCCAGGGAGAGGCGGTGCTCGGCGACGAGCTGGAGGACGAGCGCTGCGGTGAACGTCTTGGTCACGCTGCCGACGCGCAGCCGGTCGACGGTGTTCATCGGGCGTCCGGTGCGCAGATCCGCCGTTCCGGCGGTCTCGGCCAGGCGCCCGCAGGGCTCGTCCGCGGTCGGGTCGCTCACCAGGGCCGCGGCACCGGTGATGCCGTCGCGCTCGGTGAGGATGCGCAGCGCCTGGCGGGTCTGGTCGTGCGCGCCGCAGTCGCCGCCAGAGCGTGAGCCCGGCGCCCGCGCGGTCGCCGCCGGGCCGGTGGCCAGCACGATGGCCGCCACCAGGGCCGCGAGGCCGATGCGCCTGCCGGTCTCAGAAGTCGGTAAGAAGGTTGGCATGCCACATCACGGTAGGCACGGGCGGTCCCGTGATCACTCCGGCAGGCATGTGCTTCGGAGCTGGGGCGGGCCCAAGCAGAGAGCCGGGAGCAGTCCCCCTGGACGGTTGGACCTTCTGCTGGTACGGGCGAGCTGGTGCGGCGGTTACCGCAGCTCCTCACGAGGCCGGTGGAGGGCCGATGGCATCGGTCTACGGGAGGCTTCCGCTTCTACGGCTTTCGTCACACCGGATACACACTCTCGACCTGCTCGGGCGCCACTCGCACAGGATGGTTCGCGCGGGCCGGTCCTCCGAGAACGCCGCGCCGGCCGTGGTCGGCCCGGGGCTCACAGGACTCCTCCGGGAAGCTCTTCGTAGAGTCGGGAGATGTCGATGCCGTCCGGCGCCGCGTACTTGGCGGGCTGTTGCTGATAGCCGGCCGGTGTGCCGTAGGCGGTGAGGAAGGCGGGTTTGCCGTAGATCATGCCCGGATGGATCCGTACCGGTTTGGCGGCGCGGATCTCCAGGGAGCGGCGGCGTCCCACGAGGGGGAGCGAGTAGCTTGCCCGGCCAGCCGTCTCCTTGTGGCAAGAGTGCCTCGATCCTCGTGCGGGCTGCACAGGGTGCTTCGGCGTTGTTGTCACCGCAGAGGCGTCGTACGAGGCAGAGTGCCGGGGAACGGGGAGGCGGAGGCCGCGACGGAAAGCGGAGCGGAGGTAAATGAGTGGCGGAGTGTGGTCTATTTCAACAACCCCTGTCCCGGTAGCCTCACCTGTGGCCAGTAGCGCACCAATCCCCCCACCCCCCAGGTGTGCGTGCCGGTGTGGACGACACCCACCTCTCTCTGCCCCCGGCAGCCGGGTGGTCTCCCCCGTTCGCCGCCTCTAGGAGGATCACGGTGAAAGTTCGCACCAGAAGCTCGGCGATCATCGGCACCCTCTGCCTCGTGGCTTCCCTCGCTTTGGCCACGGCGTCTGCCGACGAGCTCAGCTCCCCACGCCAGGCAGCGAAGGTCGTGCTCAAGAAAGTGGCCACGGCCCAGAATCCAACCGCCGGCGCCGCCGGTCCCGGTGGCACGGTCTGGATTGCCGAACGCGCGGGCAAGGTAAGGGTCTTGGACGATGAGGGGCTCGGCGAGCCCGTCCTCGACATATCCGGCGAGACCACCACGAACGGCGAACGCGGCCTGATGGGCGTCGCGTTCGACAAGGAGTTCGCGCACTTCTACATCTCGTTCACGAACCGCGAAGGCACCAGCACCGTGGACGAGTTCGCGGTGCGGGACGGCGGGATCCAGCCGGACACCCGGCGCACCGTCCTCACCCAGACACAGCCCTACGCGAACCACAACGGCGGCGACATCGCGTTCGGCCCCGACGGCTACCTCTACATCGCGTTCGGCGACGGCGGCTCGGGCGGCGACCCGCACGGCAACGGGCAGAAACTCGACACGCTGCTCGGCAAACTACTGCGGATCGACCCGAGAGGCGGCAAGCCGTACGCGATCCCGCCGGGCAACCCGTTCGTGGACGACCCGAACGCGAAGGACGAGATCTGGGCGTACGGGCTGCGCAACCCGTGGCGGTTCTCCTTCGACGCAGGCACCGGCGACCTGCTGATCGCTGACGTCGGACAGAGCGCCTGGGAGGAGATCGACTGGGCCCCGGCAAACAGCAAGGGCGGCGAGAACTACGGCTGGTCCCAGATGGAGGGCAACCATCCCTTCCGGGGCGGCACGGAGCCCGCGAACCACGTACCGCCGATCCACGAGTACGACCGCAACGGGCTGGGCTGCTCGGTGACCGGCGGATACGTCTACCGAGGCAAGGCGATCCCGGACCTCAAGGGGCAGTACCTGTTCAGCGACTACTGCGACGGCACCGTCCGCGCTCTGCAGATGGACAACGGCGAGGTGACCGGCGTGAGCAACCTCGGCGTCGACGGCGGCCGGGTCGTCTCGTTCGTGCAGGGAGGCAATGGCGAGCTGTACGTGCTCGACCTGCGTGGCAGCGTCTCCCGCATCGACCCGGCGTAACGACCTCCGGATGAAGAAGCCGCCGAGTAGCGAGTAGCCAGTAACACCCAGGTTGGCTGGATCACCTCCGGGATCTCCGGCCCGCTTGAGGCAAGTCCGAGGCCTCGGCCCGAGAGCCTTGACGTCCTTCGGTGCAGGACCTGCAGTTCGGCCACCGTTGCTGGACGACGCTGTGCCGGTGTTGCGCCTTCGGGGCCATATCCGGGTCGGGGCTCTCCGAGCTCGGCCCGGAACCGGCGGCAGGCTGGCTGGCCCGCCCAAGCCGATGCGCTCGCCGAAGCGATCGGTATCCGCTGGCGGCTCATGGTCCACCTGGGCGCGTATGGACCCATGCGCCCGGAGGAACTCGCCGGTCTTCGCCGCCGGGACGTTGACCGCGAACCTGGTGATCCGTGTCCGCATCTCTGAACCGGAGCGGACCAATGGCAAGCGTGCGCCTGGCGAGACCAAGACCGATGCGGGTGTGCGGGCCGTGGTTCTCCCGGCCTTTCTGCACAAGGAGGTGAGGCAGCATCTCGCCTGGTTCGCCGAGAAGGGGCCTGGTGGCCTGGTCTTCGTCGGAGAGAAGGGCGCGCCGTTTCGGCGGACTTCATTCGGGCGGAAGCGGCGGGGCGCTCGCGCAGTTGTCGGCCTCCCGGACGGCTTTCGCTTCTACGACCTTCGTCACACCGGACACACGCTCTCGACCCGTTCCGGCGCGACCCTCAAGGGAAGGGCACGGTGGTTCGGGCCGGGCAGTCCTCGGAGAAGGCCGCGCTGGTCTAGCAGCACTCCGATGAGGAGCGGCAGCGCGACGTGGCGGCCGGGCTCGACGACATGGTCCGGGCCGAGCGTGCGAAGCACCAGGCGGGTGACGAGAATCGAACTCGCGCTCTCAGCTGGGAAGACATGACGCTCAGACAGAGGCATGGGGTCTGACCTGCTCGTTCACGGTCCGGGGTCGGATGGCGACAGTCCGGATCGTACCGCTGTCGACCGTGGGTTTCCGCTCTTACGGGCACGTCGAGGGCACGGCATCCCAGCCGACGGGACCGGGCAGGGCCGTGGCTCTCCGCCCGCTTGTCGGCACTGACTGCCGGGCACCGTTCGCCCCTCTGTTCGCTGACGCGTATCCGGCGCACCGTGCGGGTCGGGTCTGGAACGTCGCCCGCCCGCTGTCACGCCGACGGCAGCCGCAGGGCGAGGAGGGCCACGTCGTCGGTGCTGCCGGGCGGCATACGGGCGAGCAACTGGTCGCACAGTGTGTCCAGGGACGCGTGCGCGAGCCCCAGGGCGTGGCGGCGCAGGCGGGTCAGGCCGGTGTCGAGGTCACTGCCGGGGATCTCGATCAGGCCGTCGGTGTAGAGGAGCAGCGTGGAACCCGGCGGCAGGGGTTCCGTGGCGTTCGGCCGGCTGCCGCCGTCGCCCAGGTGGGCGCCGAGGAGCAGTCCCTGCCCGGCTTCGAGGTACCGCGCGTGTCCGCCGGGGGTGAGGAGGAGCGGCGGCGGATGCCCGGCGCTGGTCCACCGCAGGGTCCATGGGCCGTCGTGCGGATGGCCTTCGACCCGGGCGAGGACGAGGGTGGCCATGGGGACGGTGGTGATCGCGGGCATGGCGTCGTCGAGGCGGTCGACGACGCTGCCCGGCGGCCCTACGTGGTCCCAGGCCAGGGAGCGCAGGATGCCGTGCAGTTGGGACATCCCGGCCGCCGCGGTCAGGTCGTGGCCCACGACGTCGCCGATGACCAGCGCGAGCGTGCCGTCCTTCAGTTCGAACGCGTCGTACCAGTCACCGCCTACCTGGGACCCGACGGGGGCGGGCTGGTAGCGGGCGGCCAGCCGCAGCCGGCCGGGCTGGGGCAGCGGGCCGAGCAGGTTGCGCTGCATGGCCTCGGCGACGGCACGCTGGCGGCCGTACCGTCGCGCGTTGTCGACGACCAGACCGACCCGGCGGCCGATGTCGCTCACCACCTCCAGGTCGGCGGCGTCGAAGGGGTGTGCGGGGTCGGTGCGGATCAGCGTCAGGGCGCCGGTGATCTGCCGTCCGGAGCCCAGCGGCACCGTGACGGCGGATGTCGCGCCCACCGTCCGCAGGAGGTCGCCGTGGTGGGCGGCGGCCAGGGGGGAGCCGGGCGGTACGGCCGCTCCCACCCCGTCCCACAGCACGGGATCACCGCCGTTCAGCACCTGGACGAGGGGCGACGGGTCCGCCTCCCCCGCTTCGGGGAGGGGCTCGCGCCCGCCCTCCAGCGCCGTGTCGCGGCCCGCGGGACCTGTCACCGCGACGCGGTGTACCTGCCCGGAACCGGTCCGGAGGTCCACCGCGGTCCAGTCGGCGAGGCGGGGTACCAGCAGGCGGCCCAGCCGGGCGAGGGCCTCGTCGGCGTCCAGGGTCTGGCCCAGTACGTCGGTGATGTCCGCGACCAGCGTCAGCCGCTCGGTGAGGTCCTCCAGGGCACTCGTGTAGGCAGCCCGCTCCGCCCGTTCCGCCCGCTCCCGGCGCGTGCCGTGGCCGCCCGTGGAGTCGGTGAACAGCACGGCCATGCCCGTGAAGGAGCCGGAGTACGTCAGGGGAGAGGCGGACCAGGCGATGGTGATCAGACGGCCGTCACCGCACAGGTAACTGTCGCCGTCCCCGCCCGCGGCAGCCCTCTCGGCCAGCGCCCGGAGCAGCGGGCAACGCTCGCGGACCAGAGCACCGCCGCCCGCGTCCCGGTGCAGCAGTTCGTGCGCGTCCATTCCGCGCATCGCGTCGGCGGTACGGCCCAGCAGCCGCTCGGCAGCCGGGTTGACGGCGAGGATCCGTGCGGCCGGATCGACCACCATCAGGGCGGTGCTCAGCTGCTCGACCACCTGCCGCCAGAGGTCCGGCTCGGCCGCCGGCCGCGACCGCTCCTCGTCCCCCGCACCGGGTACCGCACCCTCGACCATGCCGTCCTCCCGCCATGACGGCCCCGCACCGAGGACCGGGGCGCGTCGGGAACCGGATACACGGCAGGGAAACCGACACACCGGTGACCGATGGTCCCCCGACGGATCCCCGCGCGCACGCCCGACACGACGATGCGTACGCCCACCTCCCGAGCGCCCGCCCACGGCACGGCGTCGTCCACGGTGTCGGTCTCGGTGCCGTCCACGGTGTCGGCCCCGGCCCCGGCGTCAGCGCAGGGGACGCCGCCTGGTGCGCAGGGACACCCGCACCGCGAAGAAGATCACGGTTGCGGCGAAGACCACGATGCCGATGGCCAGGAGAAAGCCGAGCCCCTCCGCCGCCACACCGATGATTCCCAGTACGACGGCCACCAGGAGCAGCAGAAGGAAGAGCGCCATCACCGCGGACCATCTCCTCCGTGCCGTGCGCGCGTGGTCACCGGCGTGCGAGCTGACGTTCGCCGGCCGCCCCCGGCCGGTACGTCATGCCGTAGTGCCGGAAGATCTCCTCCTCCTGCTCGGCCGGCAGGACGTCGTCCGTCCCGATCGACGGGGCCTTGCGCACCTGCCCCTTGGTGTAGGAGACCCGGACGTAGTCCGGTCCGAGGACCGCGTCGTCGAGGGGGACGAAGACCAGCCGGTGGCGGGTGGGCAGTCCGGTCCGGACGGTGGCCATGGCCGGTTCGTCGGTGGCGGTGTCGACGTAGACCGCTTCGAGCATGCCGATCCTGTGCTGCTTCTCGTCGACCACGTCCTGGTTGCGCCACTCGCGGATGTCGGCTGGACGGATCATGGCCTGCTCCCTGTCTGCACGCTCTGCCGGGTGGTACGCACGAGTACCCCGGCCCTCGCGTCTCAAGGCGCCCTGGCGCGGTCAGCCGCGGCTCTCCTCCTCGGCCTCCATGAGCCGTATCCCCTGATGCGTCAGCACGACCGTCGCAGGCACCTCTCCGTGGGCCCAGCGGACCGTGACGAGCCCTTCGCCCACCAGATAGGTGCAGGCCGCGGCCAGATCGTGCTCGGGGATCTGCAACTCGTCACGCAGCCTGGCCCCGGAGACGTCGGGAAGGCCACTGCCTTCCATGTCGTCGTACAGGGTCTTCATGATCGCTTCGCGGTGGGTCTTCCGCTGGTGCAGTGTCGCCATGGTCACCGCCACTCGTTCTGGGCTCCCGGACCGGCTCTCCGTCCTCACTCTACTCCGGGCCGTACGCCGGTACCCGCCCACGGCCAGCGGTTTTGCCGGGCAGCGCACGGTCAGTGCACGGGCGGCGCGGTGGCACGGCCTGTTCACGACGGGCGACACGTCCGCGTGCGGCACGTCCCACAGCGTGACCGCGCGCGTGGTCGCGCGGGCGGATCCGGCAGCCCACGCGCGGCCGGGCGGTGAACAGGGATCGTGAAGTCGCCACGGACCGCCATCGGGCTTCCCGGTCTCCGGGGGGATCATGAGGAGGTTCCATCTGCCCGCGGATGATCGGCCGGTGGCGCGTTCGCTCGGCAGCTCACTGAACGGGGGTCACCAGGCGCCGTTCGACTCGGCGGGCTCCCCGGAAAGGCTCTCGATCGCCCGCCGGAACGACGCCGACATCGGAGCCGGTGTGCGAAAGGCTCCCGGTGGGCTCACGCCTCTCCTCGAAGAGGCCTCGCAAGCCGTTTCCGGGACGCCGCACCTACTACCGCCGGTGACTGTGTCCCGTGGACCCGCTGTCTCCCGTGGACCCGCTGTCTCCCGTGGACCGGCTGGTCTCCAGCCACGATCGGGCGGGTTCCGCCGCGTGGGTGGTGTCCGCGGTGAGGTCGAGGCGGGTTCCTCCGTCGGGGCCCGCGGGGTAGCTGCGCTGCTCGGTGGAGTCGAAGCAACGGCGGAGGACCTCCACGACCCGACGGGCGACTTCGGGCGAGGCGGCGACGACACGGACCTCGGCGTGGCCGACCGAGGGTGTTTCCAGGGACCGCATGGCGACCTCGGAGTTCGACGTGCCCGTACGAGACGGGCCGGGTTCACCACCTTACTCCCGCAGTCGCCGCAGCTCCCTCGGGCGACCGGCGGCCTCCCGGCCCGCTGCGGGGGTGCGGAGTACCGTGAGAACGAGGAAGCCACCCGGCCCCCTCCATCCAGGCAGCCAGGAGAGTGCGATGGCCGACTCCGGCTCCGACCCCCGCTCCGACTCCCCGCCGGTGACGAGACCTCTGCCCGACGATGCGCACCAGGCCGTGCGGCCCGGGACGGCCCTCGTGCGGCTGGAGACGACACATGACCGGCAGGGCGTGCTCGACGGGGTGTGGTGGCCTCGATCCCGCGACATCGCAGCCGAACTTCCCGGTCTGATCGGCGCACTGACCGAGCACCTCGGGCCCATCACACGCGTCGGTCTCGACACCGGGGCATGGGACGAACTGCCGACGCGGATGACCGTCGACGACCGCGTCGTCCGCATCGACTCCTTCCCGGTCGGCGACGACACCGTTCTCGTCACCCGGGGCGAGCACGATCTCTTCTCCCTCCTCGTGGTCCCGCCGCACGCGACGCCCGCCGCCGCGCACGCCGCCATGGCCGAGGCCGTCCGCGCCGGCAGCGGGAGGCGGGCCGAGCAGATCCTCATCGACACGGGCACCGGACGAACGGACCCGAGCACTGCACAAGCCCACGGGGGCGTGGCGAAGAGCACCGGTGAACAGTCCCCGGGTGAACAGCCCGGCGGTGAATAGCCGGGCAGGTGCCGCCAGTTTCCCGCGGGGTGATCTTGGCCGTGTTCGTGGCCCCAGGGACAGTCGTTCGGGGGATTCGGGGGTGGCCTACGGGACCGGGTCTCCCGTACGGGACCGGGTCTCCGTCGAGCGGTGGTCCGTGGGGCCCGTTCGAGGAGTACGCTCGAAGACACCGAGGATACTTCGCACACCGGCTTTCAGGCTCGTGTCGTTTTCGGCGAACGAATACGCCGGGCCGGTCGTGGTCGGCCCGGGGCAGGGTCCGCGTCATGACCGTGACCATTTCCCACCCGCCGGCAGCCGAAGCCGCTGACCGTTTCTCCTCGAACTCGCTCCGTCTGTCGCTGGCTCCCGTCGGCCTCGCGCCGGCTCTGCTGGACGGTGCCTGGTGGCCCCGCTCCCGCGATCTCGCGACGGAACTCCTCTCCCTGACGGCCGTACTGGACCCGCTGTGGGGGCGGATCACCCGCGTGACGGTGAATCCCGTCCACTGGCCGGTCGTTCCGCGCAAGGTGCCCGTCGCGGGACACGTGGTGAAAGTGGGCTGGTTCCGGTCGGAGCAGGACCCGCACGAACTGTTGTTGCTCTCCTACCATGTGGGCCGCTGGAACCTCCTGGTGATCCCACCGCAGACGCCCGACGCATCGGCAGCCCGGCTGATGGCCGCCGCGAGCGACCCCCTGGGCACGTCGACCGCGAGCCGGTTGATGGAGGAGGAAGAGGTGCGCCTGCGGACGGTGGTGGAGACCGACCGGGCCGGGGAGGCGGTCTGGGACTCCGAAGGGGGACGTGAGGCCGGCGCCCCGGCCGTACGGCCGGGCATCCCGACCATGACCGCCGCCATGACCGCAGCGATGCCGCATCAGCCGACGGGAAGGTGAGAACCGTGGAGACATTCCTGACCCTGATCGTGATCATCGCGGTGATCGCCTTCGGCGCGCTCCTCATCCGACGGCTCAACTCGCAGCACGGCGACCGTATCGCCGCCTTCCACTACGGTCACTCCAGGACGCCTGTCGCGGGACCGCCACCGTCTGCTCCGCGCAAGGCCCGTGTCCGGACGGGGACGACCGGCACGGGCCGTCGGCGTGACGTCGGAGGTGGACGCCTCCGCCTCCGCCTCCGGCGCCGCACCCGTGAGGGCGCTGTGAGCCCCCGCTCGGACAGGGCGCGCCCATAGGCCGCAGGGCCAATCAGAACCGGCCGAAGCGGCCAACATGGTCCGTCCGTGCCCCCGGACTCCCCGGCATGGCACCGCGGTTGACAAGCCGCAGGCTTCCCGTATCCCGAGTTGCCTGGCCCCGCTGGCCAGGGGCCCGGCTTCGGCCGGGGCAGAGCCGGCCGGGAGCGGGGGACGACGAGAAGTTCGTCACCACCGTCCGTGCCCGGGACGAACCCCCCAGGTCATGATGCCCACAGGGAGCCCCCCATCCGGCCGTTCCACGGGGCATCCCCCCGCCGTTCGATGCGTCGGCGCGCCCGCCAACCGGCCTGAACGGACCGGTCGTTCGCACGTCACCGTCTACGCGCCCCTGCCGTATCGGCGGCACACCGCGAGCGGCCGCGCCCCTGGCCCTGCCGCGCGGAACCACCGACGGATGTCGAGAACCGAGGGAACCATGCCCCTGCCCCAGTTGACCGTCCACCGGCACGACCGCACCACCCGCGCGCTCGTCACCCTCTCGGGAGAGATCGACCTGGCCACCGCCCCGCTCGTGTACGCCGCACTGGCCGGATGTCTGCGCGACGGCATGCGTACCATCGATGTCGATCTCACGGCGGTCACCTTCTGCGACGCCAGCGGACTCAACCCATTCCTCACCGCATTCCAGCTCGGCGCCGGTGCCGGAACGATCCTCCGACTGCACCATCCGCCTCCGGCCATGGCCCGCGTCATCGAGCTGACCGGCTCCGGCTTCCTCGCCGAACACCACACGGTCCGGCCGGCCCGCCCCCGGGTGCCGACCGTCGCGGGCGGCGCGCTGTGACCGCCCCGGACCGCCGGGAGCCGCAGCGGGGTCCGGCGGGCACGGCGGCTCCCGCGCACGCGGTACGTCTGCGCCGGCTGAACCGCTGGCAGGCAGAGACTCTGCGGGAGGACCTGGCGGATCTGTCCGTGGAGTCGTCCCGCGCGGGGGCGGGCCGACGGTACCGGGGCCGGGAGGCCTTTCTGCGGCGTCTCACCGGCGACATCAGGCGGCCCGGATTCGCCCTGCTGATCGCGGAGGACACGGCCTTCGCCGGATGCGCCTACGGATTTCCCGTACCGCGCGAAGGGACCTGGTGGAGGGGGTTCCACGGGAACCTCCCCCAGGGCGTCGAACAACTCACCGCGTCCGGACACGTCTTCGCGATCACCGAGATCATGGTGCACCCCCACAGCGGCGACGAGGACCTCGCCCGCCGGCTCCAGCGACGCCTGCTCGGCGACCACCACGCCTCGCTCGGGGCGACACTGGTCGACCCGGCCGACGCTCCGGCCCGCGACGCCTTCCTGTCGTGGGGATGGCAGGACATCGGGGCGGTACATCGGCCATCGGATCCCACCGCTCACCGGCCGTCGGCCCCTGTGCTGCTGAGGGCCCTGGTGCTTCCCCTCGGACCCCGCTCGACTGCCCACCCGGACGGCCTCACCCACGAGGACCGCACCCAACGCCCCGACTGACGACCGACGTTCGGTCCGGCCGCGGCCGGGGGTGGCGCACCACGGCGGGCGATGACGGCAGGACGATCCGGACGGACACACCACGAAGCCCGGGCCATCGGCCTGGGGACCGCGTACAGCGGCAGCGGTGGCTTGTGGGGGATGCGTGTCCCGTATCAGGGATGTGTGTCCCGTGTCCGGCCGCTGTCCCAGCCTTGCGGTGCGTGTGAGCCGGTCCGGGGCCGACGACGGTGTTCTCTCCACCGCGTCCAAGGCTGTGGTGAGGCCGCGTGCCGGGCCCGTCGCTCCCTACGGGGCCTGCCCGGGCGTGTGTGTGCCGTCTCCGCCGCAGCACTGCCACCGGGGGGCGCGGCATCCTGCTGCACCGGCCGGAAGTCCTCGTACTGGACGTACCCAAAAGTCCTCGTACTGGACGTACGAGGACTTCCGGCCGGCACCCTGGGAGCACGCACCGGAGGCCGCTCCTTGACGGGGCGAACGCTGCCTGCGGGGGCGCTAGGCAGGGACGCGCGCGTGCCGGAGCGGTGCTCCCGCCCGGTGGAGACTGGCGAGGGCCAGCCGGTAGGAGGTGAGCAGCCCGGTCTCCACGTACTCCACGCCCAGTTCCTCGCAGTAGTGCCTGACGATGGCCCGGGCCTGGCGCAGGTTGGGGCTGGGCATGCTGGGGAACAGGTGATGCTCGATCTGATGGTTCAGCCCGCCCAGGGCGATGTCGGTGAACCTGCCGCCGCGCACGTTGCGTGAGGTGAGCACCTGGCGGCGGAGGAAGTCCGGGCGGTCTTCGCCGGTCAGTATCGGCATGCCCTTGTGGTTGGGTGCGAAGAGGGAGCCGAGGTAGACGCCGAACAGGGCCTGGTGGACGGCGATGAAGGCGATCGCCATGGTGGGCGGCAGCAGCCAGAGCAGGACGGTCACATAGACCGCGAAGTGCGCGAACAGCAGGGCGCCGTCGAGGGTTCGGTGCTTGAGCGAGCGATTGGCCAGCGCCCGCACGCTCGACACGTGCAGATTGAAGCCCTCCAGTGTGAGCAGCGGGAAGAACAGGAACGCCTGCCAGCGGCCGATCAGACGGGGGAGTCCTTTGGCGGCCCTGGCCTGGTCCTGGGACCAGACCAGCAGGTCGGGGTCGAGGTCGGGGTCGAGTTCCTCGTGGTTGGGGTTGGCGTGGTGGCGGGTGTGCTTGTCCTGCCACCATCCGTAGCCCATGCCGATCCCGGTACCGGCGATCCGTCCGGACACCTCGCTGGCCCTGCGTCGGCGGAACACCTGGCGATGGGCCGCGTCATGGGCGAGCAGGGCGACCTGGCCGAAGACCACGGCCAGGAATGCGGCGACCGCCAGGGTCCACCAACTGTCGCCGACGAGTGCGACGGCGGCCCACCCCATGACGTAGAGCCCGGCCACCGCGGTGATCCGCAGCGCGTAGTAGCCGGGGCGGCGTTCCATCAGGCCGGCATCGGCGATCTTTCTCGACAATCGGGCGAAGTCACTGCCGGACGTCCTCGGGAGCGGGAGGCCGGCCGTCGAATTGGTGCTCATGATGATGAAGCTCTTCTCCGAAGGAGGCAGATGGCTCGGTGCCGCCCTGGGAGCCGCTGAGACCGGGCCGTTGGGAGGAAGGCGCTTCTCCACGGCGGGACGCGCGTCGCGCGACCGCGGAGAGAGGACGACGTCTGCTTCGCCGGCCGCAACCGCGCAGACCTCCTGTCCGAACGCGGGTTCCCTGCCAGGCAGGTCTCACACCGTGCCAGGGCAGGGCTCCTTGAGCGATCCGCGCGCTTCCGCGGCGGACGACGTCGACCGGTGGCGCGCGACATGGGGCCCGTGCGGGACGTCCTCCGGTCGACCTGGACTCATGTCTCCGTGATGAGGGCGGCGACGGTGACCGGGCCCGTCGTGGCACCGGCGGCCGCGGCGGCCACGGCCTTCCGGACGGCGCGGGCGACGTGCAGGGGATGGTGTCCGGGGGCGACCGCGAAGTGGATCTCGACGTGCCGGCCGGGCGGATCGACCTGGTCATGCAGCCTGACCGGACGGCTTCCCAGCACGGCGGTGAGGTGGGCGACGCCGGGAACCCCCGCCGCGACGTCCGCGATCTCCCCGACGGGCCCCTGCCCGGACCCCTTTCCTGCCACCGGGTGCGAGCCGCGTGCGGCTGTGCCTTCCGGCGCCGGCCTCATGTCCCTCGTCGCGGCCCGCGATGTCACTTCAGTCTTCGGGCTTTCGTCCGGGCTTTCGTCCGGGCCCTCATAAAGATCCGAAATCCGCAGGTCGGCTGTCGCGGTGGCCAGGCCGAGCCGTTCGGCGGCCGCGTGAAGCAGGGCGCTCCTCAACTGGTCGGCGGCCTCGGGCAGCGGCTGCCCGAGGGATGCCGTGAAGGCGGCCTCGATCCTGAGCGGGCCAGGCGGTAGCGCGCTGGCAGGCGCAGGGACGGCCGGTTCGGACACGGACTCCAGCGGTACCGGCCCGATGCGCAGGGTCCCCAGCCGGACACCGGGAATCTCAGCGGCCGCGCGCCCGAGGGCCCGTACGGCGGCCTGCTCAGTGATCCACGCCCCGTCCTCGAGCCCGCCGAGCGGCAGCAGTCGGCCCAGGGCGAGCTGGTTCCGTACTGCCTGCGTCCACGCGTCGGTTCCCACCGTTGTCTCACCCTCCTTCTTCCGTGGCCACTGCACATTTCCGGCTTGCCCAGGCCGCTCGTCCGATCGCCCGGCCATTTCGTCACATGATTCGCAAACCAGGTCAAGTACTGCTAACGCGAATATACTTGCATCTATGAGTGCTGTGTGAGCCTCACGAGGGAGGAATATCCCGATGACTGAGAACACCGGCGTAGGACACGGTGGTGCGCCCGGTTCTCGCGGCCGGACATCCATCGCCGACGTGGTGGTGGAGAAGATCGCCGGAATGGCGGCACGGGACGTGCTCGGCGTCCATGCCCTGGGCAGCGGCTTCGCGCGCTCGATGGGGTCCATGCGGGAGCGGATGCCTGGCGCCGGCAGCGGCAAGTCCGTCACCCGCGGGGTCGAGGTCGAGGTCGGTGAGCTCCAGGCGGCCGTCGACCTGGAGATCGTCGTCGACTACGGCGTCTCGATCACGGACGTCGCCGGTGACGTGCGGGAGAACGTGATCTCCGCGGTGGAGCGGATGGCGGGTCGGGAAGTCGTGGAAGTCAACATCACGGTCAGCGACGTGAAGCTGCCGGACGAGGAGGACGAAGAAGCAGACCGGCAGCGGGTCCAGTAGCCGGAGCGGAGCCCGCACCGGGGCGGGGCAGCCCGCACGCAGCACCGGGGCGGAGCAGCCCGCTTGAACGAAGGAGCGCGTGATGAGCAGGGCTGTGGTGGGCTTGATTGCCGGTATGGCGCTTGGTTTCGCCGCGTATTTCGGTGACTTCTGGGCTTTCCTGCTGGTCCTGGGGCTGGGCGTCGTCGGTCTCGTGGTCGGGCGGTTCATGGAAGGTGATCTCGAACCGGGCGACTTCGTCCGCCGCCGGGACCGCCAGGAGCGGATCAGCGATGACCGGCGACGAGCTCGGGAAGACTGGCGACGGTGACCGGTGAGGCAGGCCCGCGTCCAGGCGTCCCCCGCAGGGAGCGCGGCGCGATCACCGTCGCCGACCGGGTCGTGGCGAAGACCGCTGCCCGGGTCGCGCGCGAGGCGCTGAGCCGGTTCACCGAGTCGACCGGCCACGTACCACCCGGCCGCCGGACACCGCACGTGACCGTATACGTGCGACGGGCCCCGGATCGGGACACCCGGGGACGGGACACCGAGGGGCGGGACATTGAACCCGCCGCGGGACGGCAGGCGGTGCTCGGCGAGGCACAGGTACACATCACCGTCGAACTCGGCTATCCGTCCGACATCGGCGCACAGTGCGCCGCGGTGCGCCGGGAGGTCGCCGAGCGGCTCAGGACCTGGGCCGGCATGGAGGTGTCCGTCCTGGCGGTGTCGGTCGAGAGGCTGCACTCGGCGCATCCGCGGCGGCCCTCGGGCATGGAGAGGGTGAGATGAGCACGAACCCCTGGCGGCAGCCGACCGGCGACAGCGGCCCTCCCACCGACTCCGGACCGCCCGCTCCGCCTGCCCACGGATCGACGGCTCCATCCGCCGACGGCAGTCCGGGGCCGGACGAGAAGACGGGCGCGGATGTGACGGCGGCGGGGCACGGAGCAGTCGCGGATGGGACGGCGGCGGAGGACGGAGCAGGCCCGCCGCCGCGCCGTTTCTGGTCGGCGCGACGGCTTTCCGCGGCCCTGGTGGCCCTGGTGTTCGCCGTGGCCGTCGGACTGCTCCTCTACGACGTGGTCGCGGTACGGGCCGGGTGGACCGCGATGAGCTGGCGACGGCGGCTCGCCGACGAACTGGCCACACGGCCCCTGGACGACACCTGGATGATCGTCGGGGCCGCCGTGGCGATGGCCCTCGGCCTGTGGCTCTTCCTCCTCGCGGTGACGCCGGGGCTGCGCAGGCTGCTCCCCATGCGCCGGCCCACCGGTATCCCCCCGACGGAGGAGGTCCGCGCCGGGCTCGACCGCCGCGCGGCCGCCCTGATTCTGCGTGACCGAGCCATGCGGGTACCCGGTGTCCGGTCGGTGCAGGTCGCTGTCGGCCGCCGCAAGGTCAAGGCCCGGGCACGGGCACATTTCCGTGAACTCGGGGAGGTCCGCAGGGATCTGGAAGCCGCGCTCGGGGAAACCATGACGTCCTTGCGTCTCGCCCGGCGCCCCGCGCTGACCGTGCACGTCCGGCGCCCGAAGAAGGACTGAGGCGATCCAGATGCTCAAGACGGTGAACCGGGTGCTGCTGGGGCTTCTCGGCCTCGGACTGTTCGCCCTGGGCGGCGGCGTACTGCTGGGCGGGCTTGACCTGCAGCGCCACTGGAACTTCGGGATGCCGGGCTGGTGGCCCTTCCGCGGGCCGGCCGACGTGGTGCTGGGCGTCGAGGGACGCACCCAATGGCGGGAGGAGGGCTGGTGGTGGCCGACCGTCATCGCGGTGCTCGCCGTGCTGCTGGTCCTGCTGCTGTGGTGGCTCCTCGCACAACGCGGACACCGCCTGGGCCAGGTTCTCGTCGACAGCGAGGACGGCGAGGCGTCCCGGCTCAACGGCCGCACCCTGGAGAACGCCATCGAGGAGGAGGCGCAAGCCCTGGACGGGGTCTCGCGGGCCCATGTACGGCTGGCGGGCCGACGTACCGCTCCCACCGCACGCGTACGGCTGATGCTGGAGCCCCATGCCGATCCAGCGCTGACCCTGGGGCGACTGAGCCGGGAAACGCTCGCACACGCACGGGACGCGGCCGGTCTGGACAGCCTCCCCTCGAAGGTACGGCTCCAGGAAGCCCGCCACCGCGCCCGGCGCGCTGCCTGAGTACCGCCTCCTGGGCCGAAAGTCGCACGGGGCCGTCGGCGGCGAGGCGTCCAGGACTCCCGGAGCCGAACGCCCTGGCATGCGGCGGACCGAACGAACCGCACGCTGCCCGGCGCACTCGCCTCGCGATCGGCGTGCTCGCGGGGCGCCGGCCATCGTTCGTCGTCACCATCACCGATGTGCCCCACCGAGCCCAGGGTTCTCAGGTCCCTCCGTAGCCGGGAGAGCACGCAGATCCCGTGGTTCCGTCCCAGGAGGCATTCCCGCCATGGTTCTCTTCCCGACCCTGCTCATCGCCGGAATCGCTCTGGTCGTCATCGGCGCGACCATCGACGGTGCGCTCTACCTGATGTCCGTCGGCGTACTGCTTCTCGTCGCCGATCTGGTCTACCTGGTGGCCCGCTCCATTTGGCGCTCCCACCGGCATACGGCGCGCTGACCGGCTCCGGTTCCCGGCCGCCCAGGACCAGTCCGGGCCCGACCCGCTCGGCACGTCATGGCGGACCTCGAACGGTGCGACGACCACGAAGTCCTGCCCGGCCACGGTGCGCCAACGACCCCGGCGTATACACACCGGGGTCGCCCTTCCGGGCCGGTCGCACGTGAGAGTGTGCCGACCCGCTTTCATGCTACATCTGGTGCACATTTCGGGCATTCGGCGGTTCGCGGGCGCAGCGACACGTGGGCCTTCCACCACGGCCCCTCCTCAACCGTGCGGGGGATTCCCGCTTCGCCGCGGCCGTCGTGGCTCAGAGTCTGAACGGCCGCCCAATGATCTGGGCGGCGAGCAGGGCAGCGGTGTGTGCCGCTTGTGATGGCCGCCGCCCGGTTCCTCCCCATCCTGCTGCCCGTCGACAGGCGTACGAAGGACGCACCCGCCGCGCCTTGAGCGACGCCAGGCAGCCACCAGCCCCCTGCCCCGGTGGCGCGGTCTTCCTGCGCAGCGAGGCACCTCGCGCGAGGTCACGATCGAGTCCTCCACGACCTCGCCGGCTGCGACCCGCTCCGCCTCTCCCGGCGGCCGCACCACGGTCCCGGCGCGCCAGCCCGAACTGGCGCTTGAACAAGCGACTACCAGATGGCTCGGCGCCGCCTCGGGAGCTGCTGAGACCGGGCCGCACACAGGGATGCGCTTCCGCCCTGGGGGGAGGCGCATAGCGCCGCGGAGCAAGGACGACGTCTGCTTCGTCAGCCAGCGGAAGCTCAGGCCCTTATATTGGTTCGCCTTGAGAACTTGATCTCGGGGGACCTTCACGAACGCATCAGTCGCACCAACCGTGTGACCCTCAATCAGGATTTCTCTTCCCTGTCGAGGGTGGACCGTAGCTTCTGGTGTGCTTCTCCTGGGCCGTCGCCCTCCTGTCCTTCCAGCAGGGCTGCCGCGATGGCGTCGAGCTTGCGCTGGACGGCGCGTTCGGCCCGCAGCTCGGAGTTCTTCAGCAGCGCCACCATGAGCAGTGTCACGGCCGACATTGCCTCGCCCACGAACAGAAGCCACGTGATCGGCAAATCGATCACGTGCAACGTGACAGCCGCGGCGACCAGGATCAGGCAGATCCCGAAGAACATCGCCGAACTGGTGAACCGCGAGGCATTCTCGGCCAGCCTCTCAAACGGCTTGCTTCGCGAGCCTCCGCGGTCGGACGGGTGCTTGAGGATCATGCCCATTCTCTACAGCGGACGGTGGCATGCCCGAGGGCTGCCACGCCCGGCCACGTTGGTACCGCGACAACCCTCCTCTGGCTGAACAGCTCTACCGCGACTACACCGGTGACACGGAGGACTGAGGAATAAGCATGCCCAAGAAGGCCCCGCAGGACTGGGAGACCCTGGAGCAGGAGCTGTACTCGGCCGGTGTGGATCCCGCTGAGGTGGAAGCTGGTTCGCGTCGTCTGCCGGCGGAAGCCCGTGGGCATCAACTCGCCGAGGCGCGCAAGCAGTACGGGTTGACCCAGAGGGACCTGGCTGCCCGCAGGGGTGTGAGCATCGCTCGCGTATCCCAGATCGAACACGGTGAGGTCGCCACTCTCGATGTCATCGCGCGTTACGTCGAGGCGCTCGGCGGCAGGTTGGACCTGGTTGCCGACTTCGGTGATCACACGCTGCGGATGCCGGCAAGTGGTGATCAGGGCAACGCCGCGGCGTAGCCTACCCAAAGGCTTTGGAGTCGTCCCATGTAGTGCCTCGATCGGCAGAGTTCTTACGGGAAACGCGGGCTGAGGGCCCTCCTTGTGCGATCTTGCACTGCTCGGCGTGAAAACAGCACGGGCTGCGGCGCGGCCTGCGCGTGCGCTTGCCCGGTTACTCCCTCAGCGCGCCCATCGCCCGGTCGAGCAGCACGGCCAGCGGGACAGTACCCTCACAGGCCACCCATCCCGTGGCTGCCACGTCCAGGCAGGCTAGCGCGGCGGCGGCCAGTGCACTCGGCCTGGTGTCCTCGGGCCGGTCAGGGCTGACCCCCAGTCGCCGGGCGATCTCCGGCAGCAGCAGTTCCTGCCAGCTCAGTTGCTTCTCGTAGTGCCGGGCGCGCAGTGACGGGGTCTCCTGGAGCATGCGCAGATAGCTGAGCGACTGCTCGGGCGCCGCGGCGTTCATCTGCGTGAGGACGTCGAACGCCCGGCGCAGTGCCTCCCAGGGCCGCTCGTCGTCGGGGCGGGCGGCGAGGGCCTCCGCGATCTGGCGGCCGGATTCCTCCAGGCGTCCCAGGACGATGTCTTCCTTGGTGCCGAAGTACCGGAACAGGCTGGCGCGCGACAAGCCCACCTCGCCGGCGATCTGGTCGACGGTCGTCCGGTCGAATCCCTGCTCGGTGAAGAGCCGGTGCGCCACCTCGACCACCTCCGCCTGAACCGTCGCACGCATGCGCTCACGCAAGCCGGGCGGCTTGCGGGCGGGCCGGTCGGCGGAACGGGCGGGCTCGGTCATACGAGAAAGATACAGCAAGGACTCAATTTGATACTGAGTATCAGATGGTAGAACACGGGTCGCATCCGCTCCCCGCCGCCGACTGAAGCATCGCTCATCGCCGTTGTCGGCGCGGGAGAATGTCCAGCCGCTGTGGCCCGGACGCACCCCCTGCCCGCCCAGCCGGGTGACGGTCTCGGTGCCCGTCAGCCTTGCCGAGGCCGGGAACTGCTGGTGGCGGACCCCGATCTGTCCTCGCAAGGACATGTGCGGCGGCTGCACGCGAAGATCAGCAGCGGATTCATTGGGACGGTGCCTGGCTTCGGCTCCAGGATGCGCCGGGTGCCCGGTGCTGAAGGGTGCTGGACGCGGCCCGGGTCCGCGAGACGATCCTGCCCCTTCTCGTCCTGACCGGCGGCATCACCGCGATGGGCGTCTTCGGCGCCTACCAGCTCGACAGGGCGGCCGGTGCCACCGTGAACAGCTCCGGCGCGCTCCAACTCGCCGCCCGCGTGACCGTCGGCGCGCTGGCGGTGCTCGCCGAATCGGGCGGCGAGCCGCTGCTGCGCAGGGTGACGGCCAACCCTACGCAGACCGCGGACTGAACCCACGTCTTCAGCAGCTCGGGCCGCTCGGCGAACTGGCGGCCGAAGCCGCGCGACGAGCCGGTGATGAACCAGATCTTGGTCACGAGAAATACTCCCGTTCGAAGTGAAGTCTTATTGAGAGCCTCTACATCATACTGAGACCGAGTATCACTATGAGTCGTAGATTCGATGCTGTACCCTGCCTGGCATCAGCGAGGCGCTTTTGACAACTGGAGGACAGAGATGTCTTCACACGTGGCACCCGGTGACCAAGTGATGTCCGGACTCGATCGGCGTACCGAACTCAGGGAGTTCCTGCGTTCTCGCAGGGCCCGGCTCACGCCCGAGGACGTGGGCCTGCCCTCGTACGGGCGACGGCGGGTGCCCGGACTGCGGCGCGAGGAACTGGCACAGCTGGCCGGGGTGTCCTACGCCTACTACGCGCGCCTGGAGCAGGGATACGGCGACACCATGTCGGCCGAGGTGCTGGACGCCGTGGCCCGCGCCCTGCGCCTGAACGAGGAGGAGCGCGACCATCTGATCCGGCTGGCCCAGCCCGAGCGGCAGAGCGCGGCACAGGCCCTGCCCCCGCCGCAGCGACTGCGGCCCACCGTCCAGCACCTCCTCGACACGCTCGGCGTGCCCGCCTACGTCGTCAGCCGGCGCATGGACATCCTGGGGTGGAACCGGCTCGCCGCCGCCGTCTTCGGGGACTGGGGCCAACTGCCACCCGAGGAGCGCAACGTGGCCCGGCTGATCTTCCTCGCGCCCGAGATGCGCGACCGCTTCGCCGACTCGGACCGCGTGGCGCTGAGAGTCGCCGGTGTTCTGCGCATGAACGCGGGCAAAAGCCCCGGGGATTCATACCTCTCTTCCCTGATCCAGGAGTTGTCGCAGCGGAGCGAGGAGTTCCGGCGGTTGTGGGCACGGCACGAGGTGAGCTGCGGGACCGTTGGCGAGATCGTGCGGATGCGGCACCCACTGGTGGGAGAGTTCGACCTCGTCCACGAACCCATGGCGCTGCCCGGAGGCGCCCCCATGCGGCTGGTCACCTACCACGCCGAGCCGGGCACCCGGTCGGAGGAAGCCCTGCGGATGCTGGCCAGTTGGGAAATGGAGCCGCTGCGGTGACACAGTGGCGGCCGCTACGCGCCGACCCGCCCGCCCGTCACCCGACCACCACCCCTCAACGACGGCGCTACGCGCCGACCCACTCATCGGTTCCGTCCGAGAACCTCTGGTGCTTCCAGATGGGCACTTCGTGCTTGAGGTCGTCGATCAGTTTCCTACAGGCCACGAAGGCATCTCCCCGGTGCGGACATGCCACGGCGACCACGACCGCCGTTTCTCCCACCGCGAGTTCCCCGACCCGGTGCACCGCGGCGAGGGCACGCACCGGGTGGTTCGCCACGACCTTCTCCGCGATCCGCCGCATCTCGGCCTCGGCCGCCGGGTGGCACGAATACCCCAGTCCGTCCACGTCCGCGCCCGCGCCCGCGTCATGATTCCGCACCGTGCCGACGAACAGCGCGATCCCGCCCGCCGCCTCGTCGCCGACGGCCTGGAACACCTCGTCCAGCAAGAGCGGTGTCCGCCGTATCGCGATCAGCCTGATCGGCTGCGGGTGCGCCTGCTCGCCGGGGTGCTCGTGGGTTCGCACAACTGCCATACCTTCGTTCCTCCCTGTCACCGGGTCAGCCCCCGATCGCCGACATCGGCCTCTCCGGCCGGACGAACGAGGGATCGTCCAGGCCCGAACCCGCCTTCTTGCCCCACATCGCCACACGCCAGATCCGGGCGATCTCCTCGTCGGATGCGCCCGAGCGGAGCGCGGCACGCAAATCGGTCTCCTCGCGGGCGAACAGACAGGTGCGTACCTGGCCGTCGGCCGTGAGGCGGGTGCGGTCGCAGGCCGCACAGAAGGGGCGGGTGACCGAGGCGATCACGCCGACGCGATGCGGGCCGCCGTTCACGAGCCAGCGCTCGGCCGGGGCTGAGCCGCGCTCCTCGTTGCCTTCGGGGGTGAGGTCGAAGCGGGTGCGCAGGGAGGTGAGGATGTCGCCGGCGGTGATCATGCCGTCGCGCTTCCAGCCGTGCTGGGCGTCCAGGGGCATCTGCTCGATGAAGCGCAGCTCGTAGTGGTGCCGCACGGCCCAGGCGAGCAGGTCGGGGGCCTCGTCCTCATTGAGCCCGGGTATCAGGACGGAGTTGACCTTGACGGGGTTCAGTCCGGCCGCGTGGGCGGACGCGATGCCGTCGAGGACGTCCTGATGGCGGTCCCGCCGGGTCAAGGTCCTGAAGACGTCCGGGCGGAGGGTGTCCAGGGAGACGTTGACCCGGTCCAGGCCCGCGGCCTTCAGGGCCGTCGCCGTGCGCTTCAGGCCGATGCCGTTGGTGGTGAGGGACATCCGAGGGCGCGGGTCGAGGCCGGCGACCCGCTCGACGATGCCGACCAGGCCGGGGCGCAGCAGAGGCTCGCCACCGGTGAAGCGGACCTCCTTGACGCCGAGGGAGGCGACCGCGATGTCGATCAGGCGGACGATCTCGTCGTCCGTGAGCAGGTCGGGCTTGGCCAGCCACCGCAGGCCCTCCTCGGGCATGCAGTACGTGCAGCGCAGATTGCAGCGGTCGGTCAGGGAGACCCTCAGGTCGGTGGCCACCCGGCCGTAGGTGTCGATGAGCACGTGGGGCCTCTCCTCAACGCGTATCGGATTCATGTGGCTCGTCAGCGCTCGCGGCGACTCGGCGCGAGCTGTGATGCGGACAGGAGCGCGGCTGGGGACGACATCTGGACCACAGGGACGGAACCGTGAATGGGACCGGGGACGCGGGACAGGGGCAGGCCGGTGCCGTTGTTGGTGTGGGCGATGATCTCGGCGGTGATGGAGATCGCTGTCTCTTCGGGGGTGTGGGCGCCGAGGTCCAGTCCGATCGGTGAGTGCAGGTGCGCGAGGTGTTCCTCGGGCATGCCGGCTTCACGCAGTCGTTCGAGACGGTGGTCGTGGGTACGGAGGGAACCCATCGCGCCGATGTAGCCGACCGGGAGACCGAGGGCCAGGCGCAGCAGCGGGATGTCGAACTTGGCGTCGTGGGTGAGGACGCAGATCGCGGTGCGGGCGTCGACCTCGGTGGCCGCCAGGTAGCGGTGGGGCCAGTCGACGACGACCTCGTCGGCGTGTGGGAAGCGGGCGTGGGTGGCGAACACAGGACGGGCGTCGCAGACCGTGACGTGATAGCCGAGGAAGCGTCCGGCCTGGCTCAGGGCTGCGGCGAAATCGACGGCGCCGAAGATCAACATGCGGGGCGGCGCCGCGTGGGTGTGGACCAGGAGTGTCAGCTTCTCCGGGCAGGTGTCGGCGTCCCCGCCGACCTCGATCCGGGCGGTGCGGCCTGCCCGCAGCAGCGCGCGGACCTGGGTGGCCACCGTACGGTCCTCCTGCCGGCTGCCCAGTGTTCCGTCGTACGCGCTGCCGCCGCCGAGGACGGACAGGGTGCGGCCGAGAGCGCGCTGCGGTCCGTCAACCACCTGTGCCACGGCGACGGGCAGACCGGCCGACACGTGTTCCAGGGCGGTGGTGAGGTGGGGCTGGTCGGCGGGGTCGATCCGCTGCACCAGGACCTCCAGCTCGCCGCCGCAGGTCAGGCCCACGGCGAAGGCGTCGTCGTCGGAGTAGCCGAACCGGGCCTGTACCGGGGGTTCGCCCGACTCCAGCACTTGTCGGCACAGCTCGTAGACGGCGCCTTCCACGCATCCTCCGGAGACGCTGCCGACCGCCGAGCCGTCGGTGTCCACAGCCAGTGCGGTGCCGGGTGGCAGGGGTGCGCTGCCGCTGACCCGGGTGACGGTGGCAAGGGCGAAGGGGCGGGCCTCGCGGCACCAGCGGTACAGAGTGTCCGCGATGTTCAGCATGAGAGGTGTCCTTCGGGGGGAGAGGGGAGGCCCGCCGCCGCGGCGGCATGGGGGGGAGGCCGCGGCGGCGGGCCGGCCGGGTCGGTTCCGGGGCTCCCCCGGGGGAGGGAGAGGGGCCCGGCCGCCCGGGGTTCAGAGGAGGGCTTCGGCGGTGATGGGCAGTTCGCGGACGCGGCGTCCGGTGGCGTGGAAGACCGCGTTGGCGATGGCGGGTGCCACGCCGATCTGCACGAGCTCGCCGAGGCTCTTCACGCCGATGGGGTCGGCCTTGTAGTCCTCCCCGTCGAGGTAGACGGCCTTGACGTCGGGGATGTCGGCGTGGACGGGCATGAGGTAGTCGGCGAGGTTGGCGTTGACGATCCGGCCGTCGCGGTGGTCGGTGACCGTGTGCTCAAGGAGGGCCGCGCCAATACCTCCGACCATGCCGCCGATGGCCTGGCTCTCGGCGAGCTTGGGGCTGATGATGCGCCCCGCGTCGTACACGCCGAGCATCCGCCGCATCCGGACCAGCCCGAGCCGGGCGTCGACCGCGACCTCGGCGAACATCGCGGCGTAGCCGTACATCGAGAACCGGCGGTTCTCCTCCGGGGTGTAGGACCCGCTCGACTCCAGGTGGGTGCGGTTGTTGCGGGCCAGGAGCTGCCGGTAGGTCTCCCCGCGCGCGGTGTTGCCCTTGACATGCAACCGTCCGCCACGGACCACGACGTCGGCGGCGGCGACGCCGTGCAGCGGTGAGCGCTCATCCTCCACCGCGAGGGCGATGGCCTGCTGCCGCAGCTTGTCGCAGGTGTCCTGGACGGCGGACCCCACGCTGGCCGTGGTCTGTGAGGCGCCCTGTGGCGGGGCTGGCGGCATGGTGGAGTCGCCGAGCCGGAACTCGACGTTGCGTACGGCCAGGCCGAGGGCGTCGGCGGCGATCTGGGTCATGGAGGTGTACGTGCCCGTACCCACGTCATGGGTCGCGGACTGGACCACCACGGTGCCGTCGGCGTCGAGCCTGGCGTGGGCGTTGGCCCTTCCCAGGAAGACGTCGTAGCAGCCCGTGGCCACGCCGGTGCCGATGAGCCAGTCGCCGTCACGGGTGGAGCGGGGCCTGGGGTTGCGCCGGTGCCAGCCGAACTCACGGGCGCCGGCGCGGAAGCACTCGCGCAGCCGCCGTGTGGAGAAGGGCTGCTGCGTCGACGGGTCTTCGCCGGGTTCGTTGCGCAGCCGCAGCTCGATCGGATCGACGCCGAGCTTGTAGGCGAGTTCGTCCATCGCGGTCTCGATGACGAAGGCGGCGCTGCCGTAGCCGGGGCCGCGCATCCACATCGGGGTGCTGACATCGAGCGGCACCGTCTGGACCGTCAGGCTGACGTTGGGCACGGCGTAGAGCATGCGCCCGAGCGCCTGGTTGGCCTCCCAGAACTGCTCGTAGCGGGAGGTCTCGTACTTCATGTCGTGGGTCATCGCGGTCAGCCGCCCGCGCCGGGTGCTGCCCAGGCGCAGCTTGTACTCGTATGCGGGCCGGTAGCCCACCGTGAAGTACATCTGCCTGCGGGTAAGCGCGAGTTTCACCGGGCGTCCCACCTCGCGTGCGGCGAGTGCCGCGATGACGACGTGTGGCCAGGTCCGCAGGGCGTTGCCGAACGCGCCGCCGACGAACGGCGAGAGGACGCGCACGTTCGCCGGCGGAATGCCGAACGCGGCCGCCGCCTCGTTCTGCACGCCGATCACCCACTGGGTCTTGTCCCACAGAGTGAGCCTTTCGCCGTCCCAGCGGGCGATGGTGGCGTGCGTCTCCATCGGATTGTGGTGGTTGCGGGAGAGATGGTAGGTCATCTCCAACCGGACGTCCGCGGAACCCAGCGCTTCCTGGGCATCGCCTCGCGCGTAGGGCTGCGCGAAGGGCCGGGGCCCGTCCACGGCCGGGCTGCGGGTCAGGTCGGTCGCGGGTTCCTCGGCGTCGTAGGAGACCTCGACCAGGTCGGCGGCGTGCTGCGCGGCCTCCAGCGTGGTCGCCACCACGACGGCCACCGGTTGGCCGAAGAACCGGACGGCGTCGTCCTGGAAGGCACGCAGTCGCCGGCCCGGGAAGGGGAAGCTGACCGGGTTGTCGCGGTACGCCAGCGTGGGCGCGTTGCGGTGGGTGATCACTTTCAGGACACCGCGCTGGGCTTCGGCGGCGCGGGTGTCGATGCCGGCGATGCGTCCGCGCGCGATGGTGCTGTTGACGATGACGGCGTGGACGACTCCGTCGATGTCGTGGTCGGCGGCGTACTTGGCCTGGCCGGTGACCTTCAGTCGTCCGTCGACCCGGGACAGGGGCGCCCCGACGGCTGCCTGTGGCTGCTGGCTCACTTGCCACCTCCTACGACGCGCAGTTGGCGCTCGATGGTCCGTTGGAGCAACTTGACCTTGAAACGGTTGTGTTGGAGGGGGCGAGCCCCGTCCGCCGCCCGCTCGGCGGCCTTGGTCCACAGGGCGTTCGACGGCCGCTGCCCGATGAGCTCCCGCTCGACGACGGGCAGTTTCCAGGGCACGGTGCCCACGCCTCCGGCGGCCACCTTCGCCTCCCGGATCACCCCGCCGCGGATGTGCAGCGCGACGGCCGCCGAGGTGAGCGCGAACTCGTACGACTGCCGGTCCCGCACCTTCAGGTAGCCCGACTTCAGCGGGCGCGGAAGGGCCGGAAGCTCGACACCGGTGATCAACTCTCCCCTGCGCAGGGCCTGTTCGCGGTTGGGTGTGCTGCCCGGTTTGAGCAGGAACTTCGCGAAGGGCACGGTTCGCTCGCCGTCCGGGCCGAGGAGATGGACGTTCGCTTCCAGGGCGGCGAAGGCCACGGCCGCGTCGGAGGGGTGGGTGGCCACGCAGTCGTCGGAGGTGCCGAGGATGGCGTGGGTGCGGTTGACGCCGTGCAGGGCGGCGCAGCCCGAGCCCGGTTCGCGCTTGTTGCAGTCGGCGCTCACGTCGCGGAAGTACGTGCAGCGGGTGCGCTGCATGATGTTGCCGCCGATGGTGGCCATGTTGCGCAGCTGTGCCGACGCGCTCAGCTCCAGCGCCTCGGAGATGACCGGATACAGGGCGCGCACCCCCTTGTGGGTGGCGGCCTCGGCCATGCGTACCAGCGCTCCAATGCGCAGGCCCCCGCGCTTGGTGACCGTGATCTCGCGCAGCGGCAGGGCGCTGATGTCGACCAGCGTCTCGGGGCGTTCCACGGTCTCGCGCATCAAGTCGACCAGAGTGGTGCCGCCGGCGATGTATCGGCCGCCGTCGCGGCCCGCGTCAACGGCTTGCCCTGTGTTGGCGGCTTTGGTGTAGGAGAAGGGGTGCATGGGGACCGTGCCTCACTTCCCGCGCGCGGTCTGCTCGACCGCGCGCACGATCTTCGTGTAACAGCCGCAGCGACAGATGTTGCCGCTCATCCACTCCCGAATCTCCTCCGGTGAGTCGGTGTGGCCCTCCTTGATGCAGCCGACGCCGGACATGATCTGGCCGGAGGTGCAGAAGCCGCACTGGAAGGCGTCCTGGTCGATGAACGCCTGTTGCAGCGGGTGCAGCCGGTCGCCCTTGGCCAGGCCCTCGATGGTGGTGACCTCGGCGCCGTCCAGCCGGACCGCCAGCGTCAGGCAGGAGTTGACCCGCCGGCCGTCGACCAGGACGGTGCAGGCGCCGCAGGCACCGGCGTTGCAGCCCTTCTTCGAGCCGGTCAGCCCGAGGTGTTCGCGCAGCAGGTCAAGGAGCGAGGTCCGGTTGTCGACCGTGACGGTGTGCCGCTCGCCGTTGACGGTCAGGGAGACGTGGCTGCTGGACGGTGTCTCGGCGCCGTCCGCGGGCTCGGCGCCGAACACGGACGGCCCGGCTATCAGGCCGCCCGCCACGGCAGCACCACCGACGACGGTGGTCGCGACGAACGTACGCCGGGACGGGGCGGACGCAGATCCCTCAGGGGGAGAGACAGTTGACTCGGGGGGTTCGGTGGACATGCCCACTCTCTCGGTCGACGGAAGACGGATTGCGGTACCGACCACCGTCATGTGCGCGAATCGGCCTGAGGACGAGGCATCACGGCTTTCCTCGGGAGGAGGTGACAGCGCACATGCAGGGGCGGCGTTGTGGCGCCGCATGGCGTTTATGCGGCGGACTCCGTGTCGGACTCGGGCCGTGTGAAGCCGCCCGGGAAGCGGGCGGGCTGCGCGTCCTGGGCGAAGAACGTCTTCGCGTGCGCCAGCGCCTCCGTGTCCTTCAGGACGTCGCCCGGTGCGGTGCCGTTGCCGCGGAGGACGCCACCGAAGTTCATCTTCATGAAAGCGGCCCAGTTGTTGATGGTGCTGACCAGCGGTTCGGCGAGCCAGGGCAGGTCACCCGCGGAGGCGGTGACGCCCCACAGGGTGCGTCCGGCCATGGCCGCCCGGAGGTCGAGACCGTGGATGTACGTCCAGGACGTCCAGTGGTCCAGGTAGCGCTTGGTGTGCGAGGACAGCGAGTACCAGTACACGGGGGAGGCGATCACGATGTCGGTCGCGGCGAGGGTGGCATCGAGAAGCAGCGCGTGGTTGCCCTCCTCGGGCCGCGTGGGGTGCCCCGCGCCGTGCCGCAGGTCGTCGAAGTCGGGGAGCGGATGCTCGGCGAGCGAGATCCACTGCTGCTCGATGTCGGCGGGCAGCTGTGCGGCGGCCCGGCGCGCGAGCAACTCGGTGTTCCCGTTGCTGCGGTGGCTGCCGAGGACGAAGAGGAAACGGCGGGACAATGGGGGAATCTCCTTGGTCGGCGCGTGGACGACTGCCGCGTGTGAGCAGTCCCGCCGCATGACGTCGTGGTCTGCGTGTTCCGGCGGCGCCGGTCGGTCCGCCGTCCGGGGACACGGTTCACGCCGCGGCGGACGAGGCGGGCCTCGGCCCAGGAGGAGTGCGGCGGCCAGGGTTGAAGACGATCGGCAGCCGCCTCACCAGGCCTCCGGTGCGGCACGACATCCACTGTGTGGCACGCCTCGCGATACAACGAGCACAGGTTTGTGGGACGACTCGGGTACGTACCACTGCCGTTGGTACGTCTGGCAGTAGCAGCCGGAGCGGCGCGACCGCCGACGGTGGACGTCATGCCGTCATGCCGTCATGCCGTCATGCGTGGGGAGGGTGCCCGGTATCGGACACCCTCCCCTGTCGAAGTCGTTCCTCGCCCCTGGCCGGCCACGGCCGCCGTGGACCGGAATCGAGTGGCGGAACGGGAAACTACGGAGTGAACCGTTCCGGGTTCGGTAGGGACTCGATCGTTTGAGCGGATCGAGTTATGGCACGTCCTTCCCAGTTCCCGCTTGAGCTGCGCCGTCGTGCGGTGCGGATGGTCGCCGAGGTGCGGCCGGAGTACGAAACCGAGTGGGCCGCGATGAAAGGGGTCGCCCAGAAGCTGGGCATCGGCACGACCGAGACGCTGCGCAAGTGGGTGCGGCAGGACCAGATCGACGCCGGGACCCGTCCGGGCGCAACGAGCGAGGAGTCGGCGGAGCTGAAGCGACTGAAGAAGGAGAACGCGGAGCTCAAGCGGGCCGACGACATCCTCAAGGCCGCAGCGTCTTTCTTCGCGGCCGAGCTCGACCGGCCACACACACGCTCGTAGCGTTCGTCGACGAGCACAAGGACCGCTTCGGCGGCGTCGAGCCGATCTGCCGGGTCCTCACCGACCACGACTGCAAGATCGCCCCGTCCACCTACTACGCCCACCGCAAACGCCAGGCCGCACCCGCTGCCCAAATGGCCGCCGGCAAGGGGTGGCAGTCCGGCGACGGCGGGGACATGGCGCGGTCGATGGAGGACGACTACGTCGATTTCATCTCCGGGGGCAACGACCGAACGAACGAACCTGAAACTCCGTCAACCCGCTCTGACCAGCTGATCAGCACCTCCCGCACGCCGGGGGAACCTCAGACGCCAGGCTGGAGCTGGTGGACGGCGACCACGAGATGGCTCGCGATCGGGCGGCGGCCATCGCACGATACGACGGCATCCGGCTGGTCGAAGACAGCCTGGACATCGAGACCTGCGAGGGCGCGGCGACCATTGGCCTGGACTGATGGACACCGTGCCGTCGTTCGACACCGTCCTGATTGCCCTCGGCGGCGGGGCGCTGGCCACCGGCGTGGGTCACGTGGTGAAAGCATCGGCACCCGAAATCGAGGTGATCTGCGTCCAGCCGCTGGGCGCACCGGCGCTGACACACTCATGGCGCAGGCGACGTGTCGTCACCACCGACTCGACCAACACCATCGCTGACGGAGTCGCCGGCAGACGTCCCATCCCAGCCGTCCTGGACGACCTCCTCCTGGTCGCCGACGACGCCGTCCTGGTCCAGGAGGCGTCGATCACCGCCGGTATGCGGATGCTCCTCGACCACGTCGGCCTCGTCGTCGAACCGTCGGCCGCACTCGGCATCGCGGCGATCCTCGAAGACCGTGACCGCTTCGCCGGCCGACACGCCGTCACCATCGTGTGCGGCGGCAACGTCGACGTAGACGCCTATCACCGCTGGGTCGGCCCGGCTCCCATCCACAGTTCTTGACAATTGCTCCCAGCGCGGACGGCCGGGCCGGTCCTCGAGCGCGCTGTCTGTCGGCGGTGCATGGGCCGCGTCGACTCAGCGTGGTGCGTTGCCGGAAGTCGGTCTGGAGGACACTCCGTCCGGAGACGGTATGGGGCGAACTGGTGAAGGCGACGTCTTGGTCGAAGACTTGTTTGGCTCTCCCGTGGGTCTACTCCAGCGCCCGGAGTTGGGCGATGGTGTCGGCGAGGGTGTGGCTGCAGGACGCAAGGTGGTCGGGGCTGTATCCGCGAGGGCCGCATTCGACGACGAGCAGCAGGCTCAGGTAGAGGCGGTAGAGAGCCAGCCGGTGCCGGAGGGCGGGCGTGAAGTCGAGGCTGCCGCCCGCCTCGATGTAACCGGCGACGAGGTCGCTGCCCGGGCCGGTGTCGCCGCCGAAGGCCAGGGAGACCAGCTCGGCGGCCGGGTCGCCCCAGAACGCCCGCTCGTGGTCGATGAGTCCGGCGATCCGGGGCTGTGCCCCGTCGTTGGTCATCTGCCGCGAGGACGGCTGAGCAGTCTCGGAACGGCCGCGTTCCGGTCCGCGCTGTCGGTGACGCACAACCGGTAACCCCGGCCCGGCCACTTGGAGACGCCGGCAGGCGGGCGGCGGCTTTGACCAGCTCGTCTTCGGCGGATTTCGGTGTGACCTATGCCTCGCTTCTCGGGCGGGCTTCCTGAGGTTCCGCTGTAACGATCACCTCGTTCGGACCACTACCTGACGACAGAACACACCCGGAGGGACAGGAGGTGCGGCAGTGCCCGACGATGACGCGGATCGTTTCACCGCCATCTATGACGGCTGCCGACAACGAGTGTGGGCCTACGTGGTCAGCCGTGCGGGACGGCAGGTCGCCGACGAGGTGGTGAGCGAGACGTTCACCGTGGCCTGGCGCAGGCTGGACGACGTGCCCGAGCCGCCGCTGCCGTGGCTGCTCGTAGTCGCACGCAACATCCTGCGGGACAGCATCCGGGCCGAGGCCAGGCGCGCGTCGTTCGCCGCCGAGTCGATGTCCTGGGCGGAACCCGCCGAGGCAGACATCGCCGAGGAGGTGTCCGAGCGAAGCGCGCTGCTCAAGGCGCTCGCCATGCTGCCGGAGGACGATCGGGAACTGCTGATCCTCTCCGCATGGCAGGGCCTGACCCCGGCACAGGCGGCCACGGTGGTCGGCTGCTCGCCCATCACCCTGCGGGTCCGCCTGCACCGGGCGCGCAAGCGCCTCGACCAGGCCGCGTCGGCCTCCCCGCTCAAGGAGGAGGCCGCAGCCGCGCGGCGCGTGTCCACCCGAGCCCGGATCGTCGTAGGAAAGGAAGCCCGGTGAAGAACGACGTCCTGCACCGCCTGACCGCCGCCCGCCCCGCCTATCTCGACCCCGACCTCCCCACGCCCTCGCAGGTTCGGCAGGAGGAGCTCACAACGTTCATGAGCCTTCCGCGCGCAACGCGCACGGCTCGCGCCGCCCGCACGCGGAGGGTGCGCCGCCCTCTCCTGTCCGCTCTCGCCCTGGCCACGGCGACGGCGGTCGCGGCTGTGGTGATCACCGGCACAGGACCGGAGCAGCCGGGATCCGCGCCCTCCGCGACGTTGGGCTTGGGCAGCCGAATCCTTCTCGCTGCCGCCTCCCACGTCGAGCAGCAACCGGCCGGCTCCGGCAAGTACTGGTACGTGGAGAAACAGTTCGCAGACCGCTACAAGGTGCCCGGCAAGAACTACAGCATCGACGTCCGCGGCGAGCAGCGGTGGTGGACGGCCACCGCCGGCAATAAGTATTGGTCGCAGTCGCTGGACACAGGGGCCCGTCCGTCCACGAAAGCCGATGAAGCGGCGTGGAAGGCGGACGGTTCCCCCAGGTCGTGGGACCTGGGGAACGGCGCCGACCAGATCTACACCTACGCCGGCAAGGGCGAGTTCGACCACGACGCCCCCGGCGGAACCGCGGACAGCGTGCCGATGGGGGAAGTTCCCCTGCGCCTCCTCCCCACGCTGCCCACCGATGCCAAGGCCCTCCGCAAGCGCCTGTTCGAACTGGTCGACAAGCACTACAACGGCCCCGAATGGACCCTCGACCGGATCGTCGTCGAGGATGCCGTCCAGCTCGCCACGACCCTGCCGTCCACCCCGGCGCTGCGCGCCGCCGCCTACCGCCTCCTCGCCGCCGAACCCGGCGTGAGCTCCCTCGGAGACGTCAAGGACCACACCGGCCGCACCGGCTACGCCGTCGCCCTCCCCAGCCCCTACGAGTCCGCCCCCGAACTCCGCCTGATCTTCGACAAGTCCACGGGCATGCCCCTGGGCACCGAGACGGTGGCCACCCGGAGCGGCGACGGTGTGAGCAAGGGGGAGCTGCTGAGCTACACGACGATCACGTCGATGAAGTGGACCGACGAAGCGCCGCCCTTCGACACCGACACCCCTGACCCGGGCCCGGTCATCGAGTCGGATCGCTGAGGCTGTCGGATCCGCCGAACGGTGGGACCCCGGGGTGACGCCCCCGGGGTCCCACCAAGCCGGTCGGGGGCGCCACAAGCAGGGGCGCGGCCGACCCTCTGGCCCTGGTGTCCAACCATGGCGTAACATGCGTTACGCAACGTGCGTTACGCGAAACGGAGGGCCTCGTGCCTCGACAGGTGGACCACGTCCAGCGCCGTTCCGAGATCTCCGGTGCCGTATGGCAGGTGGTGAGCGAGAGCGGGCTGGAGGGGCTGACCCTGCGGGCGGTCGCCGCCGCGGCCGGGTGCACGACGGGCATGGTCACCCACTACTTCCGTGACAAGAAGGCGCTCCTGGCGCACGCCAGGTCCGTCATGCACCGCCGCATGGCGGACCGCATCGACGCGCTGCCCCTGCCGGACGAAGACCCGCGCGCCCACCTGTACGCCGTCGCCGAGCAAGCACTGCCGCTGGACGAGGAACGGCACCTGGAGGCCGTCGTGTGGTCGTCCTTCCTGCTCACCACCCGCACCGACCCGGGTCTGCTGCGCGAGCACTCCGTCAGCCACGCCTCCTGGGTGCGCCGGCTGACCGTCCTGGTGCGCGCCGCACTGCCCGGTGAGCCGGAACCGGGGGACCTGCAGGAGCGGGTGCGCGCCCTCGTCGTATGCCTGGACGGCCTGGCCCTGAACGCCGTCATCGATCCGGACGCCTACCCGCCCGACCTCCAACGGCGCGTCCTGGACAGGCAACTGGACCTGATCCTGGAAGGAAACCGCAGCCTGTGACCACCCCCGATCTCACCATCGCGGCCGCCGCGACCGACCACCCGAGCGTGGCGCGGCTGGTCCGCGCCCTCGACGACGACCTCGCCGCCCGCTACCCCGACGAGCCCTGCACCGGCGGCTCCCACCTCCACCCCGCCATCCGCTTCCTGCTCGCCGAGGCAACCGACGGCCGCCCGATCGGCTGCTGTGCCGTCCAGCCCTTTCCCGCCCCCGACACCGCCGCCGAACTCAAACGCATGTACGTAGTCCCCGAGGCCCGCGGCCGCGGCATCGCCGCCCGCCTCCTTGCCGAGGCAGAACGCACCGCCACCGCCCTCGGCCACCCCGAGATGCGCCTGGAGACGGCCGTCCACCAGCCCGAAGCCATCGCCCTGTACACCCGCGCCGGCTACCGGCCGATCCCCAACTACCCGCCGTACGAACACAAGGCGCTCAGCCGCTGCTACGCCAAACCCCTCCCGCTCCCCAGACCGGCCCGGCCGGAGTGGGACGGGGGCGAACTGTCCACCTTCCTCGCCGGACAGGGCCTTTCGTCCCAGGGCGTCCTCGCGCCCGGAAGCCGGTACTGGCTCACCCGAGACACCGCAGGTCCCGCCGTGGCCCTGGGCTGGGAACGCCAGGACGACCACGTGCTGCTGCGCAGTGTCGCCGTCCGCCCCGACCTGCGCGGCTGCGGCGCCGCACGACGCCTGGTCGAACACGCGCTCACGGACGCCGCCGCGCAAGGAGCCCGCACGGCCTACCTGTTCTCCACGGGAGCCGGACCCTTCTGGAGCCGGCTTGGATTCCGCCCGGTACCGGTCACCGAGATCACCCACGCCCTGCCCAACGCCCCACAGGTCCACCAGTACCGCACCACCGGAACACTTGCCGACGAAGCGGCCTGGCGACGCGACCTCCACACACCCGCCACCCCGGCCGACGGACGATGAGACGGGCGGTCTCAGCTGCCCCGCCCCTTTGGACCACGGTGGACGAGCACACTGCTCAACCACCTCGAACCCTTCATGGCCGACTTCCTCCTCCTGCACCAGCGCCCTGACCGCCTGCAGGACGCGTGCAGCCGCCCCGCCGGGGCCGGCACCGCTTTCAGAACATCGCGTTGTCGTTTGCCGATGCCGTCGGCACGTCTTGCACCACGTCCCAGTGCTCGACGATCTTGCCGTTCTCTACGCGGAAGAGGCCGGCGACCGCCTGGCCGCGCTCGCCGGGTGCGTTGACGTAGTGACTTTGGATGGCCACCAGGTCTCCCCGGCGACGATCCGCTTAATACTCCACTCTGGCTTCGTGATCTTCTGTCAGGGCCGACTGGGAATGGGTACGGCCACTGCATGATCATCGGGGGTTGTGTGGACTCCTGAAGATCGTGCGGTGGCCGCAGGCCAGAGCGTAGACCCTGCCCGCTGGCGAGCAATGTTCGACCAGGTCATGGCCCGGATCGCGGGCAGATTCAGCCGAGTTGAGCCCAGGGCCGCAGCCCGCGCTTACCTGCTGGGGCTGCTGTCGAGCGTCGAACGGAAGAACTGCTGGCAGTTGGCCGAACAGGCGGGCCATACGCGGCCCGGGCCGATGCAACGTCTGGTGCGCGCTACGCCCGCTGGGACGCCGATGCCGTCCGCGACGACCTGCGTGCCTATGCCGCCGAACACCTCGGCCCAGACGGCGGCGTTCTCATTGTCGACGAGACCGGCTTCCTGAAGAAGGGCCACTCCTCGGCAGGGGTACAGCGGCAGTACACCGGCACCGCAGGACGCATCGAGAACGCCCAGGTCCGCGTGTTCCTCGCCCTGGCCACCAGCCGGGGACGGGCCCAGATCGACCGACGGCTCTACCTCCCAGAACAGTCCTGGTGCACCGATCCCGAACGCCGCCGGAATACCCCAGACAGTGCAGTTCGCCACCAAGCCCCGTCCGGCCGAAGAGATGATCACAGCCGCGCTGGACGCCGGGACCACCACCTCGTGGGTGACCGGTGACGAAGCCTATGGCCAGGACCCCCAACTCCGCGCCGCCCTCGAGGCACGCGGCATCGGTTACGTGATGGCCGTCGCCTGCTCGACCCGGGTGAGGATCAACCACGGTCGAACTCCCGTCCGCGCGGATACCGCCGCCGACCGCCTGCCCGCCACGGCCTGGCACCGTCAGAGCGCCGGAAACGGCGCGAAAGGCCCGCGATACTACGACTGGGCCTGGATCCACATCGGCAGCGACAGCCACCGCCATCTGCTGACCCGACGCAACCGGACCACCGGCGAACTCGCCTTCTACCTGTGCTGGTCACCCACCGAGGTGCCCCTGTCGAACTCGTCCGCGTCGCCGGTGTCCGCTGGAGCGTCGAGGAATGTTTCCAGGCCGCCAAGAGCCAGGTCGGACTCGACCACTATCAGGTCAGGCACTGGACCTCATGGCACCGGCACATCACGCTCGCCATGCTTGCCCTGGCCTTCCTGACGGCCCTCGCCGCCGACGCGGCCCCCGAACGGCCCGTCGATGCATACCACCACGCCCGCAACCGCGATCCGATCTCGATGACCATCCCGGAAATCCGCCACCTGCTCACCGCCGTCTTCCACCCACCGGCCGTAACAGTGGCCAGACTGCTGCACTGGTCCAACTGGCGCAGACACCACCAGGCAACAGCCCGGCGCAGCCACTACCGACGACAGATCGTCGACGAACCCGTTGGATAGCTCACGAAACCGCACTGGAGTATTAGTCGTGGAGCGGGTGACGAGAATCGAACTCGCGCTCTCAGCTTGGGAAGCGACGGCGCTTGCGTGGTCTCGTAGCTTCTGACCTGCGCGGATTCGTTGTGCTGGCGCAGGCGCGAGGGCCTGGTGGCACCGCTGTTGACCGTGGTTGTCCGCTCTGAAGGGCACGCTGTGGGCACGACGCCGTGAAGTGGACGAGCGCCGTGCCTGTGTCGCCCCCTCCGTGCCCGGGGCTCCCACTTCGCAGGTCGACCGGGCAGTGCCATGGCGACTGCACATAGATCTTGAGTGCGTGCGGGTGGCCTTCGCCCTCGCAGGGCCGCTCGCCGCCGAGATTCCCTGGATGCGTGGGTACGCGAGGTGCGGATTCACGCCGTCGAGTAAAAGTCATCATAAGATCAATGACGTACAAAAGTAGACATCTTGCACGCACGGTGTACGGGCGACCGCGATCCTCTCTCCTGCTCCGCCCGCTTCCTTCAGGTGACCTTCATGCCCACGACGCCCGAGCCCCCGGCCCTAGAGGTCTCCTTCGCCGACGACCCCAGAGTCGTCAAAGAGGCCGCCATCGAGGACTACTCGACGCATGTCGTCCCCCTGTCCTGGCGATCCGGCCGCTGGTCGCTGGCCATGGCCTGGGGAGCCTTTTTCTCGGCCATGTTCTGGCTGTACATCGCGGTGGCCTCGGCAGACGCCGTCGGCACGCCGGCCACCATCGTGGGCATGGCGCTGTCGACGGTCACCTATGGAGCGGTCAACCTCGTGCTGTCCCGGTACGCCGCCCGCACGGGGCTCACGGTCGCCCTGCTCTCCCGTCGGCTGTTCGGCGTGCTCGGCTCGGCGCTCGCACCGCTGATCTTCGCGGCCACCGCCGTCTACTACGGCGTCTTCGAGGGATCCATCATCGCGGTGGCTCTCCAGCGTTACTTCGGCGGCGAGATCAAGCTCTGGTACCTCGCCGTGGTGCTCTACGCCCTGCCGCTGGTGATCGGCGGAGTCCGGGTCTGGCTCGACAGGTTCAACGGAGTGCTGCTCCCGCTGTACGTGGCCGGGCTGGTCGCCGTCGTCGTCACAGCCACCGTCAAGCAGGGTTACCCGGACGACTGGCTGGCCTCGGCGCGGACCGGCGGAGCGCTCCCGGGGTGGCTCACCTCGTATTTGATCTACATGGGCGTGTGGATCATGATGATGTACACCATGGACTACGCCCGCTTCGGCCGGGCGGAGGACCAGGGTTTCCACTCCCACGTCACCTTCGGCTGGCTCTTCTACCTCTGCACGTTCGCCGTCAACGGTCTGATCGGCATCTACCTGCTGCGGGCCTGGGGCATCGCGGGGTCCGAAACCGGTGTGGTGGACGCGTTCATCCGTACGCTCGGATTCGCCGGGGTCCTGGTGATCATCGTGTCCCAGACCCGTATCAACACCGCCAACTACTACCTCGCCTCCACCAACCTGGAGGCGTTCGCCGCCCGTGTCCTGCGGGTCAGGCTGCCGCGCGCCGCCTGGGTCGCCGTCGCCGGAGCCATCGCGTACCTGCTGATGCTCACCGATGTGCTCAGCTATCTGCTGCGTGCCCTGGCCTGGCAGGGCGTGTTCGTCACCGCGTGGGTGGCCACTGCCCTGGTCCACATCGCCGCGCGCGGCGCCGACCGCGACGGTCTGCCCGAGTTCCGGCCCCTGCGGCTCGCCCCGGTCACCGCGGGAGCCGGGGCCTGGGTGGTGGCATCCGCCGTCGGCATCACTCTCACGGAGCAGACGGCGCACGCCGTGCTCGCCCAGCTCGCGCCGCTGGTGACGGTCGCCCTGGCGGCCGGACTGTACGGGCTGGCGCTCCGGTTCGGCCGGGATCCCGTACGCACCACCGGCGGCGACCCGCGCGACGAGGTCGAGGACATCTGGGAAACCCGCGTGCACTGCCACGCCTGCGACCGCTTCTACGTGGCGGTCGAGATGGACCGGACCGCTCAGGGCAAGGCCGTCTGCTCCGCCTGCGCCGCGGACAGCCGCTGAGACGCGCCGGCACCACCGCCCTACCGGCGCCGGACGTGCCCGCCGCGCGGCAGGCTGTGCGGCGGGCGCTACGCCGCCACGATCTGCAGCCGGGACGGATCCACCGGGCCCCCCGCCGACATGGGCAGATCATCGGGGGCGCCGGAGAGTGCCTGCTCGGTCCAGATGCACTTCCCGGACGCCGTGTAGCGCGTGCCCCACCGCTGGGAAAGCGCCGAGACGAGCTGCAGACCGCGCCCGCCCTCGTCCGTCTCGGACGCGCGGCGCATGCGGGGTGTGGTCAGGCTTCCGTCGGAGACCTCGCAGATCAGGCTGGCGCTGCGCAGCAGCCGCAGCTGTACCGGGCCCTTCGCGTGTCGTACGACGTTCCCGATCAGCTCGCTGGCGATGAGTTCCGTCGTCATCGTCAGGTCGTCCAGGTCCCAGACGGACAGCTGCTCGCGGACGTACTCGCGAGCCTGTCCGGCCGCCCGGGGGTCCTCGAGGAGCTCCCAGGAGGCGATCCGGTCGGCGGCGAGCGCGTGGACACGGCTGACGAGCAGGGCGGCGTCGTCATGGGCGGTCTCCTCCGCACCAAGCAGCAGCCCAGTGGTGAGCGTGTCGCAGAGCCGTTCCAGATTCCTGCGGTCGGCCGTGCCCAGGAGCCGCCCCAGTTCGGCCATGCCCTCCTCGACCTCGCGGTCGGGGGACTCGACCAGCCCGTCGGTGTACAGCACGAGAAGGCTCTCGTCGGGCAACTCGAACTCGACTGTTTCGAACGGGGGTTCGGCTGCGCCGAGTGGTGGGTTCGGGGACATGCCCGGGAAGCGCACGGTGCCGTCGGGCCGCACCACGGCGGGTGGCGGGTGGCCGGCCCGGGCGATGGTGCAGATCCCGGTGGTGGAGTCGTAGAGCGCGTACAGGCAGGTGGCGTACGAGTCCTGGCCGAGCCCGCTGACGATGTCGTTGAGGTGGCCCATGATCTCGTCGGGGGGCAGCTCCAGGTCTGCCAGGGTTTTGACAGCGGTACGCAGCCGGCCCATGGTGGCCGCCTCGGACAGACCGTGGCCCATTACGTCGCCGACGACGAGCGCGACCCGGCCGGCGGAGAGGGGGATGACGTCGTACCAGTCGCCGCCCACGTCCATGCCCTGTCCGGCGGGGAGGTAGCGCGCCGCGGCCGTGCACGCGGGTACGTCGGGCAGCTGCTGGGGAAGCAGCCCGCGTTGCAGCTCCTGGGAGCGCGTGTGCTCGGCGTCGTAGAGCCGGGCCCGTTCCAGGGCGTGTGCCACGAGAGCGCTGATCGCGGTGAGTAGCGCCCGCTCCTCGTGCGCGAGGCGGCGCGGCTGGTCGAAGGAGATCGAGCAGACGGCGAACGTGCGCCCGGACACCGTCAGCGGCAGGAACGCCCACGCCTGTTTGCCGGCCAGCCGTGGTCTGTGGGCGAGCTGCGGATAGTGCTCGGCGTACTCCTCGACCGAGGAGAAGAACAGCGGCGCGCCGGTGTTGATCGCTTCCCCGACCGGGTCGTTCGGCGTCACGTGGTGGCTGTTGAGCGAGTCGAGGAAGGAGCGGGGGTAGCCCACGGCTCCGACGATGTGCATGCGGTTGCTCTCGACGGTCACCACGGCCAGGCCGCTGGCGCCGAACGGCGGCAGCACCCGCTGGGCGACCGCCTCCACCACATCGCGCGAGGTCGTCGCCTTGGCGAGCGCCGTGGTCAGCTCCGCGATCCGGGTCGAGCGCTCGGAGGCCGTACGGGCGGTGGCGGCCAGCTCCGCCTCGCGCTGCCGCTTCTCGGTGACGTCCGTGAGGTAGAGGGTGAGCCCGTCCGGCCCCGGGACGAGTCGGAGATGGTGCCAGCGCCCGGCCGCTATCCGGGCGTCGAGGCTGTCGGGCGTGGCCGTGGCGGCGGCCTTCCGGCAGCGGACCTCCAGGTCGGGGACCCGCTGTACGGCGGGCAGATCCCACAGGACTTGTCCGAACAGCTCCTCCTCGGGAACGCTGAGCGTGCGCTCCGCCTCCAGGTTGGCGAAGGTGACCCGCCAGTCGTCGTCCACCAGGAGGAAACCGTCGCTCATGTGGCGCAACGCTCGGCTGAGCGCGTCGCGTGCGGAACGGGACTCGCTGCTGTCCCATCCCATGCCGACCATCCGGACCGGTACCCCGTCGTCGTACTCCACGACCGTGCCGCGGGACTGAGTCCAGCCGTAGCTGCCGTCCGGTCGCCGCACCCGGTACTCGGCCTCGTACACGGTGCCGTCGCGGATGGCCCGCTCGGCCGCGGCCAGCGTCCACGGCAGGTCGTCGGGGTGGATGACCCTCATCCAGCTCTCGATCCGGGGCACATAACCGGCCGGGTCGTTGCCGTACAGGGCGATCGCCGCCTCGTCCAGCAGCAGCTCGCCGGTGCGGATGTTCCAGTCCCATGTGCCGGCCGTGACGGCCTTCAGGGCCTGCCGGAGCCGATGGCCGGCCGGCGTCTCCCGCAGCGAGGCGGGCGGCGGTGCCTGACGCATCCACTCCTCGGCCCAGGCGACCACGTTCCGCAGGAACTCCCACTGCCCCGGGGGCGGCTCGCCCTCGGCGCCCATCGCCAGGGTGAGTGCGCCGATCGTACGGTCCCCACGGAACATCGGTACGGAAGCGAGTCCCGCACCCGGCCACGGCCTCACCGGTGGCCCGGGAACATCAGGGGACTCAGTCGATGCCCACACGCTTCGGCCCTCGCGCACCGCACCCGCCGGGACCGTCGGTCCCTCCTGGTCGACGATTTCCCAGGGACGAGTCAGCGCTGGGGGCAGACCGGTCGACGACACGAGGCGCAGGGCTGACATCGGGCCGCGCAAATGAATGGCGCCGCCGAGCGCGTCCAACTCGGCCACCGCGTGCTGAAGGGCCAACCGGAAGATCTCACTCTCGGTGATCCCCTTGTCGGTGCCCGCGAGCAGGGAGAGCCGCACGTGCATGCTTTCACGGTACAGCGGGGCCCGTACTCGGAGATGAGGAGACCCGGTCCGATTCCGGTCTGCTCGAGGCCACCGCAGGCCGAGTCGCCGAAGTCGGACTTACCACCGTGCTGGGGCGCGGCGCAGGAGTCGTCGGGGCGCAGCAGGGCTGCTGCGTGATCCCCCGCAGGCGGACACGGCGGCCCGATCGCGGCCACGTTCAGCCCTGCCCGCTGGGCACGGATGCGCTCGGTCGTGATCCGTCGACCGGCTGGGCCAGGGAGCGCTGCACACTCAAGTCCGTGGGCGGCAAGTCCGACGCACAGGACGAGCACGGCAGCTTCACCGTGCACTTCTTAGACCGCGCCCTCGTCGAGGCCCTGGCCGACGGCTGGACGCTCAACGAGGTCCACGCCTTCGAGGAAGGGACTCCACGCGGTGGAACCCGGCGAAGCCCTTGTCGCGGACCTCTCCGGGCAACCCGGCAGTGGTGCCGTTGATCGCGGCATCGGCGTCGCCGAAGGTGCCGTAGGCGCCGTGCTGTGGGCGAGGGCGCCACGGGTCGACTGCGGCGCCGGGTTCCGTTTGGGCCATGCCTGGCCTGCAGAGGATGGGTACGAACGAGGCGGCACGCATGCGGACGCAGGGCAGCGGTGAAGGCCGGCTCAGAACAGGCCCTTGTAACCCTGCCAGGCGGTGGCGATCTTCGTAGTGCTGCCGAAAGATCACCTGCCGTTGCCGTTGTTGCGCCACACGGTGCCGGAGGTGTCACGGGAGACGATGTCGGCCCTGCCGTCACCGGTGATGTCGCCCACGCCCACGACGACGTTGTAGGACGAGCCCCAGTCGTTGAAGACCTTCACGCGGCTCTTGAACGTGCCCGTCGCGGTGCCGTCGTACCGCCACAGCTCGTTCGACCTGTCCTGGGCCAGCAGATCGCCGTGACCGTCGCCGTTCAGGTCACCGGCACCCACGATCTTCTTGTAGCCCGCCCACCCGGACCCGATCTTCACCCTGGCGGAGAGCTTGCCCGTGCTCGTCGCCTTGTAGAGGTAGACGCCCCCGGTCGAGGACTGGCAGGCGATCAGGTCGGCCCGGCCGTCACCGCTGATGTCTCCCGGCGAGGTCAGCACGTTGTACTGGTTCCAGCCCGTGCCCAGCGACGTGTACGCGGTCGACGGGGTCACCGCCGCCCCGCACGCGGGCCGGTAGGCGCGCAACGCCCCGCTGCTGAAGCGGACAAGCACGTCGTTGCACCGGTCACCGCTCAGGTCGCCGAAGGGCACGGCCTTCACCGTCGTCGGCCACCCGGAGCCCGCCCGCTTCCCGGTGACACGATGTCGGGCCGATGGTGCAACCGAAGAGCTTCCGAATCCTCCGCGGCCAAGCGTGCGCTCCCGCAAGGGACTTGGCCCCTCCTGTCGAGATGTGCGATGCGCACGTGAAGGGCGCGGAGCCCTCGAATTGGTCTAGACAGTAAACAAACCCCAGGCCGTTGACCTGGGGTTTCATCATGGAGCGGGTGACGAGAATCGAACTCGCGCTCTCAGCTTGGGAAGCTGATGTTCTACCATTAAACTACACCCGCGTAAGACGCCGGTTGGTGCCGGTGTCGGAACGCGTCGTTACTTTACCCCATGTCGGGCCTCGCGCGCTGAAGGCGTGGGGCCCGGTGGTGTTTCCGGGGTGGGGATGGGGCTGCGGGGCGCGGGAGTTGGGGCGTACGGTGGAGGCGCGGAAGAGGGTCTGGGTGGGGCTCGGAGGGGAACGGAGTGCCGCCTGGAGGGCCGTCCTAATCATCCCGTAATGTGGCTTTCGTCGTCAGGTCGACGTAGGTCGACAACCAGACGCGGCTCTTGGGGAAGGGACTCTTGGACTTGATGGAGCGCACCGTCGTCCGTTGTGCCGATGGGCACGTGTTCAGCACCGCTTCGTTCCCGATGCAGCAGGCCGAGCGCCTCGGCCCCGGTCGGCTCATGCGCTGTCCACGCTGCGCCCGGCTGCGCAGTGTCGTGCCCGTGGCGTTGGAGAAGCGGTAGCGATGCAGCGGTAGCCATGGCCAGGCAGCGGTAGCGGTAGCGATGGTCAGGCAGTGACAGAGCAGTCGTAGAGGAAAGAGCAGTCGTAGAGGCGCGCGGGTCCGTCCGGTTGTGGGCGGTCCGCGCGTCTTGCGTATCCTCGGGGCGTGCTTCTCTCAGACAAGGACATCCGGGCCGAGATCGATGCCGGCCGGGTGCGGATCGAACCGTACGACGAATCCATGGTGCAGCCGTCGAGCGTCGACGTCCGCCTCGACCGCTTCTTCCGGGTGTTCGAGAACCACCGGTATCCGCACATCGACCCGTCCATCGAACAGGCGGATCTCACACGGCTCGTGGAGCCGGAGGGCGACGAGCCGTTCATCCTCCACCCCGGGGAGTTCGTCCTCGCCAGTACCTACGAGGTCATCACCCTCCCCGACGATCTCGCCTCGCGGCTCGAGGGGAAGAGTTCGCTGGGGCGGCTCGGGCTCGTCACCCACTCCACCGCCGGGTTCATCGACCCCGGGTTCTCCGGGCACGTGACCCTCGAGCTGTCGAATCTCGCGACGCTGCCCATCAAGCTCTGGCCCGGCATGAAGATCGGGCAGCTGTGCATGTTCCGCCTCAGCTCGCCGGCCGAGTTCCCCTACGGCAGCGAGCGGTACGGGTCCCGCTACCAGGGGCAGCGGGGGCCGACCGCCTCCCGGTCCTTCCTCAACTTCCACCGGACGCAGGTGTGAGCGTGGCCCAGCCGCGGGAGAACCTGACCTACGAGGCGTTCGGCACGGCCGTCCGCGAGCTCGCGCAGACCATCGCCGACGACGGGTACGAGCCCGACATCGTCCTCTCCATCGCCCGGGGCGGCGTCTTCGTGGCCGGCGGGCTCGCCTACGCCCTCGACTGCAAGAACATCCACCTCGTGAACGTCGAGTTCTACACCGGCGTCGGCACGACGCTCGACATGCCCGTCATGCTCGCGCCCGTCCCGAACGCGATCGACTTCTCCGACAAGAAGGTCCTGATCACGGACGACGTCGCCGACACGGGCAAGACGCTCAAGCTCGTCCACGACTTCTGCCTCGACGCCGTGGCGGAGGTGCGCTCCGCCGTGATCTATGAGAAGTCCCACTCTCTCGTGAAGTGCCAGTACGTCTGGAAGCGGACCGATGAGTGGATCAACTTCCCGTGGAGCGTCGAGCCGCCGGTCGTCAGGAGGGCCGGGCAGGTTCTCGACGCCTGAGAACCCGCTCACTGGGTCACCCGAGTACTCGGTCACATGAGTACTCGGTTACGTGAGTACTCGGTCACATGAGTGAGGGGCTCCCGGCGTACACACCGCCGGGAGCCCCTCATCCGTTGTCCGCGCTAGAACGTGCCCAGCTTGATCAGCGACAGGATCGCCACCAGCTGGATCGCCGAGGCGCCCAGGGCCTTCGGCCACGGGAGGTCGTGGGACCTGGAGACCATCAGGGTCAGCAGCGCGCCGGCGGCGACCCAGGTGATCCAGCCGAGGATCTGGACGAAGGAGGCGTCGCCGCCCGCGAACATCGCCACGACCAGGCGGGGCGCGTCCGTCAGGGCCATGATCAGCATGGAGAGGCCGACCGTGGGCTGCCAGGCGCCGTCACCGCCGAGCTGGCGGGCCAGCGTGTGGGTGACCACGCCCAGGACGAAGGTGCTCAGCACCATCGTCACGCCCGTGACGAGCACGATGGGTACGGCGTTGGAGAGCGTCGCGTTGATCGCGTCCTCGCGGGCCGTGTCGAAGCCGAAGACGGCCAGCAGGCCGTACAGGAACGACACGATGAGGGCGGGGCCCCACACCGCGTAGTCGCGCATCACCATGAACGTCTGGTTCGGGCTGGTGACGATGCCCTTGAGGAGGGCCTTCCACGGCAGCCGCGGGCCGAGCGGGGCGGCCGGGGCCTGGCCCGCGCGGTAGGGCTCGCTCTGGTGGTACGGGTCCTCGCCGACGGCGAACGTCTGCGTGTGCCCCGGGTTGTTCGCGGCGTACGGGTCCGGGCCGCCGGCGTGGGGGTGCGTGCCGTCGTCGCCGAAGTACTCCGGCTCGCCGTGGTTCCCGGGGTGCCGGTGGTTGCCGTGGGTCCCGCCGCCGTGCGTCTGGGGCCAGCCGCCCTGGCCGCCGCCCCGGGCGCCGCCGTACGGCGGTTGCGGGGGCGTCTGGGGGTAGCCGTACGACGGGCCGCCGGCCTGCGGGGCCTGCTGTCCGTACGGAGGGTGTTGCGGTCGCGCTTGAGGAGCGCCGTTGTCCCGGCCGCGTCCGATCCTGAATCCAGCCACGTCATCGAACGTACCTGGTCCCGGCGAGCGGTGTGCCGGGCCGGGGCCAACCGGCCCGGCTTTGCGGCCGAGCTGTGACATCCCCTAAGGGATCGTCAGGGATCGGGTCAGGGGCCCTCAGGGGTCCCCAGGGGTCCTCACGGGCCCTCAGGGATTGTTCGGGGCTCGGTCAGTGGCTGCTCAGGTGCCTGCCGTACGACAGTGCCGATGACGGGGACGGGAGGCCGAGGCTCTTCGGGGTGAGGGCGTAGGAACCCGTCACGGAGGTCTTCGGGAAGACCCAGACGCCGCCGGACTTCGCGTTCTCGCCGGGGGTGCCGACGGCCGTGTCCGGAGTGCCGTCCCTGTCGTAGTCGCCGGTGGCGACGGCCGTGCCGAAGGCGTCGTTCGTCTCCGCCACGCCGGGGACGCGGGGGCGGTCCTGGTGGTACGGGACGGAGGACGCCTCGCCGAACTTGTCGACGATGCCGCCGGCGTGGCCCAGCAGGAGCGTGGCCGCGCCGGCCGAGGCGCGGGTGCCGATGGCCTCGCCGGGGGCTCCGGCGATCAGGTCGTCGCGGCCGTCGCCGTTGACGTCCAGTACGGCGAGGGAGGCGCCGAAGCGGTCGCCGTCCTCGGCGACGCCGTGGACGCCGACCGTGTCCTGGTTGAGGGTCTGGGTGCGGTGGCCGAAGGAGGTCGCGTGGCCGTAGAGGAGGTGGATGCCGCCGCCCTCGGCGTACGACTCCGGGCCGCACGGGTCGTCGATGTTCTCGTCGGCGATCTCGCGGCACTCGCCGAGCGCCAGGTCGTCCAGGCCGTCGCCGTCGAAGTCGCCGACGGCGAGCGCGGAGGCGGCGCCGTTGCTCGCGTTCCAGGTGTTGGCCATGCGGCGCTCGGCCGGGTCCCACGCCCAGAGTCGTACGTCCGACCGGGTGTGGGGGGCGTTGATCGTGTGGAAGGCGAGGGCCAGGTCGTCCGTGCCGTCGGCGGTGAAGTCGCCGGTGGCGAGGAGCGGGGCGCGGCCGCCCATGGGGGTGGCCAGGACGGTCGTGACGACGACGTCCTCGCCGTCGTCCACGACGGCCCGCAGGACCACCTTGTCCCGGCCGCCGATCACGACGTCCCGGCCGCCGTCGCCGGTCAGGTCGGCCGCGGCCACGGACCAGCCGTACGCGGCGGAGGCGGAGGGGCCGACGAGGACGTTCGAGCCCGGGCCCGGGCGGCCCGTCGTGGCTCCCTCGGCGCCGCCGATCGCCACGACGACGCCCGCGTCCTTGCCACGGCCGTCGACGTCCTCGCCGGGCGCGCCGACGATCAGCTCGGCCACGCCGTCACCGCTCAGGTCCTCCAGCGCCACGGCCGCGCCGAAGCGGTCGCCCGCCTCCGGGGTGCCGGGGACCTCGGCGGTCGCCTGGCTGATCCGGATGCTTCCGTGCCTGCCGAGGCCCTTGGCGCCGCCCCAGACGACGTTCACATAGCCGGCCTTCGCCCCGCCGTTCACGGTGGCGTCGGGGACGCCGACGGCGAGGTCCGCGTAGCCGTCGGCGTTGAAGTCGCTGGTCACGGGGGTGGTGGGCTGGGCGACTGCCGGGTGGGTGGCGAGAGTCAGCGTCAGTGCCGTCGTGGCCGTGGCGGCGGCGGTGACGGCGGCCAGGGCGTACGTCCGTCTGTGCACGGGGGCTCCAGGTGGGGTGGCCGGATGTCGAGGGGTGTGGCTGGTTCACCTGTGTGACACCTGGAGGTCGTGCGGGGTTGTACGGGGTGTGCGGGGTCGCGGGAGGGCTACGACCAGAAGTCGCTCTCCTTGTCCAAGTCCTCCTGGCACTCGTCGATGTCCGTGAACTTGTCGCCGACGATCCGGAAGACGAGGCAGCCGTTCTGTTCGATCCGCTTGTCGCCCCGCTCGGCCGTGTAGCGGTGCACGGAGACCGCGTGGCCCCGTCCGTCCACACAGACGTGGCTCAGGCCGACGCTGAACGTTCCCCCGGTCTCCTCGAAGAGCCGCTGGTAGAGGCCGATGATCGAGTCCTGGCCCTTGTAGTCGCCCGAGAGGAGGTGGCTGCCGGGGACGTGGTGTGTGCAGTCCGAGGCCATCAGGCCGCGGAGGGTGTCCATGTCGCCGCGCGTGAAGGCGTCGTAGCCCTTGCGGACGAGTGCTGCGTTCGGGTGTTCGGCCATGGCGATCGCCGGCCTTCCCTGTTTGTGGCGTTTTGATCCAATAGGTTGATTATCTTCGCAAGTGGCTGCCTTCGCGAGCGCGGACCCGGCTACGACTGCGTCGAACTCGCCGCCCGCGCGGACGCTCTCCTGCTCCGCGAAAGCGAAGAGCCCGGTCAGGTGGTTCGAACCACCCCCCGCCGGGCTCGCCGCCCTCGTACGTCACCTCGGTGAAGTTACTGCAGCATCCCCCGGACCGTGTCGCCGTCCACGACCGTCGCGCCCGTGGTCGTCACGCCCTTCGACGAGCCCCGCAGGACCACCGAACCGTTCTCGCCCACCACGTACAGGTCGGCCTTGCCGTCGCGGTCGGTGTCGCGGAGGCGGATCGTGTGGCCGAAGTACTCGCCGGTGGCCAGGTCGCCCGGGACGCCCGCGGTGGTGCGGGTGAGGAACTGGGAGGACTTGGTCGTCAGGCCGGACTTGCCGCCGTACAGGACGTGGACGGCGCCCGCCTCGGCCTTGCCGCTCAGGCCCTCGCCGGGGGCGCCGATCGCGAGGTCGCGGTAACCGTCGCCGTTGATGTCGCCGGCGGACACCGTGTCGCCGAAGGCGTCGTACGTCTCCGGGGTGTCGGCGACGCCGGACGTGGACTGGGTGAAGCGGGCCGACTCGGAGGGGCCCGACGCCCCGCCGTACCAGACCGTCACGCGGCCCTTGACCTTGTCGTAGATCGGTGTGCCGATGGCGATGTCGCCGTAGCCGTCCTTGTCGAAGTCGTTGATGACGCCGTCGCCACCGCGCTCGGCCTGGCCGCCGTTGGCCTTCACGGACTCGATGCGGAGGGTCTTGCCCGGGTAGAGCTTGGTCTTGCCGCCGGAGACGAACCAGGCGTCGGAGGCGAGGGTGGTGTCGGTGACGACGTCGCCGATGACGACCAGGTCGGTCTTGCCGTCCTTGTTCACCTTGCCGGAGATCAGGGCCGTGGAGTAGAAGGGCGTCGACTTGTCCAGGACCGTCACCGAGCCCTTCACGCCCGACTTGTTGATCGAGCCCCGGTAGACGTACGTCTTGCCGGCGCGGACGAGGGCCAGGTCCGGCTTGGCGTCGCCGTTGAAGTCGCCGGTGGCGAAGTCGACGGCCTCGCCGGAGGAGCCCTTCGCACCCTTGTTCGGGACGGTGGTGCCGCCGGAGAGGCCGTTCTTGCCGCCCCAGAGGACGGTGACCGTGCCGTTGTTCCTGGCGCTGCCCACGTCCTCGCCGTTGGCGGAGACCGCGAGGTCGCCGTAGCCGTCCTGGTTGAAGTCGGCGGCCGCGCGGAACTCGCCGAAGAAGTCCTCCGCCTCGTCCGCGCCCGGGACGCCCGCGCTCGCCTGGTCGACGAACTGGGTCTTCGTGCCGGGGCCGTTCGCCGTACCGAAGGTGACGAGGACACCGCCGCCCTCGCTGAAGCGGGTGTCGGTGCCGTACGAGAAGACCGCGTAGTCGCGATGGCCGTCACCGTTGAAGTCGTCCGCGTGCTTGGCCGGCGCCGCGGCGGCGGGCGTGGCCAGGGTGAGCGGGGCCAGACCGGAGGCGAGGAGGCCTGCGGCCAGGAACAAGGAGCGAGTGCGCAAGGGGACTCCAGGAGGGAGGAGGGTTCGCGCCGGACGGGCGGGCCCCACTGCCGTCGTAAGGGTGTGCGAGCAGAAGACCAACGGAGGGGCGGGGAGGTTGTAGGGGACTTCGGTGAACTTCTGGGATGGGGGAGGCACTTCGTGGAGAGGGCCCGCATCCGATACGGATGCGGGCCCGGCCCATGAGGCCCATGAGGCCCATGAGGCCGATGAGGCCCATGAGGCCTGTGACGCGGTCGGCCGTCGTGCCGTCGTCAGTTGGCCGCGTTCCCGCCGAAGACCGGCTGTGCGTCCGTGGAGACGCCGACGGAGGACGGGGCGATGGAGCGGGAGCCCGTCGTGGTGATCTTCGTGCCGTCGGAGGGCAGGTAGACCACGGAGCCGTTGAAGTCGTTCTCGCCGTACGCGCCGGCCGTCAGGTCCGCCTTGCCGTCGCCGTTGACGTCGGTGAGCTTCACGTCGCTGCCGAAGCGGTCGTCCGTCTCGTCCGAGCCGGGGACACCGGCCGTCGACTGGGCGAAGTACTGGTAGCCGGAGGTGGTGTTCAGACCGGACTCCGCGCCGTACAGGACGGTCACCGCGCCGGTGTTGACGACACCGCCGAGGTTCTCGCCGGGGGAGCCGACCACCAGGTCGGTCTTGCCGTCGCCGTTGATGTCGCCGAGGGACAGCTCGCTGCCGAACCAGTCGCCGCGCTCGGAGCCGCCGGGCACGTTGCCGCTGTCCTGGGTGACCGCGACCGTGGTCCCCGGGCCGTCGGCGGTGCCGTAGACGACGTGCACCTTGCCGCCGGTGGACGACTCGGGCACGGAGGGCTCGCTGCCGTCCTTCGACGGGTCCCAGTCCTGGCCGGTGACGATGTCGCCGAAGCCGTCGCCGTTGATGTCGCCGATGCCGGTGATGATGCCGCGCTTCAGCTCCTTCGCCCCCGCCGAGCTGAGACCGGAGGCGGTGCCGGGCACGTACCAGTTGGTGTTGTAACCCCAGTCGCTGTCGGTCTCGAAGCCGTCGACGACGAGGTCGGTCCGCTTGTCGCCGTTGACGTCGCCCGCGGTGAGCACCAGCGTGCCGGTGCCCTTGCCGGAGAGGATGTGGGTGGTGAAGCTGTAGCGGCCGCCGTACGTGCCGGACTTGCTGATGCCGCCCTTGAAGACGTACACCCGGTTCGACGAGGAGCCGACCGCGAGATCCTCCTTGCCGTCGCCGTCGAAGTCGCCGGAGGCCAGCGCGGTGCCCCACCAGTCGTGCGAGGAGACCGCCGGGTCCTTGAGGGTGGTGGCGCCGGACAGGCCCTTCGCCGAGCCCCAGACGATGACGACCGTGCCGCCGTCGACGTCGCCGTCGACGTCCTCGGCCTGTGCGGACACGGCCAGGTCGTCGTAGCCGTCGCCGTTGTAGTCGCCGTACGCGCTGACCCAGCCGAAGGCGTCGTCGGTCTCGGCGCTGCCGGGGACGCCGGTGGTGTTCTGGCTGATCGTGGTGCGCTTCGTCGAGGTCACACCGCTCGCCGAGCCGTACAGGGCGACGATCTGACCGGCGCCCTTCTTGCCGCCGACGGTCGCGTTGCCGGCCGAGTACGCGACATCACCGAAGCCGTCGTTGTTGAAGTCGGCCGTGGGCTGGTGGACCGAGTCGGCCGCCGTCGCCGTCGCGGCCGAGAAGGTGAGCAGACCGCCGGTCAGCGCGGCCGCGGAGGCCGTCGCGAGGGCGAGTCGCAGGTGCTTGTGCATGCGGGATCTCCTGCTGCATGCGGACGTCTGGCAGACGTCCGCAGCCAATGGGGTGCCCTTCCTGTTCGTGTTCGCCCGGAGTTGTCCGGGAGTTCACGGGAGGTTGGCGAACAGGAGACCGATGGGAGTGGGGGAGGGTTGTACGGGGCTCCAGGGAATTCGGAGATTTTCTGGGGCCGGTGGAACGGGTGGGGCGTGGGGGAGCTCTTAGATCAGTACGCCTGTTGCGTGTGGGCGGTCGGCGGGTGGGCCGAACGTTCGGCGGGGGTCGTGCGTCTGGGGTGCGTAGGACCGCTGAGCAGGACCACTGGTCAGGGCCCCTGACCAGGACCCCTGAGCAGGACCCCTGACGAGGGCCGCTGACAAGGACGTGACGTGACGATGATCGGATCCCGCGTGCGGGCCGCCCTGGCCGTTCTGGTGACGACCCCGCTCGCCGTCGGCTGTGCGGCGGTGAGCGGGGGCGGCGACTCCCAGGCGTCGTGCGCGTTCGTGGTGGAGTACGGCGGGCGCGACTACCGCCAACTGGCCAACATGGAGTTCGAGCTCGGCGCCGAGGTGGGCACCGCCCGTACGGCGTACTGCGACGACACCCCCGACGACGGCGAGGCCCCGCCCGAGCCTGACGACGCGTTCGAGGCGTACGCGATCGACGGGCTGGACACCGCCGATGCCATCGGGGTCCGCCGTTCACTGGACGACGAGACGTTCTTCATGGTGCGCCAGGGCGAGGAGCTGCCGTCGGCGGTCGAGGATCGCCTTCCGGTGAAATGAGCGACGCCCCCGGGTCCGGGCGGGACCTGGGGGCGTCGAACGGCACGGCCTCGGCGGCCGGACCCGGGTCACTTCACCGGCTGCGGCTCCGGCTCGCTCTCCGTCTCCGTCGTGCCCGCCGGGGGCTCGTCCTCGTCCGGAACCGGGGTCTTGACGGACTCCAGGAGGAGCTGGGCGACGTCCACGACGGTGATGGACTCCTTCGCCTTGCCCTCGTTCTTCTTGCCGTTGACCGAGTCGGTCAGCATGACGAGGCAGAACGGGCAGGCCGTGGAGACGATGTCCGGGTTCAGGGACAGGGCCTCGTCGACGCGCTCGTTGTTGATGCGCTTGCCGATCCGCTCCTCCATCCACATCCGCGCACCACCGGCGCCACAGCAGAAGCCGCGCTCCTTGTGGCGGTGCATCTCCTGCTGACGCAGGCCCGGGACGGCGGTCATGATCTCGCGCGGGGGCGTGTAGATCTTGTTGTGACGGCCCAGGTAGCAGGGGTCGTGGTAGGTGATCAGGCCCTCGACCGGGGTCACCGGGATCAGCTTGCCCTCGTCGATCAGGTGCTGGAGCAGCTGGGTGTGGTGGATGACCTCGTAGTCGCCGCCGAGCTGCGGGTACTCGTTGCCGAGGGTGTTGAGGCAGTGCGGGCAGGTGGCGACGATCTTCTTCGCCGACTTCGGCTTCCTGGTCTCGGCGGTGACCTTGCCGTCCTCGTCCATCTTCTCGCCGAACGCCATGTTCAGCGCGGCGACGTTCTCCATGCCGAGCTCCTGGAAGAGGGGCTCGTTGCCGAGGCGGCGGGCGGAGTCACCGGTGCACTTCTCGTCGCCGCCCATGATGGCGAACTTGACGCCCGCCATGTGGAGCAGCTCCGCGAAGGCCTTCGTGGTCTTCTTGGCGCGGTCTTCGAGGGCGCCGGCGCAGCCGACCCAGTACAGGTACTCGACCTCGGACAGGTCCTCGATGTCCTTGCCGACGACCGGGACCTCGAACTCGACCTCCTTGAGCCACTCCAGGCGCTGCTTCTTCGCCAGGCCCCAGGGGTTGCCCTTCTTCTCCAGGTTCTTGAGCATCGTGCCCGCCTCGGACGGGAACGCGGACTCGATCATCACCTGGTAGCGGCGCATGTCGACGATGTGGTCGACGTGCTCGATGTCGACGGGGCACTGCTCGACACAGGCGCCGCAGGTGGTGCAGGACCAGAGGACGTCGGGGTCGATGACGCCGTTCTCCTCGACGGTGCCGATCAGCGGGCGCTCGGCCTCGGCGAGGGCGGCGGCCGGGACGTCCTTGAGCTGCTCCTCGCTCGCCTTCTCCTCGCCCTCCATGGTCTTGCCGCCGCCGGCGAGCAGGTAGGGGGCCTTGGCGTGCGCGTGGTCCCGGAGGGACATGATCAGCAGCTTGGGGGAGAGGGGCTTGCCGGTGTTCCAGGCCGGGCACTGCGACTGGCAGCGGCCGCACTCGGTGCAGGTCGAGAAGTCGAGGATGCCCTTCCAGGAGAACTGCTCCACCTGGCTGACACCGAAGACGTCGTCGTCACCCGGGTCGGTGAAGTCGATCGGCTTGCCGCCGGAGGTCATCGGCTGAAGGCCACCCAGCGCCGTCGCACCATCGGCGTTGCGCTTGAACCAGATGTTCGGGAAGCCGAGGAAGCGGTGCCAGGCGACACCCATGTTGGTGTTCAGCGAGACCGTGATCATCCAGATCAGCGAGGTGCCGATCTTGATCATCGCGACGAAGTAGATCAGGTTCTGCAGGGTGCTCGGATCGAGGTCCTTGAAGGCCAGGACCAGCGGGTACGAGGCGAAGTACCCGGCCTCGTAGTGGTCCACGTGGTGGATGGCGCCCTCGAGACCGCGCAGGGTGTAGATCGCCAGGCCGATGGTGAGGATGACGTACTCGACGAAGTACGCCTGCCAGGCCTTGGAGCCCGCGAAGCGTGACTTGCGGCCGGCGCGGGAGGGCAGGTTGAGCAGCCGGATGGCCATCAGGACGAGGATGCCGAGGATCGTCATCACACCGATGAACTCGATGTACATCTCGAACGGCAGGAAGCCGCCGATGACCGGCAGCGTCCAGTCCGCCTGGAACAGCTGGCCGTACGCCTGGGCGAGGGTCGGCGGCAGCGTCAGGAAGCCGATCGCGACGAACCAGTGCGCGAAGCCGACGATCCCCCACCGGTTCATCCGGGTGTGGCCGAGGAACTCCTTGACCAGGGTGATCGTGCGCGCCCTCGGGTTGTCGGTACGGCTGCCCGCCGGTACCGGCTGACCGAGCTTCACGAACCGGTAGATCTGCGCCACGGCTCGGGTGATGAGCGCAACGCCGACCACGGTCAGGACCAACGACACGATGATCGCGGCGAGTTGCATTTGGGGGCTCCTCGGGCCTGCGAGGGTTTTCCTCCGGGGTGCCTGCCGGGCGCCTCGGAGATCATTACTAAGCGGTAACTTATGCAGTCCGTCTGAGACTACCCAGTTCTTCAGCCGCACTGTAGCCAGGAGGGCGGTGATCTGCGTCGCTGAGGGTTGCCTGAGTGTGGCCGTGGGGTGGCTTCGGGTGATCGCGCCATTTCAAAACGATCGTGTTATTCATGAGAAATTGTGACATTCGCGCCTAACTTGGATCCGTGCTGTACGGAATCCTTGCCGCCGCCTCCGCCCTGTTGCTGACCGCCGTGCTGTCGGCGGCCGTACGTGTGCCCGCGCTGCGGTGGGGGATCGTGGAGCGGCGGCGGGGTCGCGGGGTGCCCCTGCTCGGGGGTGTCGCGGTGATGGCCGGGGTCGGGGGCGTGGCGTGGGTGGGGGAGTGGAGCGGGGTCGCTCCGCTGGAACGTGAGGCCGGGTGGCTGGTCGTCGTCGGGGCCGGGCTGGGGGTGCTCGGGCTGGTCGGCGATGTGTGGCGGATGCCCGTGGTGGTGCGGACGGCCGGCATCGTGGTCGCCGCCGCGCTGGTCGTGCCGTATCGCGAACTCGGCGTGTTCGGCGGGTTGTTGGGGGCGGTCTGGATCGTCTTCGTGGTGCACGGGTTCAAGGGGATGGGGCGTTCCGACGGGGTGCTCGGGGTCGTCGGTGCGGTGACCGCGTTCGCGCTGAGCGGGTGTGCGGCGGCCGAGGTCATGGACGGTCTGGCGGCGCTGTTCAGTGTGCTGGCGGCCGCGCTCACCGGGTTCCTGATGCACAACTGGCCGCCCGCGCGGGTCGTGCTCGGCACCTGCGGCGCCCTCTTCGTCGGGTTCCTGCTCGCGGGTGGTGTGCTGCACGTCTACGCCGTCGGGTACGGGGCCGGGGTCGGCGCGCCCTTCGCCCTCACGGCCGTGGCCACCGCCGACGCGGTGCTCGTCCTGGTGTCGCGGAAGCTGGCGGGGCGGGAGCTGTGGCGTGGTGGGCCCGACCATCTCGCGCACCGGCTGCGACGGGTCGGCCTCGCGCCGCCGGGGGTGGTGGTCGTGCTGGGAGTGTGCGCGGCCGGTGCGTCCGGCGTCGGCCTCGCCATCCACATGCTGTGGACGGAGCCGCGCAGCGCGCTGTGGGTGTCGGGCGCCGCCGGCGTGATCGTCCTCGGGGCGCTCTGCGTCCCTGTGGGCGCGCCCCGCCCCTCCCCGACCGGCCTCCACCCTGTTCCGACGGGCGCACGCCGACCTGTTCCGACGGGAGTGCGCCGACCTGTTCCGACGGGCGTACGCCCTGCACGAACGGGCATGCGCCCTACCTCCACCGCAGCCCGCCCGGTTCCCCCGGCCGCCCGCCCTGCTCCGACGGGCGCCCACCGTGTCCCCGCCACCGTCGCCCGCCCCATTCCCGGCGGCCGCGCTCCCGCGCCCCCGGGCTCGCCGTCCTTCCGCACGCCCCGGTCCCGCCCACAGGTGGGCTGATCTGCCGGGCCCCCGCCAGCGTGGCTGTTCTCGGGGCGCTCTTCGTTCCTCGTGGCCGGTCCGCGCCGACCGGCGTCGGGCCTGTACGGGACGGGGTGCGGCCTGCCCCCGGCAGCCTGGCCCGCTCTGGTGGCCGTCCGCCGCGTCCCCTCGGACCCGCCCCTTCCATACGCCCCCTTCCCGCCGCCCGGCCCACGCCGACGGCGTCACCGCGTCTCCACCGTCGCCGTCCCACCCCCGGTGGGTGCGACCCCGGCCCCCGGTCCGCCCTGCCGCGCGCCCCGGTCCCGTCCGCAGGTCGGCTGAGCCGCCGAGCCACGCCGATGTGGCCGTCCTCGAGGCGCTGTCGTTCCCGTGCGCGTGACCGGGCCCGCGCTCACCGGAGCCCGGCGTGCGCGGACGCGTTGAGCCCCCCGCAGCGCGACCCGCTCTGGGGGCTGTCCGCCGCGTCATGCCGCAGCCGCCCGGCCCGCACGGCAGGCCGGCTGAGCCGCAGGGACGCACCGGTGTGGTTGTCCTCCGGGCACCCCTCCTACCTGTGCCTGGCCTGCGCCGAGGGGCGTCCGGTCTGGCCGACCGGCACGCGGCGGCCTGTTCCGGCGAATGACCGGCCTGCCTCGCCCCCCTTCCTGGCGGCGGCGCCCCCGGCCCCCGGGCCCGCCCTGTCCCTGCCGCAGGTCCGCCGAGTCGTCGGGCCGGTCCGACGATCACCCCCGTGTGGGCCTTTCATTCGGCTCCCAGGTGGGGATTCTTCGCAGGTCAGGGGGTTCTTGCGTATAAGGAAAACATAAGAGTTGAGCCTCCTCGACTCAGCTCTGTTGACCCGGCGGTGGGTGTCGTGCATGCTTGAGTCCGTTCCACTCAAGTCAGCTGGAGGAATCGAAATGGCACGTGCGGTCGGCATCGACCTGGGCACGACTAACTCCGTCGTCAGCGTTCTGGAGGGCGGCGAGCCCACCGTCATCACCAACGCCGAGGGTGCCAGGACCACGCCGTCCGTCGTCGCCTTCGCGAAGAACGGTGAAGTGCTGGTAGGCGAGGTCGCGAAGCGCCAGGCGGTCACGAACGTGGACCGGACCATCCGGTCCGTGAAGCGGCACATGGGTACCGACTGGAAGGTCGAGCTGGACGGGAAGCCGTTCAACCCGCAGCAGATGTCCGCCTTCATCCTGCAGAAGCTGAAGCGGGACGCCGAGGCGTACCTGGGCGAGAAGGTCACGGACGCGGTCATCACCGTCCCGGCCTACTTCAACGACTCCGAGCGGCAGGCCACCAAGGAGGCCGGTGAGATCGCGGGCCTCAACGTCCTGCGCATCGTCAACGAGCCCACCGCCGCCGCCCTCGCCTACGGCCTGGACAAGGACGACCAGACGATCCTCGTCTTCGACCTCGGTGGCGGCACCTTCGACGTGTCGCTCCTGGAGATCGGTGACGGCGTCGTCGAGGTGAAGGCCACCAACGGCGACAACCACCTCGGCGGTGACGACTGGGACCAGCGCGTCGTCGACTACCTGGTGCAGCAGTTCCGCGCCGGCCACGGCGTGGACCTCGCCAAGGACAAGATGGCGCTGCAGCGTCTGCGCGAGGCCGCCGAGAAGGCGAAGATCGAGCTGTCCTCCTCCACGGAGACCTCGATCAACCTGCCCTACATCACCGCCTCCGCCGAGGGCCCGCTGCACCTGGACGAGAAGCTCACCCGAGCCCAGTTCCAGCAGCTGACGGCCGACCTGCTGGAGCGCTGCAAGACGCCGTTCCACAACGTCATCAAGGACGCCGGGATCGCCCTCTCCGAGATCGACCACGTCGTTCTCGTCGGTGGCTCCACCCGTATGCCCGCCGTCGCCGAGCTCGTCAAGGAGCTGACCGGCGGCAAGGAGGCCAACAAGGGTGTGAACCCGGACGAGGTCGTCGCCATCGGCGCCTCGCTCCAGGCCGGTGTCCTCAAGGGTGAGGTCAAGGACGTCCTGCTCCTCGACGTCACCCCGCTGTCCCTCGGTATCGAGACCAAGGGCGGCATCATGACCAAGCTCATCGAGCGGAACACGACGATCCCGACCAAGCGGTCCGAGATCTTCACCACCGCCGAGGACAACCAGCCGTCCGTGCAGATCCAGGTCTACCAGGGCGAGCGCGAGATCGCGGCGTACAACAAGAAGCTCGGGATGTTCGAGCTGACCGGTCTGCCGCCGGCGCCCCGCGGCGTCCCGCAGATCGAGGTCTCCTTCGACATCGACGCCAACGGCATCATGCACGTGACCGCGAAGGACCTCGGCACGGGCAAGGAGCAGAAGATGACCGTCACCGGCGGCTCCTCGCTGCCGAAGGACGAGGTCGACCGGATGCGCCAGGAGGCCGAGCAGTACGCGGAGGAGGACCACCGCCGCCGCGAGGCCGCCGAGTCCCGCAACCAGGGCGAGCAGCTCGTCTACCAGACCGAGAAGTTCCTCAAGGACAACGAGGACAAGGTCCCCGGTGACATCAAGACCGAGGTCGAGGCCTCCGTCGAGGAGCTGAAGGCCGCGCTCAAGGGCGAGGACACCGCCGAGATCCGCACGGCCACCGAGAAGGTCGCCGCCGTCTCGCAGAAGCTCGGCCAGGCCCTGTACGCGGACGCCCAGGCCGCGCAGGCCGCGGGCGGGCCGGAGGGCGCCGCCGACGGTGGGGCCAAGGCCGCTGACGACGACGTCGTCGACGCCGAGATCGTCGACGAGGACCGGAAGGACGGTGCCGCGTGACGGAGGAGACCCCGGGCTTCGACGAGCAGCAGCCGCAGTCGGCTCAGCCGCAGCAGCCCGACGTCCCCTCCGGCTCCGAGGACGCCGAGCCGAAGGCCGCCCCCCAGGAGGGGGCGGCCCCGGCCGGGGACGCGGCAGCAGCGGCCCAGGTCGCCGGTCTGACGGCCCAGCTGGACCAGGTGCGTACGGCGCTCGGTGAGCGCACGGCCGACCTCCAGCGGCTCCAGGCCGAGTACCAGAACTACCGCCGCCGGGTCGAGCGCGACCGTATCCAGGTCAAGGAGATCGCCATCGCGAACCTCCTGACCGAGCTCCTGCCCGTGCTCGACGACATCGGCCGCGCACGGGAGCACGGCGAACTCGTCGGCGGCTTCAAGTCCGTCGCCGAGTCGCTCGAGACCGTCGCGGCGAAGATGGGCCTGCAGCAGTTCGGCAAGGAGGGCGAGCCCTTCGACCCGACGATCCACGAGGCCCTGATGCACAGTTACGCGCCCGACGTCACCGAGACGACGTGCGTGGCGATTCTCCAGCCGGGGTATCGCATCGGCGAGCGCACCATCCGCCCCGCGCGGGTGGCCGTGGCCGAGCCCCAGCCGGGGGCACAGACGGTCAAGGCGGACTCCTCGGAGACCGCGGAGGGTGCCTCCGGTGCCGACGACAAGGAGAGCGGTGGCCCGGAAGAGGGCTGACGCCGACGGCGTACACGGTGATGTGCACGGTGAGTGGAAGGAGGGACGTCGCGGATGAGCACCAAGGACTTCATCGAGAAGGACTACTACAAGGTCCTCGGCGTCCCCAAGGACGCCACCGAGGCCGAGATCAAGAAGGCGTACCGCAAGCTCGCCCGCGAGTACCACCCGGACGCCAACAAGGGGAACGTCAAGGCCGAGGAGCGCTTCAAGGAGATCTCCGAGGCCAACGACATCCTCGGTGACCCCAAGAAGCGCAAGGAGTACGACGAGGCCCGCGCCCTCTTCGGCAACGGCGGCTTCCGCCCCGGACCCGGCGCCGGCGGCGGCCAGTTCAACTTCGACCTGGGCGACCTCTTCGGAGGCGGCGCCCAGGGCGGCCAGGGGGCGGGCGGCTTCGGCGGGGGGCTCGGCGATGTCTTCGGGGGCCTGTTCAACCGGGGCAGCTCCGGCACCACACGGGTGCAGCCCCGCCGCGGCCAGGACATCGAGTCCGAGGTCACGCTGAGCTTCACCGAGGCCATCGAGGGCGCGACCGTACCGCTCAGGATGTCCTCGCAGTCGCCCTGCAAGGCCTGTTCGGGCACCGGCGACGCCAACGGCACCCCCCGTGTGTGCCCGACGTGCGTCGGCACCGGCCAGGTCGCGCGGGGCTCCGGCGGCGGCTTCTCCCTGACCGACCCCTGCCCGGACTGCAAGGGGCGGGGCCTGATCGCCGAGCACCCCTGCGACATATGCAAGGGCTCCGGCCGCGCCAAGTCGTCCCGCACCATGCAGGTCCGCATCCCGGCGGGCGTCTCCGACGGCCAGCGGATCCGGCTGCGCGGCAAGGGCGCGCCCGGTGAGCGGGGCGGCCCGGCGGGCGACCTGTACGTGGTCGTGCACGTCGACGCGCACCCGGTGTTCGGCCGCAAGGAGGACAACCTCACGGTGACCGTGCCGGTGACGTTCACCGAGGCCGCGCTCGGCGGCGAGGTCCGGGTCCCGACCCTGGGCGGACCGCCGGTCACCCTGAAACTGCCTCCGGGCACCCCGAACGGCCGTACGATGCGAGCCCGGGGCAAGGGCGCCTTCCGCAAGGACGGCACCCGAGGGGACCTGCTGATCACCGTCGAGGTGAGTGTCCCGAAGGACCTGTCGGGGAAGGCTCGTGACGCCCTGGAGGCGTATCGCGAGGCGACCGCGGGCGAGGACCCGCGGGCGGAGCTGTTCCAGGCCGCGAAGGGAGCATGAATGTGATGGACGGCCGCCGTCGAAACCCCTATGAGCTGACGGAAGAGACACCGGTGTACGTCATCTCGGTGGCCGCCCAGCTCTCCGGTCTGCACCCGCAGACCCTGCGCCAGTACGACCGTCTCGGCCTGGTCTCCCCGGACCGCACCGCCGGGCGGGGCCGTCGCTACTCGGCCCGTGACATCGAACTGCTGCGCACGGTCCAGCAGTTGTCGCAGGACGAGGGCATCAACCTGGCCGGCATCAAGCGCATCATCGAGCTGGAGAACCAGGTCGCCGCGCTGCAGGCGAGGGTGGCGGAGATGGAGGCGGCCCTCGACGGCGCCGCCGCGACGATGCGCCAGCGCGAGGCCGCGGTCCACGCGTCGTACCGGCGCGATCTGGTGCCGTATCAGGAGATGCAGCAGAGCAGCGCGTTGGTGGTGTGGCGGCCCAAGGGGCGGCAGCCGTCGGACTGACGGGACGCGGCGAGCGAAGGGCCCCGTCGGTACTTTCCGGTACCGGCGGGGCCCTTCGCGTCGTACGGGTGGCGGAGCGGGGTACGGCTGTCAGACGAAGAACTCGCCGACCGCCCCGGCGGTGAGCATCCACGTGGCGTCGGCGCCCGTGCCGAACGCGGCGGCGAGGGCGTAGCCGAAGGCGGCGTCCAGGGCCTGCGGCTCGGCGTCCTCGCGCCACTCCCCGACGACCCTGCCGTCGCCCTCGGAGGAGAAGTCCCCGATGTGCTCCGTCCCGTCACGGAACAGGCCGCTGTCGTCCGTGGAGTTGGGGACCAGACGCCAGGAGTGCTCCCCGTACCGGACGTCGACGCGGAACGAACGCCGGGTCAGCCGGCCCTTGGCGGGCTCGATGACGGCGTCCGTGCCGTCGACGGTGAGGGTGAGCAGGGCGCCGTCCCGCGTCCCGACCGGGATGTGCTCCTCCATCCCGGTCCCCTCGGCCCGCCGTATCTCGATCCGGGGCACCCGCTCCCCCGCCACGACGACTTCGCCGCGTACGACGTCCAGCCGCACGGAGATCTCACCGAACAGGTCGTCCTCCACGAGGGCTTCCACGACCGGCTCGGCCTGGGGGGCGGGGTCCTTCGCCATGTGGTGGTCCTTCCCTGGGCGGGGGCCGACGAGTGGTCGGTACGTCACCTCGTAGGACGGCCGATACGTCCTACGAGGTTGCCCCTGGTCCGGAACCGCTCAACTCCCTTCAGGAGGAGGACTCGGCTGTCGGCTCGCTCGGCGTGTCCAGCTCGGTCGCGATCACGACGTTCGGCTCGCGGGTCCACTCGTAGTGGGAGTTCCAGTCGTCGTCGACGGCGTCGATGAAGAAGCAGCGCTCCTCGCCGTCCGGGACGGTCTGGTACTGGTACGAGGTCGTGTCGGCCGACAGCCACTCCACCTCGCCCGCGTAGCACATCCGCTCCTCCTCGTCACCGACGAGTTCGCCGCCGTAGACGACGTAACGGGCCAGGTCGGGCGTCGGATTGGCGTCCCAGTTCAGCTCGAAGCCGTACTCGGTCGGCGTGGCGGTCAGCCCCGTGACGGCGGAGGGCGGGGTGTCGTCCCGGCGCCGCCCGCTGACGGCGGCGGACCGCGCGGACTCGTTGCCCGCGGCGTCGACGGCGGTCACCCGGTAGTGGTAGGTGACGTCGACCTCGGCGGTCGCGTCCCGGTAGGAGAGCTGGTCCGTGGTGCCGACCCGGGTGTAGGTGCCGTCGGCGCTCGCCGCCCGGTGGACCCGGTACGACGACGCTCCCGCGACCGCCGCCCAGCCGACGCGGATGCCGCCGGCCTCGGAGGCGTCGGTGACGTCCACTCCCTGGGGAACGCCGGGCGCGACCCGGTCGACGGTGGTGACGGCCTTGTCGGCGGTGCCCTTCGACTCGTTCCCGGCCTGGTCGAGGGCGCGGAGTTCGTAGTGGTACATCGCGCCGGTGACCGGGAGGGTGGCGTCCGTGTACGACGTCCCCGTGGTCGTCACCATCGGCTCGGCGAAGGACGCGCCCTCCCCACGGCGGTACACGCGGTAGCCGCGGAGGTCCATCTCCTTGTTCTTCGCCCAGGTCAGCTTGGCCCTGCCGGTGGCCTTGTCGTACGCCACGGCGAGGCCCGTCGGTGTCAGCGGGGCGACCGCGTCGACGGTGGCCGAGGTGCGGGGCGTGTAGGTGAACTTGACCTTGGCGAAGCCGGTCCAGTTGACGTAGTCGACGCGGAGGGTGTGCTTGCCGGAGGGGATGGTGACGTTGACGGTCTTGGAGACGGTCGACGACACGTTCTTCCAGAGGTCGACCTTGCGGGTGCCGTCGAGGTAGACGCGGATGCCGTCGAGGCCGGAGGCGGAGAACGTGAACGGGCCGCCGGAGCCGAAGTCGCGGGTCACGCTCCAGCGGACGCCGAAGTTGTTGGACGGGAGGCCGGAGGCGGGGGCGCCGGTGCCCCAGTTTTGGTCGATCGCGCTGTCGCAGTCCGTCTTCTTCGGCGTGCCGGAGAAGGTGGTGTTGGCGAAGAGCTGGCGCTTGAAGACGGGGGAGGCGCAGGTCACGGCGGCGGCCGCGGGCGCGGCGGCCGCGGCGAGGAGACCGCCCGTGGTGGCGAGAACGACGGCGGTGGCTGCGGCCGCCGTCGAGCGTCTGGCTGAGGTCATGGGGTCCTTCAGGGCGTGATGCCGATCGTCACCGGCGGGGGCCGCCGGTGACGATCAGACGTTCGAGGTGGGGGAATGGTTGTACGGGGTGGATGGGGCAGGAGAGACAGGGGGGCAGCGCAGGGGGTGTGGTTCGATCCGGGGCGTGCGGGGCGGGTCGATTCTGCGTCACCAGTTCGAGTGAAGCGAGGGTGTTTTCGCAGGTGAGCTTGTGTGGCCGCTTAGCGTGGCGGCGTTGCTGTGCTCACGAGAGGCCCGAGATCATGTCCGAGACCGGGGCCGAATTCGCGAATGGACCCAGCCTGAGCGAGGCCTTGTGGCAGGTGTGGAAGGCCATGGATCCGCCCGAGGGCTACCGCGCTGAGATCATCGAGGGAGCCATCGAGTTGTCGCCCACCACGCGCCGTTCGCACGGCCTGATCGCCAATCGTCTGCGACGGGCTCTGGACAGGTTTCTGGACGGCGGCGACTACACCTGCTACCAGGGCGGGAACGTGATCCACGACAGTAAGGCGTGGATCCCGGATGCCTTCGTCGCTCCGGAGGACACGGAGCCGTGCGGTGACGAGGACGAGGACGACTTGGGCGTGACCGCCGAATCCGTGCACCTCATCGTCGAAGTCGTCTCCCCGGGGGAGCGCAACCAGGACCGGGACCGGGTGAAGAAGCGACGTGAGTACGCCCGCGCCGGAATTCCGGTGTACGTCGTCATCGATGACTACGACGGTGAGGGCGCCGTCACGCTCTTCACCGGACCGCGCCCGGAGGCGGCCGACTGGGCGGACACCCGGCGGTTTGCGTACGACACGGAGGTCGTCATCCCCGAAGGGCCCGCCAAGGGCTTCGTCATCGGAGAGGCGATCACGGGGCCGAGGCGGGGCTGATTGTCGGTCCCGGCCGAGCGGTGTCCTCGGTCGGGCGGGTCAGTCGTTTATGCCGAGCCCCGGGTTGGGGCGCTCGTGGCCGAGGGGCAGTTGCTGGGGTTGCTGGGGTTGCTGGGTGGTGGGGCGCGGTGCGCGGGGGGTGCCGCGCCGGGGCATGCCGACTTCCCAGAGGGGGGTGTCGGGCGCGGGCTTGGTAGGGGCGGGAGGGCTCGGGGTCCGCTCGGCGTTGGGGGGCTGTTGCTGCGGTTGGGTCTCCTTCTGCGGTGGGGCGGTGTTCGCGGGGCCCCCGCCCGGTGTTTCCGTCTCTGTCTTCGTCTCCGCGGCCGTTTCCGGGGTGAGGTCCGGGCGGCGCCAGCGTTCCGGGATCGTCGACCTCCGTTGCACGGCGCTCTCGTCGCCCGCCTGCAGCGCCGCCACGGCCCGTGCGCGCAGGGCGCTCTGCCGGGCGACGGGGGCGAAGCCGGGGGCGGCGTTGCCGGTCTCGGCGGGGAGGCCTCGGGCGCCCATCTCGTTCAGCTGCCGCTGGAGGCCTGACTCCGGGGCGAAGATCTCGCGCGGCAGCTGCCAGGAGGCCGCGCCGTCCACGTCGACCCGGTGTTCCTTGCCGTCGACGGTGAAGGTGAGGCCGTAGCCGATGTACTGGTCGTCCTTGTCGAACTGCAGGTCACCGGAGATCTGCCCGCCCCGGTCACGCACTTCGTCGGCCAGGACTTGGAGGGCGGGCGGGAGGGGGTTGGTGCGGCCGAGGCTGGTGACGTAGCCCTGCGCTTGGAGCACCTTCCGTTGCCTGTTCTCCCCCTCCCCTTCCTCGTAGGGGACCTGGAAGCGGGTCTCGCCGGACTTCTCGTCCCGATACGTCTCGATGGCGCCCACTCGCGCCTCGATGAAGGTCAGGCGCTTCTGCCCGTTCTCGCCGTGGCCGTACATCTTCTCCATGGCCGGGAACTGGACCTGGTGCTGCAGCGCCGGCGGCGGCGCCGAGCCGATGATCGTGACGTGGGCGTCCGGGTTCTGCGTGAGGATGATCTCGGCGTTGGCGACTCCGGTGCCGCCGGAGCCCGCGACGACCCAGTCCTTCGCCTGACGCGCGTCGAAGCGGTTCTCGGCGACCTCGTCGCCGAGCAGCGCGCGGCCCGGTGCCTCCTCCCGTGCCGTCTCCCACTTCGCGGTCGAGTCGAGGGCGCCGAAGCAGTTGCCCATGCGGGCCTTGTCGGGGCCGAGGCCGGTGGTGAGGGCGTCCAGTAGCGGGGACGACTTCAGAACGCCGAGCACGGTACGGGCGTCCGCGCCGCCGCGCTCGGCCTGGGTCAGCCAGGCCCGCAGCTCGTCTGCCCCCGCCAGACCCCGCTGAGCCAACTCCCGCAACCGGTCACTGATCAGCCGTACGGCCTCGCCGCGGCTCTCCACGGCGTGCTCTCCGCGTGGCATGCCGGGTACGACCTCGGGGGTCAGACCGGTGGCGATGCTCGGGGTACCGTCGCACGCCACCCACAGTGGGGGCGGCGTTTCTCTGCCCTCCTCGGCCGGCCTCTGGATCTCGGCGAGGAGTTCGCCGTTCCGGCCGAGGCGGAGGCGGGCGTGGCCGTTCACCACGTCTCCCCGGGTGGCGAGTTGGTCCTCCCAGATCCGTACGGCCTGGATGGGCAGGCGGTGCCCGGGGTGCTCGACCGTGGAGTGCGGATCGACTCCCATCCACTGGGCGAGGTCCCGGTCCTGGTCGGCCGACTGCACGATGCCCTGGCCGGGGTCCAGGTGCCACCGGCCCGCCCCGTCGATCAGCAGCGCGTCCGTGTCCCGCCCGGTCAGGCTCGCGCCGCCGCCGATCACGACGCGGCGGGTCGGGAACTCGCCCTGCGCCAACTGCCCTTCGATCCCCTGCTCGGTGCGTGCGCTGATCTGGGCGCGGTACTCGGCCCACTGCATCGCCACCGCCTCCAACTGGTCGCGGGGGAGCGGCAGTCCGTTCTGGTCGTAGCCCGGCATGGCCATGGTGACGTCACGCCGACCGATGAAGGCCTCGACCTGACGCTCGGCGCGCAGGGCGGCGTCACGGGAGGCTTGGAGGGCGGTGGCGTCGGTGGGGTTGAGGTGTTCTATGGGGTGGGCGAGGGTGGCGATCAGTGGTCTCGCTCTGGAGGAGAGCGAGTTCCAGGAAGCGTAGAGCCGTGTTCGAGCCGACTTGCGTTCGGCGGTGTGCGCTTCCGCCTCCGTGAGGGCTGACACCGGCCGCAGACCGCAGTGGTCGATCAGGGCCGAGAGGTCGGCACGTGCCCCGGCCCGCTGCGACTCCGCGAGTTCCGTGTCGGAGGCACGAGCGGCCAGCCAGTTCAGTTCGGCGATACGTCCATGGTCCCGACTCGACAGTTCGTGCCGGTTGCCGAGGTCCGCCTCCTGGTTCAGGAGGTTCTCGCGCACCGGCGCCAGACCCTGACTCGATCGGTCGCGTGCTGCGATGAGTTCGCCCACCTCATGGGCGAGGACACGGGTCAGGAATTCGCTGGGCAGACGGTCGGATATCTGCACGACGTACTGATCCGTCGTCGTGTTCGTCATCGTGTTGGCGATCATTCCCGACACCATGGGAATGGCGTCCACCCAGAGGTCGGCCGAACCGCCTTGGGTGTCCTCCAGGGAGAAGTACTCCCTGCCGTCCTCGGACACCTTCTCCTCGAACGACGCGAATCGCTGCCCGAGTACGACGGTCGTCACCGCACGCAGTTCACGTTTCACCGTCGCGATCAGCGCCGCCTGCTGGGCACGCGTCCCCGTGTCGGTGGTCGTCGTGTCCACGTGACGTTCCTCCCCCGAATCCGCGCCGACGAATGAGCCGAACAGCGCCTAGGATCATGTCATGTTGACAGCGCGCTCATCCGCCGAAGCACATCTGTACATGGACCTGCATCGGTGCGAGTGCGGGTCGGGCGACTTCGACCGCCAACACCGGCTGGAGCTGCGCGGCGATGCCCTGGTCGCGGTGTACGAGGGTGCTTGTGCGCAGTGTGGAAGGATCCGCCGTTTCGAGTTCCGTATGACGGAAGAGATTCCGCCGCCCCCGCCCGCATTCGGTGGTGCGGAGGCTTCTCGGATCATCGACCCCGGGGAGTTCGAGGAGGTTGCGGGTCGGCTCGCTGAATCCACCGGAATCCAGCTCCTCAACACACCTGAGTCCGAGCATCACAAGCTTCGCGGCGCGGTGGCCTGTACCGTCGCGGCGTACGAGGAGATGCTGAAGTTTCTTCCGCCGGGTGAGGACGCCATTCCGGCTAGCGCATTCACCTCCGAGGTGGGCAAGGAGCGATATCGGTGTGATCCGGGAAACTTCACACGCGAGATTCTGGAGCTGAATGTCCGGGTCGCTCGTGATGTCCTCGACGGCATCGACGAGATGGGCAATGGTTCGGGGCCTGCCGCGTAGGCATGGCACGGAGGGTCGGCTGCGAACGGGGCCGAGCGCGGCTGGCCGGGGTCGGGGGCTTATGAGGACGGCGGCAGTTGGTCGGCAACGAAGGTCCCCAGTCCCACTTCGCCCCGCGTCCAGCCCTGCTCCCGAACATGCCGCATGGCCTTCGCTGCCGTCGCGTTCACCACGCCGAACTCCTGGGCGATCTCCAGAGTGGACGGCACGCGGCTTCCCGGCGGGTATGTGCCGGCCTCGATGCGCCGGATGATCTCCGTTGCGATCTGCCGCCACAGCGGGCGCGTACGGTCAAGGGTCAGCGAGTCGACCTTTACCCGGCGGCGGGCGGCAGCGGGTCGACCACGTACGTCCCCTTGGCCGCCAGCGTCTCGACCAATCCCTGTTCGCGCAGGTCACGCACAGCGCGCCGCACAGTTCCAGGGCTGACTTGATACACATCGGCCAGCGCGCGCTCGTTCTCGAGTCGACCGCCGGGAGGGATCTCCCCCTTGCGGATCCGCCGTTCGAGGTCCCTTGCGATGCGCACCCACTCGTACTCAACCATGCTCCGATCATCTGTGCGTGCGGTGCATCGCGCGCACTGGGTAACACACTGTGCGGACTGTGCGGACTGTGCGGACTGTGCGGAGTGAGCGCACTGTGCACACAGGGCAGATTGTGCTTATCCTGAGAGGGTGAAAGCGCCCCGGCGGGAAGGGTGAGAGCTTCCGTGCCGGGGCTGAGCCGACTACGTAGGAGTCGACCTATACGCAGCCTACTGGCCGCGATTCTGAGCCTCTTCCTTCCCGCTCGCGGGGCGCACCGCGCTGTCGCGGCGTCCCTGACTTCCGCTCCCCCGTGTCCGCCCGTGTCCCTGTACCGGCCCGCACCCCCATGTCCGTTCCTGGGTGACGTCATCAGGGTCGATGGGTTGCCCTTGGTCCGGCCGTACGTCCTCGAATGGGAGCGTGAGCGGGACGAACTCGATCGTCGGCGCCTGCAGCGGGCGCGGCGCCGGGCGGCCGTCCTGGCGACGCCGGGCCAGGACTACTGCCCGCGGCAGGCCGCCGTATGAGCGGGCCGCGTCTCCGCAGCCTCGGCGTGGACCCGGCGACCGGCCGGGAGGCCTTCGCGGACACGCGCCCCGGCGGCTTCCTCGAAGCGCTGGCTGACACACAGGCGCTGAAGGCCGCCGCTGTGCTGGTAACGGTCGTGGGTGCCGTACTGGAGGCGGGGAGGGCGTCGGACACCGAACTCGCCGCCTTCGTGCCGTCGTTGTACGCGGCGCTGGATGAATGCGTCGGCATCATGACCGCTGACGCGGACAGGGAGTGACGACGGAGAGATGTCCGGCCGTACGGCCGTAACGGCGGTGGGTGGTCGGGAGTATCTTCCGGGGCACCCACCGCTCGACCGTTCGCCGTGTCTCGTCGTGGTCTCGAAGGCGAGGTACCGCCGGTGAAAAGATCGAGCAGACATGCTGTCAGCCGGAGCGTCTACTCTGCTCCGCATGTCGCTTCACCGCACAACCGTCACGGTTCGCACCGCCGACAACAGCGATGTCGCCCCGGACGGGTGCCGGGCCGGGGCGGCGGTCCCGGCCGGACGGACAGCGGCCGATCGGTCAACGGATGAAACCGGCTTCGCCCACCCGCCCCTTCCGTGTTCTCCCACTCGATAGGTTCATCCCATGCCCGGCCGCCTCCTCGAACTTCACGTCGAGAACTTCCGCAGTCTGCGCGATGTGACCATCCCGCTCGGCCCGCTGACCGTGCTCGTGGGGCCCAACGGCGTCGGCAAGTCCAATGTGCTGAAGGTCTTCGACTTCCTCGCCGCGATCATTCGCACCGACCTCCGACCCGCGCTTGAGGAGCAGGGCGGTTTCGACGAGGTGGCTTTCTGGGGTGGTGAAAAGCCACCAACCTCCCTGCAGATCCACCTCAAGGCCACCTGGACGACCCACGCGAGCCGCACCGCGCCGGACGAGTACTCGTTGACCATCCGCAGGCGCTCTTCTCCCAAGCCCGACAGGCCGGACTCCTACACGCTGTCGCGTCAGGAGAGTTTCCAGTTCAAGCGCACCGGTGGGCGTGGGCGGCGTATCACGATCTCCGGTGAGGAAGCCCGTGTGGTCGACCGACGGGCGGGCCGCGAGTCCGACGGCGGAAGTTTCGGCATCCAGCGACTGAGCAGTGGGCTCTCGACCCTGCCACGGCTGGGCCGTTCGGACGGCGGTGAGGAAGTCACGCGTGTGGCCGAACGACTCTCCTCCTTCCGGGTTTTCGACGTGGATGTCGCAGCGGCACGCCAGCCCACCAGGGCCCGCTCCACGCTGGCGGCCAGTCTGGAACCGCATGCCGAGAACCTGGCAGCCTTCCTGGTCCAGCTCAGCGCCGACGAGGAGCGCTGGGGTCTGCTGACGGAGGACGCCCGCCGACTGCTGCCGCAACTGGAGGCCATCGAGTTCGAGCAGGTCGGCGGTTACGCGGATCGACTGGCCGTCGTACTTCATGAGCGGGGCCTCCGCCGTACCACTCCGCTGGCTGACGCCTCCTTCGGCACCGTACGACTTCTGGGGTTGCTGGCCATGCTCTACGACCCGCATCCGCCCGCCCTCACCTGTATCGAGGAGATCGACCACGGTCTGCACCCTCAGGCGCTCGAACTCATCGTGGAACGGATGCGGGAGGCTTCCGAACGGACACAGCTGATCGTGGCGACGCATTCCCCCGCCCTTGTGGATCGCCTGAAGCCGCAGGAGTTCATCGTCTGTGATCGCGACGACAGCGGCGCATCCATCATCCCGGCACTGTCGGTGGACGAGGTCGAGGACATCGTCGCGGAGACAGGCGATCAGCCTCTGGGCGAGCTGTGGTTCTCCGGCGTGCTCGGCGGAGACCTGACAGAGGACGAACTGTGAGTAGGAGAAGCACGGCGAAGGTCTCCGGCAGAGGGATCGTCGTTCTCGCCGGAGAAAGCTCCAACGACCGTCGCATTTTGGCCTCCTTCATCAAGGCTGTTCACCCGGAGCTCGCCTCCGCTGTTCTGCTCACCGAGATCACCGATCCGGTCCGGCTGCGGAAGAAGACCGGTCCCGAACTGGCTACCGCCGCCGGCACTCTGGTGAACAAGGCGCGGGGCAAAGCCAAGCTGAAGAACGGCGACCTCGTGGGTATCGCGGTCCACGAGGACATGGACGCCTGCCCGGGACCTGCCTATGACAGCGCTCGTCGAGCCGTGTCCTCGGCTCTGGACAAGGCGGCCGGCGCGTGTGAAGCGGTCTATGCGCTGGCGGCAGCCGAGTCCGAGGCCTGGCTGCTTCTCTTTCCCGACGCGTTTGCCCTACACAGGCCGTCCTGGAAACTGCCCGACTCATGGCAGGGGAAGGACACGGGTCGGCGGCGGACACCCAAAGAAGATCTTGAAGCAGTGTTCGGCAGCCCACGCTTCCGAGAGAGCGACGGACCGGAGATAGCCTCCAAGGCCCTGGTCCAGGGCCTGCTCACCCAGCCCAAGGGTTCCAACCGGTCGTACAGCGAGTTCGTCTCGGATCTGTCGGCATGGCCGGTTCCCCGCCGTGCAGGGCGCTGAGTTGAGACCTGGCAGAAGGCCGTCTGCGAGCGATACGAACGTCGGGGTCGCCCTGTTCGTCGGCTCCGCCCAGTGAACGGCCCGGCCGTGGCAGGGCCGACGCCGCACTCAGCTCCTCAGTCCAGCTGTTCCGTCGTCCCGTCCGGGTGGATCAGGAGGCGGATCGCGCCGCCGTAGCGGTTGTCCGTGATGGTCGCCGGGGTGGGGGCACCGAGTTGCTGGGCGCGTTGTTGGAGGATCGACAGGACGACGTCCTGGATGTCGCCGTAGGGCGGGGCGGTGACCGGGACGCCGTCGATGAGGCCGGCGTTGGGGGAGAAGACGTGGACCTGGGCGTCCGCCGCGCCGGGGGGCGTGGCGGACGGGGACGTCGGACTCTGGCTCGGGAACGGCGTCGGTTCGGTCATCTGGGGTCGGGGTTCCTTCCGGCTAGGGTCAGGCGCTCTTCGCCTCTCCCCGCTCGGGGAGGAGGGTGGCGTCGATGTTTTCGATCTCCTCGACGTCCAGGACGCGAGCGTACGTGCCGCGGGAGAGGCGTTGCAGGCGGCCCGACTTGACCATCGTCGACAGGACGTTGCTGATGGTCTTCGACGGGTCGCCGTAGACGCCGGCGGGAAGGGCGCGCAGTACGTCGCGGGCGGAGAAGGCGCCCGGGAAGCCGGCCACGGCCTTCTCGACGGCGGCGCGGATGCTGGGGGCGGAGGGCGTACGGCGGGACGGTGCGGCGGCCCGGTGATCGGCGGGGATCGAGTGCGCCGACTGGTGGGGTGTGGGTGTCGCCGCCCTCGGGAAGCGGTCGTGGATCTCGCGCAGGGCGGTGCGGATCGTCTCCAGGTGGGCGTCGCCGGCGTCGTCCGAGGTGGCCGCCAGCATCGTCGCGACCTTCTCTATGTTCACGAGGGTGGCGGCCAGTTCGCGTAGCAGCGGTTCGAGGAAGTCGCGGCGGAGGGCGGCGACCGGGTCGGTGGTGGCGAGTTCGACGGACACGGAGCCGGTGAGGGGCCGCCGGGGTGGGAGGGGCGCGCCGTCGGCGTCTTCGGGGGCGTCGGTGCCGGCCGGGAGCAGCGACTCGACGGCTTCCCGTACGGCGGTGAGGTTTTGGGGGGCCTCTGAGGCCGCGTCGCCGGGCATGCACGTCAGCATCGCGACGAGCTGTTCGAGGCTCGTGAGCGCGGGCAGGGCGGAGCGCACCAGCGGGCCGAGCACGGCCTGCCGTACGGCCAGGGCGGGATCCTCGTACGAGAAGGCGATCCGTTGCCCGGCCTCGGCCGCTGCCATGGGTTCCTCGCTCCTGTCGTCCGACGGTCTGGGCGGGTGTGACGGCCCGCCCGTGGTGGGCGGCTGTCTGTGAGTTGCTTGTGAGGTGATGTGCGATTGCAACAGCGGTGTGGGCGCGCCGCCTTGCGTTCGTTCCCGCAACAGAGGTCGATCATGGGCCAGTTGGCCTTGGAGCAGGTCGAAGGCGTCGAGGATCCGCTCCAGTTCGGGAAGCTCCGGGGCGGTCTGGCGGCGGGTCGTGTGGGGCGCGGACGACTCGTCGGCTCGGGACCTGAGCCGGGTCAGCCGCCGGGGCAGTGAACCGGAGTCGAAGCGGATCGCGGCGTGCGCCGGCAGGTCGCCGTTCTCGTCGCCGATGTCGAGCATGCGGCGCAGCGCACGCCGGTCCTCCCGGGTGGTGGCCGCCGTGTAGCCGTACGGTTCGGCGTACGCGACGGCGTCCTGGAGGCATTCCGCCCAGAGCGGGCAGGAGGCGCACAGGTCGCGTGCGGTGCGGAGCAGGACGAGGTGCTGGTGGCGCTGGTCGGGTGAGATGCCCGTGGTCGCGGCCGTCGTACCGTCCGGGCCGTAAAGGCTGTGTGGGTTCTGCGAGTTGTCCAGCAACGGGTGTTGGAAGACGTCCGGCCGTCGCCGACAGGGCAGTGCCGCGTCGGGTACGTGGGCTTCCCGCCGAACCGCCTTGTGGGCAGGTTGGACAGGCAGCCTGGCCAGCGTCGTATGGCTCGCCATACGCATGAGTAATATCCCCCGTGGTGATCTGTGATCGCGGGGGACTCTAGAACAAGTTGTCAAACTGCTGCAACGCATGTGCAAAGTACTGGCCAGAAACGAACAGTGACGTGACGAATCTTTCACGCGCGCCTCAACTGTCCGTCGTTTCACGGGAGTCGCGCCGACGCGGCCGACCGATCGCCCGCGCGACCCGCTTGACCCGGTCCGTCATCGCCTTCGCGGCCGCACCGCGTACGGCCAGGACCGCGAGGACCCCCACGAATCCGATGGGCACGCCCGCCTCCGGGGCGAACATGCCGGCGACGGAGCCGATGACCAAGATCACATCGGCGAGCACGACCGTGACCCCGCGCCGGCCCGGGTGCTCCTTCACCATCCAGGCGCCGAGCAGGGCCATCCCGGCCACGGCCCAGTACCCGAACGCGGCCGTCCCGGTGACCATCGCGCTCGTGTTCATCCGCGCCGCGTCACCCGCCGCCGAGAAGTAGCCGCTGAAGGCCATGGCGAGGACGGTCGAGGCGAGTGCCAGGAGGAGTTGGGTGCGGCGGCGGAGCAGCCAGACGGCTCCGCCGAGCAGCAGCACCACGCAGACCATCACGAAGGACGAGCCGCTCTGCGAGGCGATCGCGAACAGGGTGTAGGCGGCGGCCAGGCCGAAGACGATGCGGGGGAGCATGCGTACGGCCCAGGGGTCGTTCTTGTCCTGGTGGAGGAGGCGGCGGAGGCCGGGCAGGGCGGAGGCCGGGCGGGGCGCGCCGGGGGCAGAGGGCTGTGGCTTCGATTCCCGCAGGGAGCCCGCCTTGGAGCTTGTCATCGCGTCCGCCTTTGGCTGCTTGCTCGTCTTCGTGGTCATTCCAGCCCTGTGCCTGTGGCTTGTTTTCCGAGGTCGGGGGTCGGCGGAGCCGTGGGAGTGGCCACCGAAGTGGCGGCTCGTGCTTCGTTCTTGACGGGTACGGGCTTGAATCCGACTTGCCAGACGGGGACGCGGGCCGACGGCTGTGCGGGCTGGGCCGATGATTCGACGGCAGGCGTTTCGGCCTCGGGAACCTCCGCCTCGTTCGTGGCGGGAGTGGCTGCGATCTTCGCGGCTGCTCTCTCGTTGCGTTCGGCCGTCACCGACGCGCACTCGGCGGTCAGAGCCTCCTGACGTGCGACGGGATCTTGCTTCGCGTACGCGGCGACGTCGACGTAGTGCGGCAGGGTCGGGTCGTCGACCTGTACCTGCGCGCGTATCTGGTGCGCGCCGATCTCGTTCCGTGAAGCTTCCGGCCACTGCTTGCTCGGCACGTAGGCGAACTTGACGTTGTCCACGCCGACGTACGGGTTCGTGTGCAGGGCGGGGAGTTCCTGGTTGTAGAGGATCGAGCGCGTGTGGGCGGACTCGGCGAACACGACGACCTGGCCGCGGGCCGCGGCGGCGTAGGTCTCGGAGATGTTGGCCCAACAGCCGCGGGCCCATTCGTAGGTGAAGCCGTGGCCATCGCCACCGAGTACCTCTCGGACCGTCTCCTCGAAGAGGTACGCCTCGTTCAGCCAGCGGCCTGCGGCTGTGGTCTCCAGGGTCTGCGCGGAGCCGGGATTCCGCTTGTTCTGTGTCCTGGCCCACGCCTCGGCCACATACCGGTTGTCGAGGAAGTGTTCGCCCTTCCAGTTCAGCGGCGCTTCGTCGTGCAGGATGCCGTGCGACCAGAAGGCGCTCGTGGGGGAGGTGCCCTCCGGGGGAGTGACACCATCCCGGTCCTTGGTCACGGACTCGATGTATTCCTTGACGGACGAGAAGCCCTTGGCGTCGGATTCGGCTGTCAGGCGACGGACGATGGCCCGCGCCCCCTCCGGCGTGTTTGCCTTCCGAGCTGCTTCGTCCTCCTCGCTGGCGATTTTGAGGGCAAGCCGCTCGATGTATCGGGGTATGGGTTGTGGGCTCACAGCGCTCCCATCCCGACCGGCCGCGGGTAGAACTTGACAGACATGTTCGCGACACCGCGCCGGGGCTGCGGTGCGGCGGTGTCCAAGCTGAGGAAGACTTGAAGGATCACCAACGGGCCGGTGGCCTCGCGGGGCATCCAGTAGGCCAACCGGTACGGGTTCTGCTGCTCGAACCGGTACTCGTGCGATCCGGTGTCGTAGTCGCCGAGGCTCTCGGGAAAGTCCTCCGCGTCCCAGGCGCCCTCCCAGGTCGGCTCGCCCAGGACTGCGCAGGCGGCCGTCAGGTAAAGGGGCCAGACACGCACCGCTTCCGCCAACACCGCGGGATTGTCCTCGACGCCTTCGGCGCTCGCTCCCCAGAGCCAGTGGCTGACGTGGGTCACCGGGGCCCAGCGGCCGCCGAGATTGTTGAGGGTGAGCTGGCCGCCGGTGTCGGTGCGGACCTGGAGCACCCGCTCGAAGCTCGTCGGTACCCAGTCGAACTGCGCGCACCACATGTCCAGGCCCTTGCCGGGGTAGGGCGGGCCGGCCCAGATCGTCGGCCAGTCCACGTCCGTCAGTCCGCGCAGTTCGGTGATCAGTTCCTGCGGGGTCCGGTCCTGCGGACCCGAAGCGGAGAGTCCCATGGTCAGTACCTCGTGTTCCTCGTAGTCACAGCAGCCAGCCGGAGCCGTCGTCCTCGGGGTCGGCGGGGCCGTGGCAGGCGAGGGAGATCGTCGCACTGCCGGGTCCCCACCCGGCCGCCGTACCCGCCGACAGGTTCGCCCTGAGCGCGCACATGGGTGCGCCCGGCGTACGGGGGAACCACACGGCGAGGCGGTGCGGGTCCCGGTGTTCCCGGCGCCACTCCTCGTCGCGCCAGTAGGCGTGTCCGGGGGCCTCCGGGAACCCGTCGGTGTCCCAGTCGCCCGACCAGACGGGCGTGCCCAGTACGGCCTGGGCGGCGGCGAGGTAGGAGGGCCACCTGCGGCTGACGAGGGTCATCACGGCCGCGTTCTCCGCCGCCGAGCCGGACCGGACCGACCACAGGACGTGCTCCACCCGGGTGACGGGCCGACCGGGGGCGACCGACGCCAGGTGCAGCTGGCCGCCCTGTGCCGTACGCACCCACTGGCCCGCCTCGAACCACAGCGGCCGCCAGTCGAAACCGGCGCACCAGGGCGCCAGTTTCTCCTCGTCCTCCGGCACTCCGGCCCAGAGCGTGGGCCAGTCCAGGCCGATGAGCCGCCCCAGTTCCTCGACCAGTTGGTCGGGGGTGCGGTCGGCGGTCAGGACTGGCATGGGGTGGCTCCTCGGGTCGGGGCGGTACGGCAGGGGGCGGCGGCTTGTTTACTCGGCCAGGCCTGGGCCGCGCGCCTGCTCGGGGGTGGGAGGGGCTTGGGTGGGAGCGGGGACGGTGGGGCCCGGTGCGGCGGGGGCCGGTGCGGGCTTGAGGGTGACTCCGGGCAGGAAGTGGGCGCCTGCGATGGCTTGCGCCGAGGCCTCGGGCGGCTGGATCTGTTGGGGGCCGGTCCTCGCGTTCACTTCCACGCCGGGGAGGAAGGCGCCGTGGGTGCTGACCACGGGGGTGGTCTGGGCGCGGGTTTCGTACGCCCATGCCAGATCCGTGGAGCTGGGCAGGACCACCTCGTGATCCGGGCGCAGGACCTTGATCTCCTCGACGTACTTCTCGACGTCGGCCGTGCGGGCGGGGCCGTCCATCGCTGCCACGCGGGTGCAGACCTCGAGGACGGCGGCGCGTTGGGCCTCCGGAGTGGGGAGCGACTTCAGGTGCTCCAGGTCGAGGTGGCCGGCCTTGGTGAGCGGCGTGTACTTGGGGTCGTTCTCGTCGTACGCGAAGGTGTGGACCTGGGCGCGTACGGCCTGGGAGGCCAGCAACTCCTGGGTTTCCGGCGCGAGGTCCGCGTACTTGTCCATCGGCGGCGGATACATGAAGTTGATGATGTCGAGCTTGCCGTCCTGGCGGAGCTGTGGGGCTTCCGTCTGGTAGGCGACGGCCCCCGGGTTGAGCTCGGCCATGAAGAAGAGAGCTTCGGTCTCGGTCGTGGCCGCGTATCTCTGGGAGAGGGCGCCCCAGGCGTCGTAGGCGAGGGCCGTGCCCGTGTCCCGGTCCAGCTTCAGCGCCCTCTGCACGTTTGCATCCCACAGGTGGAGGTCGCCCAGTGCCTGTCCGCCGGGTGTGCCTTCCAGGTACCGCAGAGTGTTCTCGACTATTGAGTTCTGAGCCTCGGTGTACGCCGCCGCTACGTGCATGCTCTGAAGCTGTTCCCCAGCTTGCACGTCGACGGTCGGGTGATCCTCCAACCGGTAGGACCAGAAGGCCGATCGGGTGTCGGGGGCGGGAAGTTCCATGTCCTGCTCAGCAGTGAACTCCCTCAGTCGCTTGCGGAGTTGCGCTGTGTATTCCTTGTCCGGAAGGTGGGCGATGCCTGCCCGCAACCGCTTCGAGATTCTCTTGACCTCGTCTGGAGTCGGTGCGGACTCGCCGGTGTGCTGTCGGCCCCGGGCGTCGTCGAGGACTTGGTCCGACACGTGTACCTGGATCACACGGCCTCCGGCGGATAGCAGTCGACATTGATGAGGGCGCGCCGAAGCTCGCCGGGTTCCAGGGCGGCGCCCAGGCTGACGGTGAGCACCGTGATGCGCCCTTCCGGGCCGTTCTCGCGCCACACAGCCATGCGGTAGGGGTCCATGTCCTCCAGGCGGATGTCGCGGGGCATGAGCCAGTGCCGGTCGTGCGGCGGTTCGGGGAAGGCGGGGTCGTTCCAGGCCCCGGCGAAGGCGGGTTCACCGAGCACAGGGCGTGCGGCAGCCAGGTACGCTGCCCACCTCTCAGCTGCCTGCTTGAGGACCTCGTCGTTCTCGGAGACGTCGTCGGCCGACTGCTGCCAACTGGTCCAGCCGAGTTGCTTGATCGGAGCCCAGCCGGCCTCGCGCACGGGGTCGAGCACGAAGCTCTGCCCCGTGGCGCTGCGTACTGTCAGCACCCGCTCCGCCGAGGTCGGCTTCCAGCCGAACAGAGCGCACCAATCGTCCAACGCCTGACCGGGGTTCGGAGGACCGGCCCAGACCGCGGGCCAGTCCACGTGCTCCAGGCCCGTGAGTTCCTCGGCCAGTTGCTCAGGACTGCGGTCGATCCTGGTGGTCGTCATCGTCTGTTGCCTCCTCGTCTTCTCGGGCGGCTCCGGTTCACCCGTGCCGTGCCTGCCGCTCCGCGTCCGCGTGGGCGGGGTCGTGACAGGCGAGCACGATCCTCGCATCGGCCGGTACCGGGCCGCGCCGGGTGACCGCGCCGAGCGTCATCCGCAACTCCACGAGGGGGGCGTGCGGCGGAAGGAAGCGCCACACCGCCACTCGGTGAGGGTCCTGGTGCTCCGAGCGCCAGCGCGTGTCCGGCCAGGGCTGTGGGCCGGGCAGTTCCGGGAAGTCCGGGCTGTCCCACGTGCTGCGGTGGGTCGGGTTTCCCAGGTAGCCGCGCAACGCGTCGAAGTGGGCCTGCCAGCGGGTCTCGGAAAGATCCGTGATCCTGCCGTTCTCGGACACGTCGTGGGACCGGGCCGCCCACAGTGTGTACTCGGCGCGGGTCACGGGGAGGGCCGGGCCGAGTGAGACGAGGTGCAGGCGGCCGCCCAGGGAGGTGCGGACGCGCAGGCCGGACTGGAACCAAAGGGGGTGCCAGCCGAAGCCCGCACACCAGTGGGCGCGCTTCTCCGCGTCCGTGGGGACGCCCGCCCACACCGTGGGCCAGTCCACGCCGGTGAGCCGCTGCATCTCCCCGACCAACTGGTCGGGGGCGCGGTCGGCGGTCAAGGCAGGCATGGGCTGGCTCCTCGGAGTGGGGCGGTGCGCCGGGTGCGGGCGGGCGAGGGCCGGTCAGACGCGACCGCTCGGGTCACGCGGGTCCCGCGGCGCCGGGCGCGGCGCGGGCGGAGTCGGATCCGCCGGAGCGACCCGGCGCGGTGACGGCTGGGGCTCCGGCTCCTGGCGCGGCGCGGGGGCCGTGGGCGCGGGGCTCGGCGCGGGCTTGGGCGGCGGCTGCTGGGTCTGCGCGCCGCTCGAACCGCTGACGCGTCCGCTGCGCCTGGAGTCGGCGGATTCCTGCCCTTCCGGCTCCTGCTCCGCCTCCGGCTGGGGTGTCGGCCTGTTGCCGTTGTTCCCCACGCGGGCTGCTGCCCTGTCCTCTCGGGCCGCCCGCGCGTCCTCCTTTGCCCAGTAGGCGGACTGGTTTTGCTCGCGCTTGGACTGGCCGAGCCAGCCCTGCTCCTGGAGCGCCTTACGGCCCTTGCGTCCGGTGAGCAAGTTGGCTGCCCCCGCAGCGGTCTTGCCCACGACCCGCCCGCCGGCCTTGGCCGTGCTCGCCATGGCGGTATTGCCCTTGGTGACCACCTTGTCGCTCCCGGCGCTCGCTGCCTCCCGGATGCCCATCGCGTCACCGGCACCGCCGGCGAACTCGGGGCTGAAGTTCCCGGCGAGGAGCTTCTTCAGCATCATCACCACGGCGGCAGTGACCAGGACCAGCATCAACAGCTGCGTACCCAGGGCGACCTGGGCCGGAAGGATGATCTGGTACAGGACGAGCAGGACGGTCAGGATCACTCCGAAGCCTGCCCGCAGCACGAAGCTGTGGATGAACGTCTCCAGCCAGCCCTTGAGCAGCTTCTGCTGTGAAGGGTGGATACCGAGGGTGGCGACCAACGGCAACATGATGATCAGGATCAGTGTGACCGCGTGCCAGAGCAGGGTGAGCGCGCTGAGGACGATGACCATCACACCGACGATGAAGGCGGCGATGACGGAATAGAAGGCAATGCCCACTCGGTCGGAGGCGTTCATGCCTGCCCAGTCGGGGTACGGCACTGGGTAGTGCGTGCCCTTTGCGATGTCCTCGCGGATCAGTTGCCAATCGTAGAACTGGTTGAGGTTCTTGTCGCCTTCATCTTCATCGCCGCGTACGGACGACGTGTCGATGTCGGTTATGGACTGTGTGACGACTTGGCGCACGCGGAGATCTGCGCAGCGGGTACTGCCCTTCGTGCCCCAGTAGCAACCGGAGTGGTCCGGGAGTCCCATCGAGACTCCATCCGGGACATTGTCAGGGCAGTAACCGCTCACGGCGGTCGATTTGTCGCTCTTCATCCTGAAGATGCAGGTGTTGCCCGCCTCTCCGAACTGGCCCAGCGCCCACGGGCGGAACGCCAGCGTGTCGTACATTGCGCAGCTGGAGAGACGAAGCCCTTCCTTCCCTCGCTTGTCGTTCAGGTCGCACGGTGGCTGCGGCGTGCCCGACACGCTGGACAGCGCGGTCGACGTGAGTGTCGAGTTGGCCTCCGCGATCCATTTGTCGGCACCTGATACGAACTTGTCGTAGTTGGTGTCGTACAAAACGGCCATGACCGCGATCGTGGTCAACGCTGTCCAGGAGATTCCGGCCCAGACCTCGCGCATGTCCCCCTTGCGCCACTTGGCGAACACCCAGAAGCCGACCAACGCGATCATCACCGGGACGGCGGGCTTGAGGACGTGGGACTTGAGCGTTGTGACGACGTTGTCCCGCCCCGAGTAAAGGCCGGCGAACGGACTCGGGTTGGAGGCCATCTCCTTGATCGAGATGGAGAACCGGGTCAGGACCTTGGTGCCGTTGAAGATGATGTTTGCCATGCCGTTGTTGACCCAGGTCATGAGCGAACAGTCATCCGCCCCGCTGAACCAGGTGCCGTTGTTCTTTTGGGCGTCGTCCTTGTCCTTGAAGGTCATGGACCAGTTGAGGCCCCGCATGCCGTTCAGTTCGTACAGGGTGTAGCTGCCTGCATCCTTCGGCTGTACCAAGTCCTCAGTGACGTATTCTTCGTCGATCAGAAGATCTCCGACGACCGGCGGGGAACCCCACTGCACGACCGTGGGTATGAAGGCCTCGCCGTTACTGCCCGGGGAGTCCCTGTGGTAAGTCTCGTCCCCGGTGAAATCGCAGGTGAAGTCCGCGGACGCCGACGTTGGCGCGGCCAGGGTGAGGGCGATCAGCGCCAGCACCAAAAAGAGACCGGCACGGACGGCTGCGCCGGCGTTCCGAATGCGGCGGCTCAGCGCGTTGCGCGGGGGCATCTTAAGTCCTAACGGGGATGGGGCGAGAACGAGATAGGCAGCGGCTTTCGCAGTTCTCTTTCGGAAGGAAGTAAATTCCTCTGGGTTGAGCTGCGGAGCCTTCCCATGGGATCCGGTGTGCTACTGGTCCAGGGGATCGAGGAGATAGTTGGTCAGAACGCAGCCGCTCGCCAACGCTTTCTCTGTGCGATACCCCTCGGGAGCCTTGAAGCTGGGATCGCAGTTCTCCAGCAGCATGCCCGCTTCGAGCAAGGTCTGGCTGGCTAGGTAATTCGTGGGGTCGACGATGAAGTCAGCGCCTATGAAGAACCTTCCGCGCTCCAGCTCCATCCTGCCAACCTCCTTGTCCTCCTCTCGGGCCGCTTTACGGTAATTCTCCTGGAACGCCTTCATGTCCTTGGGTAGATAGATGACCCAGCCACCCATGTCGGCGTCGACGTCCCCACAAAACCCGGCCTTACGGATGGCCCACGGGTCGGCCTCCTCCGCAGGGTTGTACGTTTGTTCCGCAGGGCCGAGGAACCCCCCGAGAGGCGTATTCTTCGCCATCTCGTCGTCGGTCAGGTTGTCGCACGGAAGTCCCGCACCGGTGATGAATTCCTGGACGTCCCTCAGCGTCTTGGCGCTGGGGCGGCTCGCTTCCTCGGCCTCGGGGGAGGGCGAATTACTGGCGCGGGAGAAGAAGGAATCACCCTCGTCCTCACCGGAGTCCGATCCGCACGCGGTGAGCGTGGTCAGCAGGGCAAGGGACATGACGCCCGTGATGAGGGCCTTGGACCGGAACATGAAGGTGTGTCCTCCTGAGGTGGGGGTGTTTCGGGGCGGCGTCACGCGACAGACGGTTCCGGTGTGGCCGACCGCGCCGTCGTCGCCGGGTCCTCCGCCGCCTCCTGCAGGAACGTCCAGTCCCACACGCTCAGTGGCGGGTTGACGCCCTGACGGGCCGGGCGGGTCGTGCCGTTGGTGTCCGTCGCCGCGAGGATCTCCTTGAAGACCAGGTCGACGGCGACCGTGCCGACGCGCTTGTCGGCGTCGCGCTGGAGGCAGACGCCGGTGCGGAGTTCCTGGAGGGCCGCGACGACCTTCGGGTCGTCCTCGGGGCGGCCGAGGAGCGGAGCCACCAGGGACGCTTCCTGCGCGGACTTCTGCTTGAAGGCGAAGACCGTGTGGATCTGGTTGGCGCCACCGCTGCGGGCCTCGGAGTCCTCGATCTGGACCAGGTCGATGGCCTGCTGGGTGATCAGGACGGTCACGGCCATGTACGAGCGGCCCTGCTTCAGGGCGCGGCGCATCAGGTCGCGGCCCGACTCCGTGGCCGTGACGACGTACGCCTCGTCCACGAACAGCGCCTTCGGGCGCAGACCGATCTCGCCCGTAACCGGGTTCTTCTCGTAACCGACGTCCAGCATCTGGCTGCCCAGCTCCACGACCGCCATCAGGGCCGTCGCCGCGAGGCGCTCCGCCGGGTTCCAGCTGCGCGGGTCGGAGGCCGCGGGGGACTGGAAGCCGCGCAGGGTGATGACCGTACGGCGCTTGCGCATCGCCGAGAGCGGCTGGGGCTGCTCGGAGAAGGCGAGCCGGGCGTAGGGGAGCGTGCGCAGCTCGGTGAGGAGCATCTGCGCGAGCTTCAGGTCCTTCGCGGCCTCACGGTCACCGGTCGCCACGGCGTGCTCGTACGCCGTCACGACCTCGTCGACCACCTGCCACAGCGTCGGTCGCGGTACCTGCGCGTCGGCGTCCCGGGCCGTCAGGCCCTGCTCGACGGCCTGGCGGATGGCCGAGTTGTAGCGGCCGACGACCGTGGCCATCGCCTCGATGACGGGGAGGCGTACGCGCTGGTAGTCCTCGTCGCCGAGGAAGCCGCGCAGCATGGACTCCGCGAGGAGACGGCCGGCCGGGACGTCACGGGCGATCACCCACGGGTCCAGTACACCCGCCTGGCCCTTGAGGAGGTCGACGACCTCCGTCTCCGCCCAGAACTCCGGGTTCACCGGCTGGAACCGGCTGGCCGGGGTGCCGAGGAGGCCCGCCTCCGCGTCGCCGGAGAACGCCGGGTCGTTCACCTGGGAGCCGAAGGCCAGGTAGTAGCAGAGCTGGGCGAAGTCGGTCTTGGGGTCGATGACCAGGCAGCGGACGCCCGACTCCGACTCCTCGTAGAACTTCTGCAGGGCCAGGGACGACTTGCCACCACCGGAGGCGCCGACGATGGCGAGGCCACCGCCGTCGTTGCGGGCCGGGCCGACGTGCAGCGAGTAGTGGACCGGCATCTTGCCCGCCCAGCCCACCAGGTTGCCGACCCAGCCGAGGCGCTTGCCGGAGCGGTGCTCGGGGTTGTCGCCCAACTCCGTGCCGGCCGTGGGCAGTCCGGCGCCCAGCTGCTCGACCTCCTGGAGGCGGAGGTAGGGGGCGATGGGGAGCTTCGGCGCGTCGCCCGGGAGCTGGGACTGGAGCAGACGCCACTGCTGGCGGGTCGGGCGGAGCAGCGTGACCTTCAGGTCCTGCTTGAACTGCATCTCCAGGACCCGGCGACGGCGCTCCAGCTCCTTCACGCTCGGAGCCGAGATCGTGAAGCGGATCTGCGCCTCCATCCCCGGCATCTTGTGCTCCTCGATGTCGTCGACGAGCTCCTGGGCGCGGGTGACCTGGTGGGCCAGCTTGGTGTCCGGGCTGCGGCCGGAGTTGGCCATGTCGTTCATCTCGTCCACGAGGTTGCCGCGGATCTTGTCGGCCCGGTCCTTGAACTTCAGATACGGGATGAGTGTGAACCGCATGTCGATCTCGACGGGGAACTCCACGTGCTGGGCGGCGTAACGCGCCCACGCCGTCGACTGGCGGAAGCGGGTCTCCGCGGGCCAGTTGGCGGCGACCAAGGTCGTGGTGTAGCTGGTTTGCTGCTCGCCGGTGACCTCGTCGTACTGGTTCAGCACGATGTGCGTCTTGCGGTTCTCGCCGGAGAAGTCGACGACGAGGTCGAAGGCGTTGGGGCCCCAGGCGCGCGAGCCCAGCACCGGCTCGGGCGGGACCGGCAGGTCGCCGTGGAGGGGCTTGCGGATCAGCCAGACCAACTCTTCGCGGGTGAGGGGGGTGCCCCGGAGGGTCTCCAGGCTCTCGTGGACCTCGGTCGCCACCTGCGTCCATTCCGCGACGACGGAGGGTGACAGGTACTCGTCGGCGACCCCGGTCGCGGTCGCGGCCACGTGGTCGGCGGCGCCCCGTACGCCGCGAAGCAGGCCCGGCTCGTCGTACGGCTCGTCGTCCTCGGACATCACCCCGGAGCCGCCGCTGTTGCGCTTGAGCGAACCCAGCTTCACCAGCAGGACGTTGCGCTCCCGGTTGGCACCGATGCGTTCCTGGTACTCGGCCTTGCGGAGGTTGTAGGCCTTGTAGTTGTCGGTCGGGTCCCAGGCGATCGCGTTCAGGTCTTCCGCCCAGGTCAGCGCGGTGATCGGCTGGTAGACCTTGCGGTAGTGGCACTCGACGTTGCGGTCGCCGCGGGCGAGGTTGAGCAGACCGCGCGGCGGGCCCTCGGCCATCGCCTGGAGTTCCTGGGCGTTCAGGTACTCGTCGATGGCGTTGGGCAGGACGAGGCCGGTCCACACCGAATCGCCGTGAACGAAGATCATGTCGTCCGCGTAGCGGTACGGCAGCCGGAGGTCCTCGCGTCGTGCTGAGGCGCCGGTCCCGGAGGACGACTTGGAACGGCTGGACGACGAGTTCGCCCGACCGCCGCCGCCCTGGCCCGGTTTCTTGCTCGACGTGGCGGCCATGATCATGGCGACCACGAAGAAGGCGGTCGCCCCGCCCAGAAGGATCAACATGAACATGGACATGGAGGAGTCATCCTGCGGTAGTCGGCTTGGTACGGGGGTGGATCAGCGGGGGGGACTGGCCTGTTCAGCGGGGTGCGGAGAAGGCCGTACCGCGTTCGGCGGCGGCCCGGCGGGCTTCGTCGTAGCGGGCCTGCCAGCGCGGTCCCCCCGGGGACCAGAGGATGACCTGCCAGTGCAGTTCCTCCGGTTCCTGGTCGGCGGAGAGCCCCTGCAGCCGCTTGGGCTGGAACCACCAGTCGGTCCACACCACCAGCTGCTGGCTCAGCGTGAGCGCCGAGGGAAGCGGGCGGCCCCAGACGAAGTAGACGGCGAACGGCGGCCCGAAGTAGAGGACGGACGTGACCATCGACATGCCGAGGAAGGGGAGGAACGCGGAGAGGGTGAACATGAGGATGAGCCACACCAGCCCGAAGCCGAAGGCCGCACCCAGCGCCGGCAGCAGCAGCCCCGGAAGGGGGATGTTGCCCCAGTTCCAGATCCGCTTCGGCCGGTTGACCAGATCGGTGTGGTCGTAGGCGACCAGCGGCTCGGGTGCCTCCTGCGTCATCGTGACCAGCTCCTCCCGTTGACAGTCGGTTGACTAATCGTCAGCCGCCGTTGCCGATCTGGTCGCCGAGCGAGATGAGCAGGCCGGCGAGACCGCTGGCACCACCGATGACGAGAGCGGCGAGCGCGATCATGCCGAAGCCCTGGAAGGCCTCGCGCATACCGTCGCCCCGCTTCATCGACATGAGCATGCGGATGCCGAGAACGAGAAGGGCGATGACGGCGACCAGCGTGCCGGCGCTGGTGAGGATGTCCTGCACCTCACCGAACATCTCTTTCATCTTGTTGGTTCCGTCGCCCTCTGCGGCCAGGTACATGGTGGTTCCTCTCGGGTGGGAAAAGCGAGTGATGGGGGTGGGGGCGTGGGCGGTCAGGACTTCTGGGGCTTGTCGTCCCCGGCCGGCTTGGACGCGCCGGAGGGGGACGCCGAGCCTGAGGGGGACGCCGACGGTGCGCCGGTGTCCTCCTCCGGCACGGCTGCCTCGTCGGAGTCGGCCCGGCCGCCCTCCGGGTCCAGGACGCCGCCGCGGATGTCCTTGATGAACCAGCCCTGCGCCGTGTTCACGACGGTCATCCGGTACGCGCGCCGCACGGTCGCACCCTTGGGTTCGCCCCAGGTGACGACCACGCGGAGCTGCACGGTCTGCCCATTGCCGTAGGTGTACGAGTCGGCGCCCTGGAGACTCTTGGGCACCAGTGCGACCACATCGTCGATCGTCGGGTCCGTCAGCCGGCCGGCCAGACCGGCGGTGGCCACCTGGGTGGCGCCGGGCGCGGCGAAGCGGGCCATGGCGGTGGAGTCCGACGCGCCCCATGCCTCGAAGTAGCCCGGCAGCACCTTCTCCTGAAGCTGTGCCGCGAGGGTGTCGTCGACGACCTCGTCCTCGTTGATCTCGGGCACGTCCGCGCGGGCGGGCAGCGGCATCTGGCCGACGTCGCCCGCGACGCGCATGCCTTCGCCGGTCGCGAGGTCCTTCACGTACACGGGCACGGTGAGTGTGGTCAGGGAGCCGTCCTCGCTACGGACCTGGATGCCGAGGTAGCGGCCGCGGTCACCGTACTCGGGAAGCTCCTCGAGGGTGCCGTCCCAGACGGCGGACAGTGCCGTGCTGGACCCCTCACCGCTCCAGCCGCACTCGGAGTCGACGCCGGAGGAGGCGTAGCGGGCCAGGTTCTCGCGGCGGTCCGCCTCCGTCTCCGGCGAGTACGTCATGCACAGCAGCGCGTACTGCTCGGCGAAGGTCGCCGCCTGCTGCGTCGGGAAGTCGGTGAGGCGGTACTTGGCCGCGTCGTCGGAGTCGAGACCCGCCGTGACGGAACCTGACGACGCGCCGATCACCATCCCCATCACACCGCACGAGCCCAGTGCGAACACGCATGTGGTGATCAGCAGGGTGGCTCGCAGCGCGACGTGCGTACGGCGGCCCCCGGTGCGGGCACGGCCGCCGGGCTTGGGGACGTCGAAGTCGCGGGCGGGGCGGGGCCTGGTGGCGGCCGGGGCCGCAGTGGCTCCGGTGGCGGTGGCCGGGGCGGCCGAGGTGTCGGAGCGGGTTCCCAGGGTGAGGGTCTGATTGTTGAGCGCTGGTGCCTGGTGTGCTTGGGGTGTCGGAGGCGCGTGGGTGACGGCCGAGGTCGCAGGAGGGGCGGACGTGGCCGCGGCGGGGGCGGTTGTCGTACCGCCCCTCTTGCGCTGTTCCTTCGCCGTCTTCTTCTGCTCGTACGCGGCCTTCCGTGCCGCCCGCTCGCGCTCGCGCTTCTCCTTCTTCGACTCGCTCGCGGGGCGCGTCTCGCGCGGCGGCAACGCCGGTACGGCGGCCTGCCCGGCCTGGGGCGTGTTGCGCACCCAGGCGGCGGCGACCTGTGCGCGGGCCGCGTCGGAGGGAAGCTGCTGCGGCTGGGGGTGGGAAGGCTGCGGGGCGGAGGGTTGGGCCTGGTGGGGGGCCGAGGGCTGACCGTGGCCCTGTGCCTGCCATGCCTGCTGTTGGGGCTGCTGAGGAGGACCGAAGGACCCGGGCTGGCCGGAAGGCTGGCCTCCGCCGACCGCGCCAGCAGGGCTGTTGTGGTCTGTCATCGAGTCGGTTACTCCAGCGAGTCGGTTCCCCGTCCGCCTCGGCGGGCACGACCGCACCGCACGACGGGCCCTGGCCCAGCCAGGTGCGCAGGCAGTGTGACAAAGACCTGTCACCCAACCGCTGTCGCTTTCCTTGCCGGGAGAGAGGGGATTCCCGAGCGGGCGGAGTTTCGGGAAAGGTCGGGATAAGTGTCAGGGATACGCCGGGAAGTCGTCGGGCCGTCCTGATCCGCGCCGGGCCCACAATGCGCTGGGCGCGTCTGCCGTACAGCTGACGTTCCCGGCACCACCTGGACCCGACGGACCGGCGAAGGACGACAGTTGACCGACCACAACGGGCACCCGCAGCCGCCGCAGCCCGACCCGCGCACCTGGGATGTTCCCCAGCAGGCCCCTTCGGTCCAGCAGGCGCCCGCCCCCGCTCCCGCGGCCGTACCGCTGCCCCAGGTCCACCAGGCCGACCACGCCTGGGTCGACGGCTATGAGCCCGGCAACCCCTGGCAGGCGCGGTTGTGTGTCGAGACGCCGTACGGCACCTTCGCCTATCCCCTCACCCCGAACACGATTCCCGAACTCCTTGAGCAGATGGTCCTGGTGGCCCAGGAACAGCAGGGCCTGCCGGTCGGTTTCGACGCCGGCCCCGAGCCGGAGACGGTTCCGGAAGGCGGCGAGGACCAACAAGGGCCGGACACCGATCTCCACAGCGGAAGAGCTGCCCGGCTGACTGGCTGGGCCCTCGTCCACGACCTGTGGGAACGCGAGGATCCGACGGCGCGGATCGTGATGGGTGCGATCGTCGTGGTGCTGTTGCTGCTCGGTATCGTCCTGGCCTGATCGCCGGCCCGCCCCTTCGGCCTCTTCGGCAGGCCGGCGCCGCCTCCTTCGGCCTCCTTCGACCACGGAGCCCTCAATCCGGTGGCGGTAATGACCTTCCGCCACCGCCGCCCCCGAACAGCGACCCCAGGAGTGGAACGATGACCGGTACCGAAGCCGAGGCCGAGGAGCCGGAGTTCTACTTCGCGGACGTCTACGTCTTCGTCTCCGACTACCTCGCCCAGATGGTCCGCCGCCGGGTCAACGGCTCGTCGGCCACCTGGTGCCCCAAGTGGTGGGAGCACCCCGAGGCCGGTGCCCGCCTCTCCGCGCTCTGGCTGGCGTGGGAGCACCTGCGGCAGGACCCGGCGCTCGGCATGTCGACGTGGTGGCTGCATCACGCCGACCCTCATCTGCGGGTGCTGATGGACGCCGACTCGGGCCCGTTCGCGGCCTGTTCGCCCAAGGACGGGCACACCGCGTACCCGTTCGATCCCCTGCCGGTGGATCCGCGGCCGGAGTGACGGCCTTCCGCCTTTCCCCACGCTCGCCCCCTTTTCCCGGGCCATTCCCCACCGGGAAAAGCTGAGCCTCTCCCGCCCTCACCTCCCCCTACCGTGTCCCGGTCAGCGCTCGACCGCCGTACTGGCTCAGCACAAGGGAGACGCGGGAACCGTGGAGTTGCCTGCCGAGAACAAGCGCACGGCATTGCTGGCTCTGGCGGTGCTCGGCGCTCTGCTGGCCGCCGCGCTGACGGTGTTCATCGTTTTCGACGGAGACGACGAGGACGCGGGCGGTGGGAACGCGGCATCGGCGGCACCCTCCGCGGGGAAGCCGGGACCCGGTGGTGAGGACGCGGACTCCGGCTCGGACGAACCGGGCGACGCCGAGGCGACCCCCATCGTCGCCCTCTCCGAAGTGGCCGAGGCGCACACGGTCATGACGAAGTACATGGCCGGCATCACCACCTACGACTACAAGAGCAGCGCGGTCACCTGGGTTCCCCCGCTGCTCGAACTCACCACCGGCGACACCCGGATGAAGCAGTTGACCGTCTTGCCCTCGGGCAAGGCCTGGGCGACCTGCGAGGCGGAGCAGTGCGAGTCCAAGGGCACGGCCGTCGTCGTACGCGACGCGGTGATCTCCGACGACCTGGTGCGCGGCAGCGGTCGTACGATCTCCAGCCTGGTCGAGGCGACCTCCACGGTCACCGCGGGCGGGCAGTCGACGACGGAGTCCAACGAATGGCTCGTGACCGTCCAGGAGGACCGCGGCAAGTGGGTGGTCTCGGGGTTCGACATCTTCGGCCTGGGTGACGTCGGCGCCTCCGACGAATCGGGGGAGTGAGCCTTCCATGGTGGCACCTGCCGTACTGGCAGCCGCGGCGAAGGCCGCGAAAGTCGCCAAGGCCGCCAAGGCCGCCGGTCAGCTGGCCGCGGCTTCCGGCGGCTCGAAGGGCGGAGGTGGCGGCAGGAAGAAGAGCGGCTTCAAGTGGTGGATCTTCCTCTGCGGCGGCGGCGGCCTCGCCATAGCAGGCATCTGTCTCGTCCTGCTGCTCATCGGCAGCATGATCGGCGGCGTCGGCAACGGCGCCACGAACGCGTCCTGCGCCGACTACGCCGACAACGCCGAAGCCGGTAACACCGGCGACGCGGCCGCCACCAACCCGATCATGCCGGCGGGCAAGATGTACATGCCGAGCGAGACCGCGCGCAACGAGATACCGCCGAAGATGATCCTCGCCGCGATGCGCGCCGCCGCCCGCTACGACGGCCTCGACTGGACGATGATCGCCGGTCAGATGTACCAGGAGACCAAGTACGGGCAGGACCCGTCGGCCGCGCCCGGCGGCGCCAACTCCCTGGGCTACATGGGCATTCTGCAGTTCGGCAAGCCCGCCTGGACGGACTACGGGGACGACGGCAACGACGACGGCCAGAAGGACCTGTACAACATCGACGACGCGGCCTGGGCCGCCGCCAACTTCCTGCACGCAAAGAAGGCGGAGACCCAGCCCTTCAAGGCGCTGCAGATCTACTCCGGCTCGACCGCCTCCAACACCATCTACCCGCGCGTCGTGCTCACCCAGGCCGCCCGCTACCGGGGCGTGCTCACCGGTGACACGGACCTCATCGAGCGCTGGTACGCCCACCTCAAGAAGACCGTCGAGAAGAACCCGGACTTCCCCACCCTCGGGAAGCAGTCCGACATCCCCGAGCCGGTCGGCAACGACGCCCAGCCCACGAAGGCTCTCAGCATCGCCGCGACAGCGGCCCGTTCGTGGTCTACCCCGCCGCTGGACGACGCCGGCGACGAGGCCGTCACCGCGCTGGACGACGCCGGCGACGAGGCCGTCACCGCCATGGCGCCGGCCGCGTACACCGGCACGGGCGGAGCGAGCGTGGCCCCGATCTCCTTCCCCGCCGCCAAGCCGCCCGCCGCAGGCAAGGACTGGCAGTGGCCCATGGAGAAGGGCACTTACCAGATGGGCACGGAGTACCACAAGAGCGGCAACATGTGGAGCCTCGGCTACCACACCGGCCTCGACCTGGTGGCCTCCAGCGGCACTCCCATCTACGCCCCGGCCGACGGCCAGGTCATGACCGCGGGCCCCGGCGGGTCCTACGGGAACATGACCAAGCTCCAGCACGCGGACGGCGTCGTCACGCTCTACGCCCACCAGACCACGATCAAGGTACGGACGGGGCAGTCCGTCAAGCGCGGTCAGATGATCGGCACGATCGGCGCGACCGGTAACGTCACCGGCCCCCACCTGCACTGGGAGGTTCTCGTCCCCGGTGTCGACAACCCGTTCGTCGGCGGCCAGGACAACGGCCCCGGCATGGTCGACCCCGAGGAATGGATGGCGGGCCGGGTCACGGCCAACCCGGACTACGGCACGGTCCCCGGCTCCGACTCCGACGACAAGTCCCGTGACGCCGAGTACGCCGACTGCGCGAAGGGCGGCAGCGGCGCGGCCGTCGCCCCCGACGGCGCCGGCGCCTCCGGTGTCCTCCCCGACTCCGACGACCCGGTGATCCGCGCGGTCCTCGGCTGGGCGCAGCGCGGCATCGGCGTCCCGTACGTGTTCGGGGCGCCGCGCCTCCAGGGCCAGAACCCGACCAGCTTCGACTGCTCCAGCTTCACGCAGTGGGCGTACTACATGGCCAGCGACGGGAAGATCGACATCGGTGGCACCACCTATGTGCAGGAGCCTCGCCTCAAGAAGTACGAGGTACAGCTGTCCGAGGCCCAGCCCGGCGACCTGATCTTCTTCCGGCCGGAGGGCAACGGTCAGTCGGGTCACGTGGGCATCGTCTGGGACCCCAAGAGCAAGAAGATCATCCACGCCCCGCGTCCGGGCAGGGATGTCGCCTTCAGCACGTGGGACAAGCAGGACCCGATCACCGGCGTCTACCGCGTGCCGATCCCGGCGGGCACGAACGCGATCGAGGGCGACGGCCACACAGACGCGTAAGGGCCTGGGGCGGGCCTGCGACAGCCGCCCACTGATCCCCCCATCACCGTGTGAAACAAGGAAGTTGATGAAGACACGCACTGGTCTCGTCGTCGGAACCGTCCTGTCCCTGGGACTCGTGACCGGCTGTGGCGGCGGTGACGACGACGCCGGGACCGGTACGAAGGCCACCGGGAGCCCGAAGGCGTCCGCGTCCGCCGACGCGGCCGGCGAACCCGTCTACAAGGGGAAGCGGATCCCGGGGCTGGCGGCGAAGCCCGCCTGGGCCCTGGCCCAGAAGGACGGCGAGGAGTACTCGTGCCCGGGTGAGGCCGCCTTCGACGGGCAGGACGAGAAGGGCTTCCCCACCGTCCAGAAGGGCGTGTGCCAGGTGGGGGACGCCTTCGTCCTGGTCCAGGACCGCACCGTCCCGGACGAGGAGTCCGAGACGGAGACACCGACGGTGCACCTCGTCGCCCACCTCTTCGACGCGGCCACCGGTGAGAAGCGCACGTCCCTCACCGTGAAGTGCGCGTACGACCCCGCACTGGAGAGGAAGCCCTCGTTCGACACTCTCGTCCAGGTGGGCGAGTGGAAGGACGGTTCCCCGGCCCTCCTGATCCGTACCTGCGAGAACAAGGCGGGGAGCGGTCTGAAGGCGGCCACGCTCAAAAAGGTCTACACCATGTACGACCCCAACGGCAGGGAACTGGGCAGCTCGACCCTCACCGGTGAGAGGAACAGGGACCTGCCGGTGGTCCGGGGACACGTCGAGATGCCCGACGGCGAGGTGACCTTCGCTCCGATCGGTGGCGGCAAGGACTTCGTTCTCGAGCGCTTCCTGGCCGACGAGACCATTTTCGGCACCGGCCAGGGCTATGTCGCCAAGTACGACGGGGCCTACTCCCCTCTGCGGTTGGCCGACCGAACCACGGGCGAGACCGTCTGGAGCACGGAGGACGACGTCACCCCGCCCCGAGAACTGCGTGGCAAGGGCGGCGACATCGAGGACGGCCACAAGGACCTGTTCCCGCTCCGGGGCGACCGGGCGACGCTCATGTGGACACCGCTGGGCGGCAGCGGGTCGGTGATCACCACGGTCGACCTGCCGACCGGACGCACCGTGGCCACGGGACCGTCCGTCGAGGTCCACCTGGCCACGACGGACCTGGCCGAGATCGTCGTCTCGCCCGATGGCAAGACCGCCGTCTGCAACTTCGGTGAGGGCGCGCTCGCCTGGAACACCGAGACCGGCGCCGAGCTGTGGCGCCAGGAGGCGGACGAGAAGAACATCAAGCCGTTGCTGATCACTCCTGGCGGTGTCCTCTACGCGACGCTCGACGACGGCGAGACCGCCGCTCTGGCCGCGGACACCAAGGAACTGCTCGGCATGGTCCCCGAGGGGACGGAGCTCCCCGAGGCGTTCAGCAGCAGCGGCTACACGCTCGTCGACACCGCCGACGGCCTCTTCGCCTTCGAGGGCGAGAAGGCCTGACGGCCGTTCCACCAGCTTCGCCCCACCCCCAGAAAGGACGGACCCGCGGGTGACCGCAGAACAGCAGAAGAAGCCCCGCGCCGAGGACGACTGGACGATCGAGATCGTCATCGTGGTCGCGATCGTGCTCCTGGGGGTCGTCGGGGCCTGGCTCGCGGCGAAGATCGGCGCGCCGTTCGCGGACGCGCCGGCACCGGCGTCGAACCCGCTGACCTTCCTCGTCGCCATGGTCAAGGGCGACTACAGCTGGCCGGGGTCGCCCGCCAGCGCCGTCGCCGCCGGTGAGGCCGTGCTGCTCGGCATCCTCGGCACCGTCGTGTACCGCGTGGTGCAGCGGTTCAAGAAGAAGCCCAAGGTGGACGGGGCCGCACAGCATCTCGCGAAGGGCGAGGAGCTTGGCAAGCTGACGATGAAGGGCGCGGCGGCCATCGCCGAACGGCTCGGCGTGAAGGCGCGCACGCCCGGCGTGTTCATCGGACGGTCCGTCAAGGGCCGCCAGCCGCTGTTCGGTTCGTACGAGGACATGCACGTCGACATCTGGGGCCCGCGTACCGGCAAGACGACGCGACGCGCGGTCCCCGCCATCCTCGACGGGCCCGGCGCCGTCCTCGTCACCTCCAACAAGCGCGACATCGTGGACTCCACCCGGGGCCCCCGTTCCGCGCGCGGCCCCGTCTGGGTCTTCGATCCGCAGCAGGTCGCCGCCGAGCCGCCCAGCTGGTGGTGGAACCCGCTGTCGTACGTCACCGACGTGGCCAAGGCCCGCAAGATGGCCGACCACTTCGCCAGCGGATCGCGGGACGCCAACGCCTCCACGGACGCCTTCTTCGACCCGGCCGGCCAGGACCTGCTCGCCAACCTCCTCCTCGCCGCGGCCTGCGGCAAGATGCCGATCACGCAGATCTACAGCTGGCTGTCCAACCCCAAGGACGACACCCCCGAGCGCATCCTGCGCGGCTCCGGGCACACCATGGCCGCCGACGGCCTCAACGGCGTCATCACCGCCCCCGACAAGCAGCGCAGCGGCATCTACGGCGTCGCCCAGCAGATGGCGTCCTGCCTGATCAACCCGGAGGTCAACCGCTGGGTGACCCCGCCGGCCGACCCGAACGCGCCCGAGTTCGACCCGCACGCCTTCGTCCGCACCGGCGGCACCCTGTACTCACTCTCCCGCGAGGGCCGCGACTCCGCCGGACCGCTGGTCACCGCGCTCACCGTCGCCGTCGTCGAGGCGGCCGAGGAGTACGCCACCACCCAGCGCGGCGGCCGCCTCCCGCTGCCCCTCGTCGGCGTCCTCGACGAGGCCGCGAACGTCTGCCGCTGGCGCACCCTGCCCGACCTGTACTCCCACTACGGCTCGCGCGGCATCATCCTCATGACCATCCTCCAGTCCTGGGCCCAGGGCATCGAGGTGTGGGGCGAGCGCGGCATGGAGAAGCTGTGGTCCGCCGCGAACATCCGCGTCTACGGCGGTGGTGTCTCCGACACCCGGTTCCTCGGTGACCTCAGCGAACTGGCCGGCGAGTACGACCAGCGCGAGTACCAGGCGAGCCGTGAGTCGGAGTTCGGCGGCTGGAGCGGCAACCGCACCGTCAGCGAGTCCGTCAGCCGCCAGCGCGTCCTCGGCGTCTCCGACCTGGGCGCCATGCCCCCGGGCCGCGCCCTCGTCCTCGCCTCCGGCACCAAGCCGGTCCTCGTCGAGACCATCCCGTGGTGGGAGGGGCCGTACGCCCAGGAGGTCCAGGCGTCCTTGAGGAAGTACGACCCCGGGGCGCGCTGATGGGGGAGGTCGTGGGCATCGCCTTGGGCGGTGCGCTCGCACTGACTGTTCCGAACCGGCCCGACCTCATCAGGGACCCGGTCATCACCTGGCTCCAGCGGGCCCGCACCGCGCTGGGGCTGCTGGCCAGTGTGTGGCTGGTGATGGCCTATCCGCTGCGGAAGGGGCGTGAGGAGTTCGTCCTGGACAAGCTGGGGAACCTGGCGCTGGGCTGCGCCATCATGCTGGGCGCCGGGGCCGTCGGAATCACGCTCTTCATCCTCGCGGCGCGCTCACCGCTGGGGAGTGTGTACACGCGTCGCCTCGTCGGGCCGTTGACCGTGATAGGGATCATCGTCCTCGGGATCGGCCTGTGCTGGCTCGCGTTCCTGGGGTTGCGCGGTGACATCGTCTCCGAGGCCGACATCGGTCGATTCGATCTCACGTTCGGGCTCTTCGGTGACCTGGCCGGGAGGGCGATCACCGGCCTGGTCATGATGGCGTTGCTGGTCGTGGGATTCTTCGCCTGCGTCGTCGTCCTGCTCGTCTCTCTCTGCACCACCCTGCTGGTCACGTTCATGGCCCTGAACTCCTGCTTCCGCACCGCCGACGTCCACGAACTGCTTCCCGCCCTCCTCTCTCCCCTGCTGGTCTGGTCGCTCTTCGCCCTCAGCGTCTCCGACACCCCCGATGTGGCGGCTCCGCCCGCCGTGATCTACTCCTTCCTCCTCGGCGGCCCGCTGACGGTGACGGCGCTGTCCCTGTGGGAGGTGCGGCGTCTGCGCGTCCGGCACGGGGTGACCCTGCGGACGGCACTGGGCCGCTGAACCGTCCTGCGCCGGTGCACGTCTCACCAGGTGAAACGCGTACGTCGCTGTTGGGGAGGCAACTCATGGCCATGGTCGGACTGTTCTGGATCGCCGCGGACGGTGGTGTGTACGTCGGGGCGAAGCCGGAGGGGTACGGGTATGGGGTGCGGCTGACGCCGGACTGGGTGGAGGCGCTCGGGACCGGCCAGAGCGCTGTGTGGGGCTGGTCGGAGATCCGGTCGGTCGACGTGCGGTACGTGCGGATCCGGTCCAGCGCTCGGCTGCTCGCCACCACGGCCGTCGACCTCGTCCTCCACGCCGTCGCGGGCGGCGGTGATGCCGCGGCCGCGTTCGAGGTGCACCTGGAGACCGCCGACAGGACCGTCGAACTGAACGCGCAGTCGGCCGCTTCCCTCGGCGGCTACGTCCAGTCCGAGTACGACCTCTCCGTCGCCCTGCTGGAGCGGCTCGTCGCGGGTACGGCGGACGTGGAGACGCTCGCGGAGTGGGGCCGCGCCCACGCCGCCGAGGGCACCCCGCGTCGCGAGGAGCGCGAGGCGCTGCTGCGGAAGTGGGCGACCGAGGGCTGAGCCGGCGGGGGAGCCCCTCGCGCCGCCCCCCGCGTTCCCGGGAACCCGGTTCCGCTCCTCCGCCGTCCCCCACAATGACCACTGGACACCGGGACACCGGAGGGACACATGACCGCACGGGACACTCCACAGGGCGCTCCACGGGACACCGCACGCGGCACCGCACGCGACAGCGGTGTCTCGGTGACCCACGACCTGGAGCCGCACGACTGGTCGAACGAGGAGACCGCGGCGTACGAGGCGGCGGTCGAGGCCGTCAACGGCGCGGTCGGCGCCTACAGCGCGCGGATCGCGGCCGAGGAGGCCAAGGATGCTCCCGACCCCGCCGTCATCGAGGCCGCGCGTGCCGCGCAGGGGCGGCTGGCGAAGGAGCGTGAGCGGCTGCGTTCGGCCGACCGGGAGCAGATCGCCGAGGCCCGCGCCCACTACGCCCGGGTCGCCCGCGAGGTCCTGGCGAGCATCAGGTGAACGTGGTCGACCCCGCCGAGGTGGAGCGGCACCGGCTGTCCGACGCCGAGAACCGGCGGATCTTCCGCGAGCGTATTGTCCCCGACCTCCTGGCAGGCCGGGCCGGGCAGGAGACGCCCACCGTGGTGTTCCTCGTCGGTCAGCCCGGCGCGGGCAAGAGCCGGGTCACCGAGATGGTGGCCGGCGTACTCAACCGCCACGGCGGCTTCGTCGACGTCGACAGCGACCTCTACAAGCCCTACCACCCCGCGTACGCCCGGCTGATGGCGCGGGACGACACCCTGATGGCCGCGTACACCCGCGCCGACGGGCGGGCCTGGATGGCCCGGGCCGAGGCGTACGTCCGCGAGCACGGGCTGCACGCGATCATCCAGGAGACCTCGCAGAACGCGGCGGCCGTGGAGGAGAAGATGCGCGCGTACCGGGACTCCGGCGCTCGCGTCGAGGCCCTCTTCATGGGTGTGCCACAGGCGATGAGCAACCAGGGCATCGTCAACCGGTACTTCGAGCAGCTCGCCGACCGGGGCCAGGGGCGGCTGACCGTGCAGTCCAACGCCGACGAGTCCTACGCCGGCATCCTCGAACTCGCCGACCGGGTCGACCGGGGTGCCCTCGCCGACCTCGCGAGCGTCTACCGGCGCGGCGAGAGCAAGCCGCGCTACAGCAACTCCCTCGACGATTCGGGCCACTGGGCCGGCCCGCCGGGTTTGCGCGAGGCCCTCATGGCGGAGCGTGGCCGCCCCTGGACGGCGGCCGAGAGCGACTCCTTCGTCACCACCCAGCTGAGACTCCGGGAGACCAGCCAGGCCCTGGGCCCGGAATGGCCGCCCCGGCTCGCCCGCATCGAGTCCCAGGCCCACCCCCTGCTGACCCCGAACGCCGCGGCCCGACTCGCCGCCCCGACCACCCAGCCACCCTCTCCCGTACCTTCGCCATCGGCTACGGCCGCCTCGTCGCCTTCGTCGCCGGCCGCCGCCCCCACCACCCCGCCTGCCTCGCCGTCGGCCGCAGCCGCGCGCTCCCGCAGCACCCCGCGCCCCGGAAGGCCCACCACACCGCAGCCTTCGGGGGAGGGGCCACGCCCCGGCGGCCCCACCCGCCCGACGCCGCACCAGGGGCCTGGCGGGCCCGACCCCCACCCGGGCCGCAGCAGATAGCGGACCGGACAGGCCCGCCCCCACCCACACACCACCGCCTCGACCCGCCCCCACCCCCTCACCTGTCTCCCCACCCGCGTGTCGACGCGCCCCGTGACGCCATCCGGAGTGAGGTCCACCACCCGTCGCTGTTCGTCGCTGTTCGCCCCGGGGGGCGGGAACGGGTGCCGGGGTCGCCGCAGACGGGCGTAACCCCCTCCGTGGCGTCAGGTAAGCGTTCACCCGGGCCGGGGACCGGCCACCGCCCTGACCTGCCACCCCGTACACGAGGAACCCGGCGAACGGCGGCGCGTATCCTCTCGGTTCTCAACCCCCGTTCGTACGAAGGTCATTGACGCGGACGGCTACCCATCGGTAGTCGTCGGCCCGTCTCACGTGAAGGCCGAGCGGCGACACCGGGGGTCCCTTGCTTTACCCTCTTCACACCGAGACCACACAAGGCTGTTGTCATCTCGTTAAGTGATTACTCCTTGACGCTGAGGTGATCACCGCGTTGGCTTTCAGCCACCTGGGTCGCAGTGCTGCACCCACGCCCGGAAGGCCCTTGATGTGAACGCCCGTACCACCAGCAACACCCCCGGCACCCGTATACGTCGTCGTACCGCTCTGCGCCGCACCGCCACCGCCCTCGCCGCCTCCGCCGCGGCCGTCTCCCTCGCCTCCTGCGGGGTCTCGGACATCGGCGACAGCGCGGAGGCGAGCCCCACGAAGGGCGACGACATCACGGTGGGTGTGCTGTTCCCCGACAAGGACACCAAGCGGTACGAGCAGTTCGACTACCCGCACATCAAGAAGAAGATCGCCGAGCTGACCGACAACAAGGGCGTCACCAAGTACGCCAACGCGGAGAACGACCCCGAGACCCAGAACAGCCAGATGGCGCAGATGGTCGAGGACAAGGTCGACATCATCATCGTCGACGCCGTGGACTCCAAGGCCGTCGCGCCCGCCGTGCAGAAGGCGGACGACGCGGGTATCCCCGTGATCGCCTACGACCGCCTGGCCGAGGGCCCCATCGACGGCTACGTCTCCTTCGACAACGAGCTCGTCGGCCAGGTGCAGGGCCGCTCGCTGGTGGAGGATCTGGGGGACAGCGCCGCCAACAAGATCGTCATGATGAACGGGTCCCCGGCCGACCCGAACGCCGCGATGTTCAAGGACGGCGCCCTCTCCGAGCTCCAGGACAAGGTGACGATCTCGGAGACGTACGACACCACGGACTGGGACCCGAAGGTCGCCAAGGTCAACATGGAGAAGGCCGTCGCCAAGCTCGGCATCGACAACATCGACGCGGTCTACGCCGCCAACGACGGCATCGCCGGCGCCGTCATCGACGTGCTGAAGACCGCCGGTGTCTCCAAGGTGCCGCCGGTCACCGGGCAGGACGCCGACCTGGACGCGGTGCAGCGGATCCTCTCGGGCGACCAGTACATGACCGTGTACAAGTCGTTCCCGACGCAGGCGAGCGCCGCCGCCGAGATGGCCGTCGCCAAGGTCCAGGGCCGTTCCATCGAGTTCGACGCCCTCGCCAAGGACAGCGTCGACTCCCCGACCACCAAGAAGATCCCCGCCCAGCTGGTGCCCCCGGTCGCGCTGACCAAGTCCAACATCAAGGACACGGTCATCGCCGACGGCATCTACACGGTCAAGCAGATCTGCACGTCCGCCTTCAAGTCCGACTGCGAAGCGGCCGGCCTGGACTGACCCGCGGGTTCACACCGCCCTCACGACGGCCTCGCGCCGCCCTCACGACACCTCTCGGCCCGGCAGGGCCGACCACCGGCTCCACGGGCCGGGCGGTTGACCTGCCGGGCCGTGCCGTTCGCCCCATGGTCTAGGGTACGGCTTGTCATGTCGTGATCACAGGGGGCGACTGTCGCATGTCTCGGAGCAGTGGGGACAGATGTACGCGCTCTCCCCTTCCGCTCACCGAGACTCCCAGAGGAACCCTCCCTTGCGCACGCCTGCCCGTACCCGCCGCCGTCTGCCCTCCACCCTGACCTCGTCCGCCTGCGCCCTGCTGCTCGCCCTCACCGTCTCCGCCTGTGGTGGCGACGGCGAGATGCTTCCCGTGGCCAAGGACGCGGAGGCGGTCGCCCTCTTCCTGGACAAGAACGTCGGGTGCCAGGACACCGACTACTACGTGGGCGACGACCTGCTGGAGTTCCGCGCCGAGGTCAGCTACGCGGTCGACAGTGCCGGCGAGTGCGAGGTCGACGACGAGACCGACATGGACTTCGTGCACTTCCCGATGCTGGGCGACTTCCAGAAGGACGTGGTGAACTCCGAGATCGTCGACGACACCGGCCTGATGGTCGGTATGACCTTCGCCGTCGACGCCGACGACGACAAGAGCGCCAAGGCCCTCCTCGACGCGGGCCTCCTCTACCTCGTCTGCGATCCGGGCGTGGACATACCGAGCACCTACCGGCAGGACGAGGGCGAGGCGGGCTGCGTCCTGACGGACTACGCCCGGAAGGACGAGGACGAGGACGAGGACGAGAACTACTAGAGCCCCCTCAAGCCACCCGCGTGAACTCGATCGTCACCTCCGGCGGTCCCCCCGCCACCCCCCGGTAGATGCCCTTGTGCGGTGTCACGTCGTCGTAGTCGCGGCCGCGGCCGACGACGACGTGGGACTCGTCGGCGGGGACGCGGTTGGTCGGGTCGTAGCCGGTCCAGTCGCCCGCCCAGTACTCGATCCAGGCATGGCTCTGGCCGGCGACGGGGCGGTGGAGTTCGGCCTCGCGTTCGGGGTGGAGGTAGCCGGAGACGTAGCGGGCGGGCAGGCCGAGGCCGCGCAGCATGCCGAGGGTGAGGTGGGCGATGTCCTGGCAGACGCCGGCGCCCTGCTCCCAGGCCTCGGCCGCGCTGGTGTGCACACCGGTCGCGCCCGGCACGTACGAGACGTGGTCGGCGACCATCGACGAGACCGCGGTCGCCGTCTCGTGCACGGAGAGGCCGTCCGAGACCTCCCGGGCCCGGTCCAGGAGTTCGGCCGGCAGCGTCGTACGGCCCGTCGCGGTCAGGTACTCCAGGAGGCGGGAGTCGGCGCTCGCCCGGTGGACCTCCGCCCAGTCCGGCGCGTCCGGCAGCGGGTCCGGCGGGGCCGTCTCCACCAGGCTGGTCGCGGTGATCGTCAGGTCGGAGTGGGGCTCGATGAGGTCGAACCCGGTGACCTGGGTGCCCCAGTAGTCCCAGTACGACCAGGTGGGGGTGGAAGGGTTCACCAGGACGCGGGCGTCCAGGGTGGTCTGGCCCGGCAGCGTCAGCGGGGTCATGCGGACCTCGTTGTGGGAGGAGGCCGCGGGCTGGGCGTACGAGACGCGGGTGGTGTGCCGGATGCGCAGGCGCCGGGTCGCCCTCGGAGCCGCTACGGGCAGGTTCATCGTGCTCACGCGCCTTCCTGGGCCCACTCGACGGGGCCTTGGTACGGGAAGAACTTCTCGGCGACCGCCTCCGCCGAGGCCATGCACGCCTGCTGCAGGTCGCGCAGCAGCGTGGGCAGTCCGGCCTCCAGCGACTCGGAGTCGAGGTATTCGAGGTGGGTGCGCAGGGCGCCGATCGGGCGGCGGGCCGGGTCCTGGCGGGGGCGGCCGAGCGCGGCCAGGCACTCCTCCGCCGTGGTCAGCGCGTGCAGCGCCGAGCGCGGGAAGTCCCGGTCCAGGAGCAGGAACTCGGCGACCTTGGGACTGTCGCCGAAGCCGCCGTGCACGCGCGCGTACGCCTCGTCGGCGCCGCTCGCGCTCAGCAGGGTCGGCCAGTCGGGCGCGTGCGCCGCGTCCAGCACCCGCACCGACAGCAGCCGTACGGTCATGTCCACCCGCTCCAGGCTGCGGCCCAGGACCACGAAACGCCAGCTGTCGTCGCGGCTCATCGTGGAGTCCGCGAGGCCGAAGAAGAGGGCGGCCCGGCGGCGTACCAGCTCCAGATACGCGTACGGGCCGCCCGTGCGGCGCGCGGCCGTGCGCTGGTCGGCGAGCGCGTGCCAGGTGGAGTTCAGGCACTCCCACATCTCGGACGACACCGCCTCACCGGCGCTGCGGGCGTTGAGGCGGGCCGCGCCGAGCGCGCCCTCGATCGACCCCGTCGAGCGGGCGTCGAAGGCCAGCCGGTCGAGCACCTGCTGCATGTCGCAGTGCCGGTCGGGCGCGTCCACGCCGAGGATCGCGTACAGCGAGCGGCAGGCTGCGTCCTCGTCGCGCCAGGGGTCTTCGAGGAGGCGGTGGAGGTAGGCGTCGAGGATGCGGCCGGTGGCGTCGGCCCGCTCCACGTACCGTCCCGTCCAGGTCAGGGCCTCGGCTATCCGGGAGAGGATCACGTCGTTCACTGCTGCTGCGCCCCTTCCTGTACGACCGCACGGGTGCCGTCGGGTCCGAGCAGGCGCGGCGCCTTCTCCAACGGGCCGCCGCTCTCCTCGTACCGCTGCTCGGCGGGGCCCTCGGCGAGGACCCAGGTGTCCTTGGAGCCGCCGCCCTGGCTGGAGTTGACGATGAGGTTGCCCTCCTGGAGGGCGACACGGGTCAGCCCGCCGGGCAGGACCCACACCTCGCTCCCGTCGTTCACGGCGAACGGCCGCAGGTCGATGTGGCGCGGGGCCATGCGTTCGCCGGCGAGGGTGGGGGAGGTGGACAGGGCCACCGGGCGCTGTGCGATCCAGCCGCGCGGGTCGGCGAGCACGGCCTCCCGGGTGCGCTCCAGCGTCTCCCGGTCGGCCTTCGGGCCGATGACGATGCCCTGTCCGCCGGCCCCGTCGACCGGCTTGACGACCAGCTGGTCGATCTGGTCGAGGACCGCCTCCAACTGCCCGGGTTCGTCGGGCCGGAAGGACTCGACGTTCGGGAGAATCGGTTCCTCACCGAGGTAGTAGCGGATGAGGTCCGGGACGTAGGTGTAGAGGAGCTTGTCGTCGGCGATGCCGTTGCCGACGGCGTTCGCGAGCGTCACGTTGCCCGCCATCGCGGCGCCCATGATGCCGGGGCAGCCGATCACCGAGTCGGGCCGGAAGTGGAGGGGGTCGAGGAAGTCGTCGTCGAGGCGCCGGTATACGACGTGGACGGGCATCTCGCCGCGGGTGGTCCGCATCCACACCCGGTTTCCCCGGCAGACGAGATCGTGCCCTTCCACCAACTGCACGCCCATCAGCCGGGCCAGCAGGGCGTGTTCGAAGTAGGCCGCGTTGTTGGGGCCGGGGGTCAGGACGACGACGCGGGGGTCACCGATGCCGCCGGGCGCGGCGGCCCGGAGCGCGGCGAGCAGCCTCTGCGTGTAGCCGTCGACGGGCAGGACGTGCTGCTCGGCGAAGAGGGACGGGAACACCCGGGTCATCGCCCGCCGGTTCTCGATGACGTACGAAACCCCGGACGGCACCCGGACGTTGTCCTCCAGCACCCGGAAGTCGCCCGCCTCGTCGCGTACGAGGTCGATGCCGGCGACGTGGATGCGGACCCCGCCGGGAGGTTCCACCCCGTGCGCGGCCCGGTGGAAGTGGGGGGAGTTGAGGAGCAGCCGCCAGGGCACGACCCCGTCCTCGAAGGCCCGGCACGGCCCGTACGCGTCAGCGAGGTACGCCTCCAACGCCCGTACGCGCTGGGCGACTCCGCGCTGGATGAGGTCCCACTCCAGGGCGTCCAGGATGCGCGGGACCAGGTCCAGGGGCCAGGGTCTCTCCTCGCCCGCGAAGGCGTAGGTCACGCCCCGGTCGGTGAAGGCGCGGGCCATCTGGTCGGCCCTGAACCGCAGTTCGGCCGGTTCGATGGGCTGCAGGGCCGCCAGCACCGGCTCATAGGCGGTCCTGACCTCACCCGGCCGCTCAAACATCTCGTCCCACGCGTCGGCCAACGCGTACGCGTCAAATATGTCCGCCATGGCCCGACGGTAAGTGCGCCTCGTAACGGCCTGATCACCATCGCATTTCCGGCACCTTGCGGGGACGACCACGACCTGCGGAAACGGAGGGTTTGAAGTACGGCCGCGCGGGGGAGGCGGGGCGCGGACGCCCTCGTCGCCTCCGGGGGCGATGAGCCGTACTCCGGGGGAACGAGTTTCTCCACGGTCGGGTACGGGGAACTCGCCGGGGCCCGGCACCGCCCGTCGCCGACTTCAGCTTGTTGCAGAGCGCACTGCCTGAGGGGTGGAGGTAGGTGGGTGAAAGGTGCTTTACCGGGGCAGAAAGACGGCGGAGCCGTGTTGCGGTGCCGGTGCGGGCCGCGCATAGTTGCGCTGCGAAGAGGCTGGAACCGGGGGTGAATGGGTGATGGCCGGGCCCGCGACCGAGGAGCATCCGCACGGTGCCGACCGGCTCTGCGCCGCCGGGGACCGCGTGTACTCCAGAGCCGTACGGCGGGGCCGCGTACCGCGCTCGGACGCCGACGCCGTGCCCTGCCTGCTGGAACTCGCCCTGCTGCACCCCGACCCCGACGACATGGGCTGGCTGGTGCCCACCTCCCCGCAGGAGGTCATGACCCGGCTGCTGCGCGGCGTCCACGCGGAGGTCAGCGCCAGCCAGGCCCGGATGGGCGCGGCGGTCGACGCCGTCGAGTGGTACGCCGGGCTCGGCAGCTCCCGGGGCGCCCGGCACCCGGCCGAGGGCGCGGCGATCCGGGTGCTCGACGGGCTGGCCCGGATCCGGGCGGCGATCGACGAGGCCACCGACCGCTGTACGACCGAGGTGCTGACCGTGCAGCCGGGCGGCATCCGGCGCGAGGACGAGCTGCGCGAGGGGCTGCACCGGGCGCTGGCGATGTGCCGGCGGGGCGTGCGGATGCGGGACCTGTACACGCATGTGGCCCGGCACGGGCAGGGGCTGCACAACTACATGGAGCTGATGGGGGAGTCGGCGGAGGCCCGCACGCTGGACGAGGTCGTGGAACGCCTCATCGTCTTCGACCGCACGGTGGCCTTCATCCCCGCCAACGCCGACCGGACCATGGCCCTGGAGATCCGCCACCCGGCGCTCGTGGAGTACCTGGTCACGGTCTTCGAACGGCTGTGGCGGCTGGGCGTGCCGCTGTCCGCCTCGCTGCCGTCGACCGGTGTCGCGGGCATCACCCACCGGGAGCGTTCCATCGCGGCCCTGCTGGCGGAGGGCCATCAGGACGCGGTGGTCGCCGAGCGGCTCGGGATCAGCGTGCGCACCTGCCGGGCCCATATCGCCCGCCTCTCCGAGCGGCTCGGCGCGGCCAGCCGTACGCAACTCGGTGTCCGTATCGCCGAGGCCGGCCTCGACGGCCCGCCCCGTCCCGTCGCCCCGGACGACCTCCCCGCCGTACCCTCCCCGACTCCCGCCCCCACGGCCCCACTTCCCCCTCGGGAATCCCCGACCGCCCTGTGAGGCAGCCCGGTTGCGCACGGCTCTCACGGGGCCCGTCGCCCCCGTCGGTCAGCCCTCCTGCTCCAGCATCCCCGACTGGGCGATGAGATAGCCGAGTTGCGCCCTGCTGCCGCTGCCCAGCGCGGTCGCCAGCTTGGCTATGTGGGCGCGGCAGGTGCGGACGTTCATACCGAGGCGGCGGGCTATGGCCTCGTCTACATGGCCCTCGATGAGGAGCTTGGCTATGGAGTGCTGGATGTCCGTGATGCCGTCGGGGGCGGTTTCGTAGGGGGCGCCGGCGTTCAGTGGGACGGAACGGCCCCACATGAACTCGAAGACCTTGATCAGGTAGCGGACGAGGCCGGGGTGGCGCAACTCCAGGGCCACCTGCCGGTCATCCCGGACAGGGATGAAGGCCACGGTCTCGTCGCAGATGATGAGCCGCTCGACGAGCTCGTCGATGGTGCGTATCTCCACCTTGCCGTCGCCGATCTGATCGACGTACGCCAGCCGCTCGGGGCTGTATCGGGCTGTGTGTTGGTAGAGGGTGCGCAGCCGCACACCGCGTTCGATCAGTGGCCGGTCGCGCTCCAGTCCTTCGATGAGCCGCTGTTCGGGTCGGCGGCGACCGCTCGGCTGGACTGTCAGCATCTCCGTCCGACACTCGGCGGTGGCGAGATCGAGGGCCGTGTTGATGCGGTCCAGGCCCTCCAGGACCGTGATCGAGTGGGTGGGCGACGAGCCTTGGGCGGTGAGCGCCATGAAGGGTTCGAAGGCCTCGGAGAGTTCGATCGACAGCCGTCGGCGCTCGCTGATCTCGCGTTCCAGGGGGTTGAGCCGCTGTGCCAGGGCCACCAGCGGGGCAACAGGGCGCAACCAGCCGATGTCGTCCGGGTCGGGGTGGAGGAGGGCGAACTCCATGAGACAGGGCGCGGATTCCACGTCCGCGCGGGCGATACGTCCCAGCCGCAGGGCGTTCGCGTAGAGGCGTCCGCCTTCCTCGCACAGCTCGGTCACTGGATGGGGATGCGTCGCTTTAGTTCGATCTGTCACCAAATCTCCACCCCCCAGGGTCCTGAACATGCAGGAACATGATGCATCGATTATGTGGCCATGACGTGCCCGAATGAGTCATCGTCGTACCCGACGGGGGAAGAGGGGACCTTCAAGTGAGGACGAAGCCGACTATGTGTAACAGAATGCTTCGCTCGGTGCTTGTCGCCGCCTTCTCCACCGTTGTGGCTTTCGGAGCGCTGAGCGGCCTTTCCGGCGTGGAGAGCGGTGATCGCCTGGCGAACGGTGACGAGGCGTCGACTGTCGTGGTGGCAGTGGAAACCGGTGGCACCGCAGAGACTGGCGAACAAGACAGCGTCTGGGACTGACTGACATGACGACTCCACCCGACGACCGCTCCTTCCGCCGCGAAATGGCCACCGCCTACCGCTCCGGTTGGCACTTCATTGACCTGGCCACCGCCATCCCCCACAGCGGTGACTCGTTGATGGTGACCGTGTTCGGTGAGCCGGTGGTGGTGACCAGGGACGAGGACGAGGACATCCGGGCGTACCGGTGTCTGCGGCGCCCGCGCGGCGCGCCGCAGCCAGTGCGGTGCGCCGTCCGGTACGGGATGGTCTTCGTCAATCTCGACCAGCGCGACCACCGGCTCGCCGAGCCGGAGACCCCGGCCTCCACGGCCGTCTCGGCCACCCCCCGCAGTGCCTGAAGCGATCCCCCGTCGTTCCATATCGCTCAGGCGCTTCCCCCCAGCAGCGGCGTCACCGTGACCTGAACACGGTGACGCCGCTGCAGGTTTACGGGGACATTTCAGAATGCCTCCCGGTATCGGAACCACTCCACCCGTCGCTCATCTGTCCGAAAAAAGGTCAACCGGAAGCGGGCGGTCACCCTCGGTGTCGTCCTCAGCCCCGACCCAGCGCCGCCGTCAGTTCGATCTCGATCACCACCCGCTGCGGGTTGGGTCGCGGGTCCCTGCCGTACCGCTCGGCGTACCGCCGCTCGGCGTCCGCGATCCGCTCCCGGTCCGTACGGACGAACGCGCGCCCCTCCAGCGTGGCCCAGCGCTTGCCCTCCATTTGGCACACGGCGACCCGGGCGCCCTCCTCCCCGGCGAGGCGCACATGCCGCGCCTTCGCGCTCGTCGCACTGGTGATCACCCGAGCGAGGCGCGCCCCGGGTTCGTATGTAACCCCGACGGGCACCACATGGGGGCTGCCGTCGGCGCGGAGGGTGGTCAGGGTGCAGAGATGGCGCTCCTGCCAGAAGGCGAGATAGGCGGCGTCCGGCTCGCCGGGGTCCACTCGGTATGGAGGTCGGTAGGTACTCACGGTCGTGGAATCTAGCGGCGATCCGACCCAGGGATCCCTCCCCCCTTCACCTTGAGTGGAATAGACTCAACTTTATGCACGTTGTCCAAGTCACTGTGGCCGACGGCTGACGCAAGGAGGAAACGCGAACGTGGACGCCGAGCTGACCAACAGGAGCCGGGACGCGATCAACGCGGCCAGCAACCGGGCCGTGTCCGAGGGCAACCCGGACTTCACCCCCGCCCACCTGCTGCTGGCGCTGCTCCAGGGGCAGGACAACGAGAACATCACCGACCTGCTCGCCGCGGTCGAGGCCGACCAGGCGGCCGTGCGCACCGGCGCCGAGAAGATCGTGGCCGGCCTGCCCAGCGTGACCGGCTCCACCGTCTCGCCGCCCCAGCCCAACCGTGAGCTGCTGAGCGTCGTCGCCGAGGCCCAGGCGAAGGCGAAGGAGCTGGGCGACGAGTACGTCTCCACCGAGCACCTGCTGATCGGGATCGCCGAGAAGGGCGGCCAGGCGGGGGACGTACTCTCCCGGCAGGGAGCGACCGCCGGCAAGCTGCGGGAGGCGTTCCAGAAGGCAAGGGGAGGACGCCGGGTGACCACAGCCGATCCGGAGGGGCAGTACAAGGCCCTGGAGAAGTTCGGGACCGACTTCACCGCCGCCGCGAGGGACGGGAAGCTCGATCCCGTCATCGGCCGGGACCAGGAGATCCGGCGGGTCGTGCAGGTGCTCAGCCGCCGTACGAAGAACAACCCGGTCCTCATCGGTGAGCCCGGCGTCGGCAAGACGGCCGTCGTCGAAGGGCTCGCCCAGCGGATCGTCAAGGGCGACGTGCCCGAGTCCCTCAAGGACAAGCGGCTGGTCGCGCTCGACCTCGGCGCCATGGTCGCCGGGGCGAAGTACCGGGGCGAGTTCGAGGAGCGGCTGAAGACGGTCCTCGCGGAGATCAAGGACTCCGACGGGCAGATCATCACCTTCATCGACGAGCTGCACACGGTCGTGGGCGCGGGCGCCGGCGGCGACTCCGCCATGGACGCCGGCAACATGCTGAAGCCGATGCTCGCCCGCGGTGAGCTGCGCATGGTCGGCGCGACGACCCTCGACGAGTACCGGGAACGGATCGAGAAGGACCCGGCCCTGGAGCGCCGCTTCCAGCAGGTGCTGGTGGCGGAGCCGACCGTCGAGGACACCATCGCGATCCTGCGCGGACTCAAGGGCCGTTACGAGGCCCACCACAAGGTCGTGATCGCGGACGCGGCGCTGGTCGCGGCCGCCACCCTCTCCGACCGGTACATCACCTCCCGGTTCCTGCCCGACAAGGCCATCGACCTCGTCGACGAGTCGGCCTCCCGGCTCCGGATGGAGATCGACTCCTCGCCCGTCGAGATCGACGAGCTGCAGCGGTCCGTGGACCGGCTGCGCATGGAGGAGATGGCCCTCGACAAGGAGACCGACGCCGCCTCCCGCGAGCGCCTGGAGCGGTTGCGCCGCGACCTCGCCGACAAGGAGGAGGAGCTGCGCGGCCTCAACGCCCGCTGGGAGAAGGAGAAGCAGTCCCTCAACCGCGTCGGTGAACTGAAGGAGAAGCTCGACGACTTGCGCGGCCAGGCCGAACGCGCCCAGCGCGACGGCGACTTCGACACCGCCTCCAAGCTGCTGTACGGGGAGATCCCCACGCTGGAGCGGGCGCTGGAGGAGGCCTCCGAGGCGGAGGAGGAGGCCGCCGCGTCCAAGAACACCATGGTCAAGGACGAGGTCGGCTCCGATGACATCGCCGACGTCGTCGCCTCCTGGACCGGCATCCCGGCGGGCCGTCTGCTGGAGGGCGAGACCCAGAAGCTGCTCCGCATGGAGGACGAGCTGGGCCGCCGCCTGATCGGCCAGACCGAGGCCGTACGGGCCGTGTCCGACGCCGTACGCCGCAGCCGGGCCGGAATCGCCGACCCGGACCGCCCGACCGGGTCCTTCCTCTTCCTGGGCCCGACGGGTGTCGGCAAGACGGAGCTCGCGAAGGCCCTCGCCGACTTCCTCTTCGACGACGAGCGGGCCATGGTCCGTATCGACATGTCGGAGTACAGCGAGAAGCACAGCGTGGCCCGGCTCGTCGGCGCGCCCCCCGGCTACATCGGCTACGAGGAGGGCGGCCAGCTGACGGAGGCCGTCCGCCGCCGCCCGTACTCCGTGGTCCTGCTCGACGAGGTGGAGAAGGCCCACCCCGAGGTCTTCGACATCCTCCTCCAGGTGCTCGACGACGGCCGTCTCACCGACGGACAGGGCCGTACGGTCGACTTCCGCAACACGATCCTGATCCTCACCTCGAACCTGGGCAGCCAGTACCTGGTCGACCCCGTCACCAGCGAGGCGGAGAAGAAGCAGCAGGTCCTGGAGGTGGTCCGGGCCTCCTTCAAGCCGGAGTTCCTCAACCGCCTCGACGACCTCGTCGTCTTCTCCGCGCTGGACAAGGCTGAGCTGGAGCGCATCGCGAAACTCCAGATCGAACGCCTGTCCAAGCGTCTCGCCGAGCGCCGCCTCACCCTGGAGATCACCCCCGCCGCCCTGGCCTGGCTCGCCGACGAGGGCAACGACCCGGCCTACGGCGCCCGCCCGCTGCGCCGCCTCGTCCAGACCGCCATCGGCGACCGCCTCGCCAAGGAGATCCTCTCCGGCGAGGTCAAGGACGGCGACACGGTCCGGGTGGACACGTTCGGGGAGGGGGAGGGCTTGATCGTGGGCCCGGTGACGGGTGCCCCGACGGCACCTTCGCTGGAGAAGAACCCGTGAGCGGGGGTACCCGAAAGGTTCCCGCCCACGCTCGTAGCTGAATCCCCTTCCCGGATCCGGCCAAGGGCGACGAACCACGCGGGGCGGGGGTTGCCACTCCCGCCCCCGCATGGGGGAGGATGGCGGAATCCGTACGAAGGGAAAATCACGGTGAGCATCGACCCGTCCTCGATTCCGAACTTCGGGGGCCAGCCCGAGCCGCAGCCCGGCCCGCCGCCCGGCCCCGTGGTCCCGGATCAGGACCTCGTGAAGCAGCTCCTGGACCAGATGGAGCTGAAGTACGTCGTCGACGACGAGGGTGACCTCGCGGCGCCGTGGGAGGAATTCCGTACGTACTTCATGTTCCGTGGCGAGGGCGACCAGCAGGTCTTCTCGGTGCGCACGTTCTACGACCGTCCGCACCAGATCAACGAGAAGCCGGCCCTGCTGGAGACCATCGACGACTGGAACCGCCGCACGCTGTGGCCCAAGGTCTACAGCCACACCCACGACGACGGCACGGTCCGTCTCATCGGCGAGGCGCAGCTGCTGATCGGCACCGGCGTCAGCCTGGAGCACTTCGTCTCGTCGACGGTCAGCTGGGTGCGGGCCGCCATCGAGTTCGACAAGTGGCTCGTCGAGCAGCTCGGCCTGGCCGAGGACATCGAGGAGACCGACAAGCCCAAGGACGACGAGTAGTCGTCCCCCGACGCGCTTCCACGGTCACCGGCGGTCACCGGCCGCGGTGGCCACAGGGGGACCTGGCCCATGACGGCCAGAACCGCTCCCCGGACACACGTACGAGAGCCCGGCCAGGGCGCCTCCCCATCGCGGGGGTGCCACGGCCGGGCTCTCGCCGTCCAGGCTTGTGGCATGGCGACGCAAGGCAGCGAGGACGCGGGCGGCGGGAAGTGCGAACTACGCCGCGACCCGCCGACTCCCGAGCGAGGTGACGGCTGGAGTGGAAGCGATGCCCACGACCTCGACCTGAACCCCCCACGCTTCGAGCGTCCTGGCTGTCTGTACCAGGGTGACCTGCGAGAACGGGAACAGGGTGTCGGCGGTGAGGTCGGTTCCGTTCTTCAGGAGAATTGCGAAGACGACCTTCGAGGGCCGGAAGTCTTCCGGCAGGCCGCGCCCCTTACGTGCCGTGGCCACCTTCTCGGCGAACCGTTCCCTGCCCTCCGGGGAGTTCCGTAGGGTCTGCACGGCGACGAGGGCCTGGCTGAAGAGATGGCTCAGCGCATCGGAACCTTTGGCGCGCTTCACCATGACCAACGCATTGTCCGGGCTGAGGAGATCACAGATCTCCACTCCGTTGCCGCGGTGCAGTGCCGTCCGGACGTTGTCGCGATCGAAGCAGACGTACCCGGGCCGCTGGTCCGGCACGGACGCGTTGTAGGTGCGCTCCGCCTCTCCGAGAACCCACGGGGGCAGGTCCACGGACGGGGAGCGCGTCATCAGCCGCTCCGCGTGCGAGCGGATCACCTTCAGGTATGTCTGGTCGATCTCGTACCAGTGCTCGTCCATCAAGAAGTACCGGTGTGAGCCGAGGGACACCTCCGCCTCGATCCACCGGAGCGCGCTGGAGGTCCAGATCTCGTCGGTCCGGTCGGCGCGGCTGTGCCGGTAGAGGGTGACGGTTCCTTCCCGGAGTGCGGTGACCCGTCTGCCGGCCCGCTGGACACGGGCCCGGCAGAGGACGTAGCCGAGGTCGAGGTCGTCGGTCGCCCGGCCGGCCGTGTCGCTGTTGATCCTGGCCCGGAACGTCTGGGCGGCGGTGTAGTCGTCCCAGTGGTCGGCGGGGACGGCTACGCCGATCCGTCCGTCGGGCTCCTGACCGAGGAGATCATCGAGGACGGCCTCCAGGCGGGTGACAAGGCTGGGATCGTCGACGGGCACGACGTGCTCGACAAATTCCAGCTCCGGGCTCGGCTTCTCCTCGCGCAGGACCCGGGCGATCGCACGAATGTCGGCGATCAGGTCAGCGCCTTCCACACCGAGCCGCAGGCGCAGGCCGGCACCACCCTCGGCGCTAAAGATCCTCGCCGGGTTGTCCCGGGAGATGGTGAGCGGGATGCCGTCCAGGTGACCGCCGAGGCGGCGCACGATCTGGGCGTGCTCGACGATGCCCAGGCTCCAGATGGAGGCGCCGCCCGGGACGAGAGTGATGTCGGTGCGGCCTCCGCCCGGGGTGTGCGACACCACGTCCCGGATTCGGGTGGGATCCACCCGGCGGGACGCGAAGCTCAGGCCGAACCGGTGATCCTTCAAGCGGTCGGGAACCAGGCGGAAGCCCTGGTCGTAGCCGAGGGCGTACACATCGCCGTCGACGGCGAGCATCAGCAGTCCGGCCGAGCGGTTGACCGGCCGAGCCACCTCGATGCCCGTCGTACGGAAGATCTCGTCGCACCAGCTTGCGACGGACTGCTCGAAACTGCCGGTGACCAGGACCGCCGCCCCACCGAGGTTCTCGGGGAAGTCGAAATCCGCGTGCACCCTCTCCAGCTGGCTCGCGTCCAGAGCGTCGAACATCCCGTCGACGGTAGGAGTGACGCCCCTGAGCCTGTACAGGGTGCGCTTCGACGTGCGGGTTGCCATGGTGTCGCTCCTCTCGTGCGGGGCGGCGACAGTCGCCCTGGTGGTGTCGTTCTCAGGTGCGCCGGCTTCTGGGAGCGGCCGTTCTCAGCAGGCCAACAGGGCGACGATCGCGGTGACTTCGGCCCGCCACGCACGGACCTGGTCCTCCCTGGGGCCGATCTCGTACTGGTGGTAGTGACAGCCGAGGCAGAGCTGGCTCCACGCGGCCTTCGCCCGGCGGGCGGTCTCGGCTTCGGCGCAGCCGCGAAGCCACAGGAGTGCGGCCCGCATGGAGCCCTCACGGATGGAGCGGGGTGCGCCGTGCGTGGCCAGACGGGTGGTGACCGCGCTCTCCAGCGCGGCGCGGAGTGCGAAGGCGGCCCCGCGGCACCGGCTCGCCGCCGTGGCGGTGAGGGTGAGGGTTACGGGCGGGGCGGGTACGGCCGTACTGACCCACGTCGTGGCGGGCCCGGCCGTGACGGGGCTGGCGAAGGCGGGACCGCCGTTGTCCTCGATAAGCAAGTCGGCGGTGTCCAACAACTGACGGATCGTCGTGTTCACGGGGTGACCTCCTCCGGCATGCGCACGGTCTGGGCGACGGCCTTGACGTCCTCCACGAACCGGCGGGGATCGGGCATCGAGGTGCCCGACGGGTGGGCGCCCTCCTGGCACTGCCGGATAAGGTCCACCGCCCCGGGGCCGCACCGCCTGCGCAGCTCGCGGTAGATGTCAGCCGCCGTCTTCGACGGGTCTCCGAAGAGCCCCAAGGCGGCGATGTCCAGCAGCCTGACGGCGGCCGTGACGATCTTCTCCGCCTCGTGTTCGGTCAGTCCGGCGCGGTGCAGCCGCAGCCACGCGGCCTCGGAGAAGGCCCGCTCCAGGACGGTGCGGCAGAGGCCGGGCAGTACGTGGGTCATGGCGACCGGCGGCAGGTTCGGCGTACGGGCGAGGGCACGCGCGTCGTCCAGCGCTTGGCCGACCGGATCGGTCACCCGGCGCACGGTCACCACCGACCGTGCCTCCCGCTCCACCTCCAGCACCGTCACCGGGAGTTCTTGGCTGGTGAAGGCCCGCTGGAGCCGTGTGTCATGGGTGAAGACCACGACCTGGCGGGTCTCGCCGAGGTCGTGCAGGACCTTCGCGAGGCCGTGGACTTTCGCGGGGTCCATGGACTGCACGGGGTCGTCGATCATGACGAACCCGAAGGGGCTGTCGGGCGCGGCGGCACGCGGCAGGAAGAGCGAGAGGGCGAGGGAGTGCAGCTCGCCCTGGCTCATGACACCTAGTGCGGCGGCCTCCGTACCGTCCACGGACACGTCCATCACCAGCTTGCGCACGGCGGCCTTCTCGCTGCCGGTCAGGCGTACGGAGCGCAGGTCGACGTTGCTCTGCTGGCGCAGTTCCTCCCAGATCCGCTGCGAGTGGTCCTCGAAGGGCCGCAGCCGCTCCTCGCGCAGCTCGGCGCACGCCTCCTTGAGCCACTTGCGGGCCGCCCTGACCTGCCGCAGCCGGGGCTTGCCGGCGTGCGCGGCCCTGGCCCGGTCGAGCCAGGCGGCGAGGCGGGTGACGCAGCCCCGCCACGCCTCGTCCAGCTTCTCCAGCTCCCGGGCGGACTCCGCCCGCAGGGCGGCGCAGGCGTCGGCGAGGACGAGCGCGGCGGTCTCGGCACGGGCGGCGAGCCGCTCGGCGTCGTCGATCGCCCGGCAGGCCGCCCACTCCTCCCAGGGGGCGACGACCGGGGCGGGCAGCCACGCGGGGACCCGCGTGACGAGGTAACGGACGGCGTCCACAGCGTCCTTCAGCTCCATGCGGGCCTCCTGCGCGGCGGCGGCCTCCCGCCGCAGGGCGGCCACCTGTTCGGCGGCTCCCTCGGCCCATGCCTCGTCGAGCGGCCGGTCGGATCCACACACCGGGCAGGCTTTCTCGTCCGTGTGCCGACGGCTGTGCTCCAAGGCCTTGTCCAGCAGTTCGGCGCGCTGGTGGGCGTCCTCGGCACCCGAGGCGCGTACATCGTCGAGTACGGCGACGGCCTCGCGCAGCCGGTCCACGGCAGCGCCGACCGCGTCGAGGTCGGGACCGGCCAGTGCGACGGTCGCGCGAAGCTCCCTCAACCGGTCGTCGTCCGCGTCGGGCAGTCCGGTCACGAGGGCGTCCAGGCCGTCGAAGTCGGGAGCCCCGGCCCCGCTGACGGCCGCGAGCGCGCGTTCCGCCCGGGGATCGTCCAGCGCGGACAGCGCCTCGACGAGGGCGGGCAGCTCCGCCTCGGCCGTCTTCACGGCCGAGTTGAGCGCCTTCTCGACGACCTGGAGCCGTTCGTCCGCAGTCGTCAGCTCGCCGAGCCCGAGGATGGTGGCGACCGAGTCGTACAGCTCGCTGGGCTTGCCGCTGATGATCTTGTCCAGATCGGAGTACGACAGGAAGGGCCGGTAGTTGTTCAGCGCCCGCTCCCAGCCCGCGTCCTCGAAGGGCCGCCGGCCGTGTCCCGGCCGCTTGAACTCGACCTCCGGGGCCGTGACGTCGTCGCCCGGCCAGGTGCACGTCAGCGTGGACGATCGGGCGTCACCCGCGATGGCGAGGCGGACCTCGACCCTCGGCTCGGCCCCGTCGTGCAGGTTGCGCCAGTGCCGACGCCACACCTCGCCGCGCTGCTTGTCGAGGCGGGCGGTCCGGCCGGTGAACGCCGTCTCCGCGCCCTCGGCGAAGCTGGACTTCCCCGAACCGTTGCGACCCACCACGAGGGTGACACCGGGCTTCGCGTTCAGCGGCAGACGTGCCTTGCGGCCGATGCCACGGAAGCCGCTGACGCTGACGGAGTCGAGGAACACCCGGCGGTCCGGGTGCGGGCCGCCGGGCGCGTCCGGACCGGTGCCCGACGCCCCGTGCCCGCCGAGCGCCTCACGGAGCATCTCCTTGGTCGCCTCGGCGAGGGTGGACGTTTCGAGGCGGCCGGTCAGCCGGGAGAGCGTCGAGGATCCGACGCCGTTGTCGGGAGCCTGGCCGTCGAGCTCCGGGGGCTGGTGGTGATCGTGGTGTTCCGTCATGGCGTTCTCCGCCCTTCCGTGGTCCGTTCCGATGAGAGCCGGCCGGGCGGGCGCGGTGAGCGGGAGGCGTGAGTGCTTCCCGCTGTGCGCGAGCCGGGTGCGACGGAACAGACGGTAGGGAAGGAGAGGAGAGGGGAGCCATGATTTCGGCGATAACGCGGGTTATCGCAATTCACGCTGCCTAGAGGCGAGTTGACGCCTCAAAGGAGACCTCCGCCCACACCGTCTTGCCCACGGGGTGACGAGGATCCGACCCCCAGCGCATGGCCAGGACGTCCACCAGCAGTAGTCCTCGACCGGACTCGCCGTCGGGGCGCGACAAGGGCGGGGTGGCGGGCGGTCGCTTCGCGGAGGCGGCGTCGGCGACCTCGATACGCACCACCCCCGCGGTCAGGTCGAGGGCGAGTCGGAGGCCGAAGTCCCGTCCGGGAACCCGGCCGTGCCGTACGGCGTTCGCGGCGAGTTCGCCGACGACGAGAGCGACGGTGCACGACGCGTCGGACGCCGCCGGGTAGCCCCACTCGTCCATACGCCGGACGGCGAGACGTCGGGCGAGCTGTGCCCCTCGCGGGGAGGAGACGAACCGCTCGGCGATGGCGGGGAGTTCGCCTGACTTCGCCTTGGCGGCGAGCGCGACTGTCTCCGGCGCAAGGGTCGCGATGCTCCGCCGCGGCTCGTCTCCCGGCGTGGTCGTTGCTGTCAGCACGGCTGGTCCGTCCTTGTCTGTCGAGCTGAGAAATCTCACGGAGTACGTGAATAGTCACGTTCCGTGTCCAAGGTTCGTCCGATCGCCCTACGCTCGACAGGTGACGCAGCCTTACTTTTCAGTCCGTAAGGAACGGAAGTGACGCTTTGGCCAACGGAATTGATCCCAGCGCGTCGATGGCGGCGCTGTTCGGCGCGCGGGTGCGCAGGCTTCGTACGGCGGCTGGACTGACGCAGGCCGAGCTCGGTGACCGGACGCACGTGGTGAGCACCCGGATCACCCAGATCGAGCGGGCGTCCGGAGCGAAGCCGACGCTGGAGCTGGCGCGTGCGCTGGACGCGGTCCTCGGCGCGGACGACCTGCTGGTCGAGTTGTGGCCGTACGTGTACCGGGAGGCGTTTCCGGATTGGTCGCGGAAGTTCATGGAGTACTCGGCGCGGGCGGTGGCCGTCCGCGAATACGCGGCTCATGTGGTGCCTGGCTTGTTGCAGACGGAGGACTACGCGCGGGCGGTGCTGAGTGTCGGTCGAACGCTCGGCAGCAAGGAGCAGTTGGAAGAGCGGGTCGCCCTTCGCATGGGACGACAGGAGCGCCTCGGTACGCCCGATCGTCCCGAACTGTGGGTGGTCCTCGACGAGGCGGTGCTCAGGCGTCCGGTCGGTGGCCGGGCGGTGATGGGTGAGCAGTTGGCGCGGCTGCTCGGGACCACGGCGGAACCTCACATCACCGTGCAGGTACTGCCGTTCGACCAGGGCGAGCACGATGCCTTGGGCGGATCGCTCACGGTGCTCACCATGCCGGACGGCTCGGAGATCGCCTACACGGAAGGCGCGCACTACGGCCAACTCATCGAGGATCCGGACGAAGTCAGGAGTTTCGCGCTGACCTACGATCGGCTGAGGGCGGCAGCTTTGCCCTCGCTCATGTCGCTCGACATGATCCGATCCGTGATGGAGGACAACCACCGTGGAGCGAAAGTCCCGTCCCGATCTGAACGGCGTCGCCTGGCGCAAGAGCAGCTACAGCAATCAGGAGGGCGGCAACTGCGTGGAAGTGGCCGACGGGTTCCGGACCGTCGTTCCCGTCCGTGACAGCAAGATCCCGCAGGGCCCGGCGCTGTGCTTCGAAGCCGCCTCCTGGGCCGCCTTCATAGGCGAGTTGAAGGCCGGCAACCACCGACCCTGAGGCGGCCGGGCCCCGGCCGCCGTCCGTCTGCCGGGCTCACCGGGCCCTTGTCCGCGAGGGTCCGGCGGGCCACTGACCTCCCCAAAGAACCGGGGGAAAGAACTACCCGCCCACCCACCATCCCCGGCCGCGAGGCCTGCGTCACCCGTCCGGGTGACCGGCTTGCAGGCGTGGGATGCGGGCGGTTACGTTCGCCGCGACAACCGCAAACAGATACGGCCCCCGGCCGGGACGGCAATCCCGAACGAGGGCCTGACCGATCAGGAAGAGACAACCTTCCCGATGGCTGACCCGCAGTCTAACGCGCCCCTGCGCGCCGACGCCGGAGCTCCGACCTCCGGCGTGATCCACGTACGCACCCGGCTGACCGCCGACTTCACCGTGATCTCCAACGCTCTCGCTCAGCGGCGCGGCAGTGCGGTCACGGTCGGTGTGGCGGCGTACATCTCCTCTCTGCCCAGCGGCACTTGTGTGAGCATCGCCGCCCTGTGCGAGCACTTCGACGAGGGCGAGATCCTCATCTCGCGGGCACTCAGGGAACTGGAAGAGGCCGGATACCTGGAACGCCGTCGCGAACGGACGCCCACCGGGCAGGTCCGCACCCGGACGTACTTCTACGACGTACCCGGCGGCGAGCCCGCCCCGGATCCCGACGGGTCTCCCAGGCCGCCCAAGCCTCGTCGCCCCCGGAAGCAACCCGCCGCCGCCACGCCCGCGCCCGCGTCCGGGGCCGTGCGGGACACGGTGGAGGCACCCGTACAGGCGGGAGAGAAGACGGCGGAGGCAGCGGAGCCGGAAGCGCAGGCTGAGACCGAGGCGGAGGCACCGGTCCCGCTCGCCGACGTCGACCCCCGAGCCATCGCCGTACTCGCCGGCCTCCGCCGGGTCGACCCCCGTCTCGTCCTGTCCGAGCGGGAAGCCGCCCGCCTCGCCCCGGCGGTCACCCGGTGGTTCGGGGCAGGCCTGCTGCCCACCCAGATCACCGACCACCTCACCGCACGACTCCCGGCAAACCTCCTCGTCCGCCCGGCCGGCATCCTCGCCTACCGACTCAAGGACACTCCACTGATCGCACCGGAGCCCGGAAGCCCCGAGACCCCAGAGCGCCCGGCGGTCCTGAGAATGCGGAACTGCGACGGCTGCGACCGGGGCTTCCGCTCGGCGGGACACAGCCACTGCCGGGACTGCCGGTCCCGGGACCAACTCCCCGCGACCGGCTGAGCCGGTGGCCGGGTGTGCGGTCCACCCGCAGGTGGGAGGCTTGATGTGGCACGATGCGAAATCTGACGCCAAGAGGAGGTGGGGCATGGTCGACAGGTTCTCGGACGGCCTTCTGACGCCCACGGAAACAGCCTCCTACCTTCAGATTCCCCAGTCGACCCTCACCTCGTGGCTGAAGGGCAAAGCCGCCGGAGCACCACTGGTCCACCAGGTGGAGCCGGTGCGGAAAGGGCAGCCTTCGGTGCCGTTCATCGCGGTGGCCGAGGCGCACGCCCTGCGGTCCCTGCGTTCCCTGGGGCTCCGCATGAGCGAGATCAGGGAGGCGGCCGCCGCCGTACGGGACGCCCTCGACACTCCCTACGGCCTCGTCTCCAAGAGAATCGCCACGGACGGCGTGGACATCTTCATCGAGCACGGCTGGGGGGATCTCCGCAGAGCCCGCGACGGCCAGGTCCCCATCCACGAAGTGGTCTCCGACTATCTCCGCTACCTCACCTGGGAGCCGGGCGACGACTTCCCCTCCAGCCTGCGGCTGAGGCAGTACCCGGACTCCGTCCCCGTCGTGATCGACCCGAGGTTCGGCCACGGACTCCCTGTCGTGGCCGCGAACCGCGTCACGGTCCAGGCCATCACCGACCTGTGGGAGGCCGGAGAAACCGTCGAGGACATCGCGTACGACTACGACATGACGCCTGAGCAGGTGGACGCGCTCTGCCAGGCAGTGGTGCACCTTGTCGCCTGAGTTCTTCCTCGGCCGGAATCTCGGTCGGCGTGTGGCGGAAGGACTGAGAGCCTGTGGGTGGACGGTTCACCGCATCGGGGACGTCTTCCCGGACGACGGCCAGGATATCCCGGACGAGGAGTGGATCACGCACGGTCTCGACCGCTCCTGGGTTCCGCTGTCGAAGGATGGGCGGATCAAGACCCGGGACCTGGAGATCCGACCGGTCCTGGAACGCGAGGCTGTGCTGTTCTACCTGGACAACCAGCAGCTCCGAAGCGCCGAGATGATCGGTCGGCTCGCCATGCACCAGGACGCGATCCACCGGGCGGTCGAGAAAGGCGGTCCGGCGGCCTACGCCGTGCGGCACGACCGCATCGAACGCACCTGGCCGTGACGGATCGGCGAAGGAAGGCCGGCCATATGTACACCGTCGGTCACGGCGCCACCGCGCGAACGAGGAGCGTACCGATGTGGCCAGGGTGTGGGGCATCAAGTACCTGGGCGTCAGCCGTGAGGAACCCGGCCCGAGTGAGCAATCGCTCCCACACGGCCGGGCGGTAGCTGTAGCGGTAGGTGAACATCGCCTTGCCCGCGAAGCCCCCCTTGTACATGCCCTGCGGCCCGTAGGCGCCCGGGATGGCAGGCGGCTGCGAGAAGACGAAGACGCCCCCGGGCCTGAGCCGCTGGCGGACGAGCGGGAAGAGGCGGCTCGGGTCGGTGAACCAGGCGGCTCCGAAGATCGAGTAGACGGCGTCGTACGCGGCCTCTTCCTCGCTCAGGTACCGCAGGACCTCGGAGCACACGAACTCCGCGCCGGTACTGCCCCACTTCGTGGTGGTCTTCTTCACCATGACCGGAGACAGGTCAACGCCCCGAGCTGCGATGCCACGCTGAGCCAGGTGAGCGAGAGCGCGGCCGGTGCCGCAGCCGATCTCCAGAACGCAGCGTGGGTCGCCGAGCAGTTCGGGGCCGGGACCGTGACCGGCGTACTGGGTCCAGGAGAACCCAGGCTCCGCGTCGTCCTTGAAGGCGGAAGCGGCGAAGGTGTCCCACAGCTCCGTCTCGGCGGCGATGTCGTGGTGTGCAGGCAAGACGATTCCTCTTCGCAAGGGACGGCCCCTGCCCCAGGGGACCGAGGGCAGGGGCCAGGGTAGGGCCGTTCAATGGCTGTCGGGGACCTTGTTGTCGCACGGTGAGCAGTCCGTGCCGTCGATGGCCCACAGCTCTTCGTCGATGTCGAAGCCGATGGACTTCAGGAAGTCCGCCGTGCGCAGGCACAGGCCGTCACGGCGACGCTCGATGAACGGGGCGTGGTGCTTGTACCGGCCCTCGTTGTACGCATCGCACAGAGCCCACCACACCGGCGTGTCGAGGATGAGCTGGTGGACACCGATGTCGACGAGCTTGCCGACTCCGAGGTGGACCTCCGGGTGCTCCATGCAACCGATGGTGTACATGACGGCGTTGCTCAGGACGCGTTCGGCCATGTCGCGGACCATCGTGTGATCGCGCAGCAACAGGGCGACCTCCCGGTCCCACAGGCTCATGCCGCTGTCGAGGACGTTGACGGTCAGGTGCCTGATGTGCGGCTGGACGGCGTTGAGCAGCTCCTTCGGTTCCCTGGTGCGGGTGTGGGAGGGGTTGTCGAGCATGACGGTCATGAACGTTCCCTTTCTCGGAGGTGGCGTGCCGTGCTGGTAACTCGCCCCATCGGAGGTTCGTGGTCCTTCGGAGGAATGGGTATCGGAGACGGGCGCGGTCATCCGAGCCGCTTCGCCCGGTTCATCTCGGTCACACGGGCGCGCAGTACTTCGGTATCCGTGGCCTGCCGGACGGCGTCGGGGTCCGCGTCCCACTCACGCCCGCCGCCGGGGGGCCTGAGCTGGACGTAGGGGCCGGCGCGCCCCATCACGTAGCCGATCCTGTCCGTCTTCGTGTCGATGACCAGGGCGCCATCCCCTTCTCGCGTGGCCATCACTCACGGCCCTCTCGCCGGAGTGCTTCCGTCAGTCGTTCAGCGACGTCGGCGTGGACGCGCCCCAGCTCGACGAGGTTCAGGTCGGGGTTCGCGAGGTCGACGCCGAGGGAGGGTAAGACGATCCCGGCCTCGGTGAGCGCCGCCCTCAATGACTCCACTGCCGCGTGCGGGTCGACGTTTCGCAGTTCCGTCGTAGCCATGAACAGGACGCTAGAGAGGTGGAGTTGATGGCCGCCATGGAAGTTGCGCGAAGTTGCTTGACTGTATGGCGAGGTTGCGCGACGTTGCTGATATGGGTCGACGGAACCCTCACCAGAAGACGCTGACCTTAGGGAGGCTTGGGAGATCAGTCCCCAGTAGAAGGACGTGATCATGGCCCGACGACTGCGTTTCAACGGCACGGGCAGCGGCGTCAACGGGTGCCCGTCCATTCACGAAGACCTCGACACGGGCGAGGTCATCGTGCACGGCCCGGCCCTCACCGACCCGCACGATGTCGCCCAGCTCAGGCACCTGAGCGAGGGGGAGGTGCCCATCGTGGTGCCACGGGAAGTGCTCGTTGACTTCGCACCCAAGGAGTTCACTCGCGTGCCGAACATCATCGGGCTGGACGAGTTCGACCGACTCTTCACGCAGTTCGAGCACACGGCGTGGCGTCTGGAGAGCCGCCGTCGGTACGCGTCCGACGAGCTCACGGACACGTATGCGCAGTTCACTAACGGCGAGCCCGTCAACTGGGAGGGCGTCGACGCCGAGTGGTGTGCCGAGCGCCGCGAGCAGACCGGGCTCGGCAAGAGGTTCGAACGCGTCCGCACGGTCGACGATCCGCCGACGGCCGGCCAGCTCTATCTTCTCGACAACGCACGCCGCAACAGCGGTGTCGGCGAGAAGATCCGCAATCTCCGGCGTGTGGACGCTCACCGGCTCGGCCTGCCCGACGAAGACTTCTGGATCTTCGACTCCCGGTTGGTCGCCCTGCTCAATTTCGACGACGCCGACCACCTGGTCAACGTCGAACTGATCACGGAGCCCGCAGCAGTCCTGCGGTACGCCATGGCGCGTGACGCGGCGATGCATCACGCCGTCCCGTACGAACAGTTCGCGGCGCAGCTGACCGCGAAGAAGGACTGAGAGCAGGTGCGTACCGGTGAGCACGGACTATCAGCAGGCACGAGAAGCTCTCGGGGCGCGCCTACGCGAACTCCGGCTCTCCGCCCCTGGACGTCGGCTCACCGGCACGGAACTCGCCACGCTGTACGGGTGGAACAAGTCCAAGGTCAGCAGGCTGGAGAACGGCAGGCAGACTCCAACACCCGAGGACCTGCGCAAATGGGCGGAGGCAACCGGCCAGTCCGAGGTGTACGACGAGTTGCTGGCCCGCCTCCGGGGCTTCGAGTCCCACATCCGATCTTGGCGGCGACAACTGGCGGCCGGGCACAAGCCAGTCCAGGACACCCACCTGAGCGCTCATGCCGACGCCTCCGTGTTCCGTGGCTGGGAACCCTCCATGATCTTCGGGATTCTCCAGACGCCGGACTACGCCCGGTCGATCTTCACGAGGTACTCGGAGCTGCAGCGATCGCCACGTGACACCGAAGGGGCAGTCCGGTCCCGCATGAAACGGCAAGAGACGCTGTACGACTCCTCGAAGCGTTTCCACCTCATCATGTGGGAAGCCGCCCTGCATGCCTTGGTCTGCCCACCTTCGGTGCTCGCGGCCCAACTCGACCGACTCGCAGGAGCCGTCGGACTGGACACCGTAGAGCTGGGGATCATCCCCCTGTCTGCCTCGCTCAAGATCCCCCCGGCCACCGCCTTCTGGATCTACGACGACCGCCAAGTGATCGTCGAGAACTGGCACGCGGAGTTGTGGATCGACGACGAGGCCAGCGTGGACACCTATCTCCGCACCTGGAAGACACTCCGGGAGTCCGCCGTGTACGGCGCTGAAGCGCACAACCTCATCAGCGCCGCACGACGAGCGTTGCACTCACGTTGAAGCCAAGCCCATGTCCGAGGAGCTCGCGCTCGACGGTGTGAGTGCGCCCGAGTGTGTCCCTACTTCGCGGCGGGTGCCCACAGCGCGGCCACGATCTCCATCTGCTTGAGGACCAGGTCGACGGCCTCGCGCTCCTCCTCCGGTGGGTAGTCGAACATCGCCAGTACGCGGCGGATGCGGGTGCGGAGCTTCGCCCGGACGGGCTCGCGGGAGAGCCAGTCGACGGAGAGGTTCTTCTGGATGTCCCTCACCAGGGCTCGGGCAATCTTGGCGAGTGTGTCCTGGCCGCCCTCCATCAGCTCGGCCATGTCACGGTGGGCGACCGCGTCGTAGAAGGCCAGTTCGGCATGGCTGAGCGGCGGGTCGAACTGCTCGCCGCGGCGAGCCTCTGCCGACACCTCCCGTGCCAGGGCCGCGAGTTCGGCGATGACCTGGGCGCTGGTGAGCTGCTGGAGCATGTACCGCTTCATCAGGTCGTCGAGGCGCTGGGCGAAGCTCTCGTTCCGGACGACGTTGTGCTTGGTCACCTCGCGCATCTTCTGCTGGATGAGGCGCCGCAGCGCCTCGGTGACCAGGTGCGGGGTCTCGGAGTTCTCCAGCTTGCGCAGCTGGGCCTCGTTGAGGCGCGTGATGTCCAGCCGGCCGATCCCGGCCTCCGCGTACAGGTCGGTGATCTCGTCGGCGTCGACGACCGAGGCGGCGAGGGCCTGGAGGTAGCGTTGCACCTCGGCGCTGAGCGTCTCGCCGCTCGCCTCGCGCTGCGCGGCGTCGAGCTTGATCATCCAGGCCCGGACCTCGCTGAAGAAGGCGATGTCTCCGCGCCAGTCGTCCAGGTCGTCGCACCGCTCGGCGATCTCACGGCTCATCGCGCAGACACGGTAGAAGCGGTCGAGCCGGGCGGCGCTGTCCTTGAAGCGGACGGAAAGCGGCTTGGCACCGGGCTCGACCTTGTTGCCCGGGTTCTTGGGGTCCCGCAGGAAGTCGGCGGTCAGGCGCAGTGCGCGCTTACGGGAGTCGGGGCGGCCGGTGTCGGCGAGCCACTCCCGCCAATGGCACCCGGCGAGGTGGCCCTTGATGGTCGACAGTTCGTTCTTGACCTCGGTGATGGCCCGCTCGATGTCGGCGCCGAGCGTCTGGTCCTTGCGGTCCTGGTCCGAGTACTCGCTCATGGCTTTGGCGAGGTTGTCGGTCAGGGGCGCGTAGCCGACGAGGAGACCGTCCTGCTTGCCCCGGAAGCGACGGTTGACGCGGGCCAGGGCCTGCATCAGGTTGGCGCCCTTCATGGGGCGGTCCATGTACAGGGTGTGGATGGGCGGTGCGTCGTAGCCGGTGAGCAGCATGGAGTGGACGATGAGCAGCTCCAGCTCGTCGTCCGGGTCCTTGGCGCGGGCCTGGACGACCTTCTGCTGGGACGGGCGGAGCGCGTGCGCGCGCAGGTGCGGCTCGTCGGAAGGGTCACTGTGAAAGACGATCTTCATGACGCCCTGATCGGCTTCCTTGGCCACCCAGTCCGGACGCCGCTCGGCCAGCGCGTCGAAGAGCGCCACGCAGATGTCCCGCGTCATACACACGACCATTGCCTTGCCGGGCCCGCCGAGGTCCGGCTTGACCAGTTCCCGACGCTTCTCCCAGTGGGCGATCAGATCGTCGGCGAGCGTCGCTATCCGGTCGGGGGCGCCGTAGACGGTGTTCATCGCCGTGGCGAACCTGATGGCGCGACGGCGCTCGGCATCGTCCATGCCCTCGGTGAGGGTGTTGGCCTGCTCGTCGAGCTTGCCCGGGTCGACGCCCTTGGGCAGGTCGACCTCGATCACCCGCGGCTCGTGGAACACGCGGACCGTGGCTCCGTCGTCGACGGCGCGCTTCAGGTCGTAGACGTCGATGTACTCACCGAAGACGGCCCGGGTGTCGGCCTCGGCCTTGGAGATCGGTGTGCCGGTGAAGGCGAGCAGGGTGGCGTAGGGGAGGGCGTCGCGCAGGTGGCGAGCGTATCCGTCGAGGCTGTCGTAGTGCGAGCGGTGCGCCTCGTCGACGATGACGAGGATGTTGCGGCGCTCGGAGAGGAGGGGGTGGGACTTACCGGCCGCCTTCTCCTCCGTGCTGAGCCCGAACTTCTGGAGGGTGGTGAAGACGATCCCGCCGACGTTACGGCTCTTCAGCTCGGTGCGCAGTTCTTCCCGCGTATTGACCTGGAGGGGCTCCTGTCCGAGGAGAGTCCGGCTGTCCTGGAAAGTGTCGTAGAGCTGGTCGTCGAGGTCGTTGCGGTCGGTGATGACAACGATGGTGGGGTTGTTGAGCGCCGGGTGGCGGGAGACGAGCGCGGTCGTCTCCACCATCTCCTCCGACTTGCCCGCACCCTGCGTGTGCCAGACGACGCCGGCCTGCCCGCTCCCACGGGACGCCTCGACGACCGCGTCCACCGCCTTGTTGACCGCGAAGTACTGGTGCGGCTTGGCGATGCGCTTGCCGGAGAAAGCCTCGCCGGGCTTGGGCGGGGGGAAGTTGACGAAGTTGCGGGTGAGGGAGAGGAACCGCTCCTGCGTGAACAGGCCGTGGAGGGCCAGGTTCAGTGCGTCGAGGCCGTCGTAGCCGGGTTCGTTGGTGTCGACGGGCTTGCCCTCGTGGTCGACGTTCCAGGGTGCGAAGTGCTCGTACGGCGTGAAGACGGTGCCGTACTTGGCGGTTATGCCGTCCGATACGAGACAGAGCACGTTGTAGCGGAACGCGATCGGGAACTCCGAGACGTACGTCTGGAGTTGCGCGTGCGCGGACCTGAGGGTCGCGTTCTCGTCGGAGGCGCTCTTCAACTCGACGACGGCGAGGGGCAGGCCGTTGACGTACAGGACGATGTCGAAGCGGCGGTGACTGCCGTCGGTCTCCCGGAGGGTGACCTGGTTGACGGCGAGGTAGCTGTTCGCGTCGGGGTCCGTGAAGTCGACGAGGCGGACGGTGGGGGTCTGCTCGGCGCCGAACTCGTCGGTGTAGGTGAGGCGAATGCCGGTGGTGAGGTGCTCGTGCGCCTGCCGGTTCTCCGCATACGCCTCGCGGGAGGCGGGGTCGGTGGCGATACGGAGTGCTTCGGTGACGGCGGTGGGGGTCAGCTCCGGGTTCAGCTTCTCGATGGCCGCTTGCAGTTCGCCGTGGAGGATGAGGTCGTCCCAGTCGCGGCGGTGGCCGGTGCCGGGCGCTAGGTCTTTACCGGCTTTGATCTCCCAGGAGAGGTCGCCGAGTTCATCGAGGGCGAGGAGCTCCCAGGTGGACTCGGTCATTTTGGCGTCGAGGTGGGCGGGGGTGTGAGGGGGCTCGCTGCCGCTATTGCTGGTCATACGGCGTCCCCCACGACCTTCACGGCGTCTCGGACGTAGAGCTTGCCAGACATTAGCTGAGGGATGAGGGTGTCGCGGAGGGTCGCTAGGGTGCGCGATTCAGCCGTGGCTTGAGCAGCTCTGCGATGCAGTGGCGCAACGGCCTGCGCAAACTCGGCAATGCTCTGGTCACTCGCCAGCCGGATCGGCATGGCCTTGAAATTCTTGCGACTCAACTCAAGGAAGGTCGACCCGTTAGCCAGGCTGATCATTTCTTCCACGCGAGAGCGCATTTCATGAAGCAGCCACCATCGCAGTTCCTCGTTCGGCGGCAGGACGACGATGAATCCCTGGTTCACCGCAGCGGGAATCTGAGGCAGAGCGAAAGCCCCAATGGTTGCACGAGAGGTCATGAAGATGGACTGCGCCGGATAGAGCTGCGATGCACAGTTTTCTAGTCCCTCACCTGTTACGGTCCTGCCAGTTTCAAACAGATATGGCGCGGACAATGCGGTTACGTCCGTTGGAGTGGTCCAAGCGATTCCTCCGCCCCAGTATTCCTCTGTCTTCGTACTGGGCGTCCCACCACCGGCAACCGTCGCCGTCGAACCGAACGTGTCCGGACCGAAGTTCACCCCTCTCGCAGCACTGGCAAATTGAGTGTCCGCAAGCTCAAGGGCTGTGGCCGCAATTTGCTTGTTGATCGCGATCTTATCGTCCAGTGCCCCAAGGACCTCTGCGATTTCCGCCTGCTCCGACACGTCAGGGGTGGACACAATGAACGCTTCGAATGTGGATTTATTTACGATCGGCGTTGTTGAACCGCTGGCAATTCTCCGAATATCCGCTGCGCGATATCGCAACATATAGTAAGCGAAGCCTGGGTCAACGACAGACAGATCAGGGACCAGTGCATTAATCTGCTGATTCGTGACAGCAGGCCGCGAGATGCGGGCAACTTTTCCGGTTGAGAAGCCGATGCAAGCGAACAGTACAGATCCAGCGGGTACGAGCCTTCGTCGCATCGTAGCCAGACCATCTTCGGAGAGTCGTCTGCATCCAGAAGGCTCACGGTCTGAGTAGCTCATCTCCGTGGGGGTGACAAAGTCAACGTGGTCTCCCCATGCCTTGTTGTCACCTGTCCGCGGTGTCGTCCCTGTGACGACGCGTCCGAGCTGTCCGATCGTCTTGGTATCCCAGTTGTTCAACTCAACCTCCCCAGCTGCTCCCGCACCACCACATCCAGCCGAGCCGACTCATCCAGCTGCTCGAACAGTTCCTTCATCAGCCGCGTAATCCGCTCGTCCACCGGTTCAGCTTCGGGATCCACCTCGCCCTCCGCCGCCCCCACATACCGCCCCGGAGTCAGCACATAGTCGTGCTTCTCGATCTCCTCCAGCGTCGCGCTGTAGCAGTACCCCGGCACGTCCTCGTACGACAGGCCCTTGTCCGTCGCCGACTTCGTGCCCCGCCACGCGTGGTACGTGTCGGAGATCTTCTCCAGGTCCTCCTCCGTGAGGATCCGCTCCGTGCGGTCGACCATCGTGCCCATCGCACGCGCGTCGATGAACAGCACCCGGCTCCGCCGGTCCTCCAACGCCCGCACCCCCTGCGGGGACTTGTCCTTCGTCAGGAACCACAGGCACGCCGGGATCGCCGTCGTACGGAACAGGTTGCCTGGGAGGGCGATCATGCAGGAGACCAGGTCCGCCTCGACCATCGCCGCGCGAATCTCGCCCTCGCCCGACTGCTTGGACGACATCGAGCCGTTGGACAGGACCACCCCCGCGCTGCCCCGGTCGCCCAGCTTGGAGACGATGTGCTGGAGCCAGGCGTAGTTGGCGTTCGACTGGGGCGGGGTGCCGTACCGCCAGCGCCGGTCGTCCGTCTTCCTTGCCCAGTCCGACATGTTGAACGGCGGGTTGGCCATCACGAAGTCGGCCTTGAGGTCCGGCAGTTTGTCGTCCGCGAACGTGTCCGCCCAGCGGTCGCCGACGCCCTTCGGGTCCATGCCGTGGATCGCGAGGTTCATCTTGGCCAGGCGCCACGTGCGCTCGTTGGCCTCCTGGCCGTAGACCGCGATGTCGTGCGTGTGGTCCTTGCCGCGCCGCTTCGCGACGAACTTGCCGCTCTGCACGAACATGCCACCCGAGCCGCACGCCGGGTCGTACACCCGCCCCTCGTACGGCTCCAGCACCTCGACGATCAGGCGGACGACACTCGCCGGGGTGTAGAACTCGCCGGCCCGCTTGCCCTCGGCGCGGGCGAACTTCTCCAGGAAGTACTCGTACGTCTCACCCAGCACGTCCTGCGCCGGGCGGTCACCGTGCCCCGTGAAGCGGGCGTCGCTGATTAGGTCGACGAGTTCCTTCAGGCGCTTCTGGTCGACGTTGTCGCGGTTGAAGATCTTCGGGAGGACGCCGGTGAGGGTCTTGTTGGCCTTCATCACCTCATCCATCGCCGTGTCCAGCAGCGCGCCGACGCCCCCCTCCGCGCTGGCCGCGTTCTCGGAGATGTGGTCCCAACGGGCGGTCGGGGGCACCCAGAAGACGTTCTTCTCGGTGTACTCGTCCTTCTCCTCAAGAAAGGCCGCGCGGCGGTGCTCAGGGATCTGGGCCAGCTCGGGGTCGGCGGCCAGCTCCTCGCGGCGCTCGGCGAAGGCGTCGGAGACGTACTTCAGGAAGACCAGGCCGAGCACGAACTCCTTGTACTGGGCGGCGTCCATGGAACCGCGGAGCTTGTCCGCGGCCTTCCACAGGATGTCCTGGATCTCTTTCGTGCTGGAGACACTGAGCAGTTCGCCCTGTCCGGCGGCTGCCGCGGCTCGCTTGCGGGGAGGCATCGTTCCTTCTTCCAATCCGAGTTGAACGGTGGATGGGCTACGTACGGTTGGCGTGTCGGGCGGGCGGGTCGGCCAGCGTGAGCGTGCCGTCCGCCAGGCCGGCGATCGTCATGCGCCGGGCCTCGGCGAGGGCGTCGGCCTGGGCGCGCAGCAGGCGTTCCCGGCGTTCGGTCTCGGCCAGCAGGGCATCGAAGCGGAGCACCTCGTCCGGGTCGAGGTCGGGGAGCTGGTAGTCCTCGATACGGCGGGCCGCCCGCACCGCGCTGGGGCTGCGGGCGGTACCCCGGGCCGCGCCCAGCAGGGCCGCCAGGACGCGCGGGGTCAGCGGACGGGCCGCGTCACGGTGCACGCGGAGGACGCGGGCCGGGAAGGCGACCACCGAGAAACCGTCGACGTCGACGTACAGGCCGAGGCGGGGCGTGAGGGTGTAGACGACGTCCCCGGGCTCCGTCAGCGCCACCCGGTCGTATTCGGCGGCCAGGACCAGCCGGTCGATACGGCGTACGCCGACGGGCCGTTCGCCTGTGATCTCCTCGGGTCCGAGGACGGCATGGTGGCCGTCCGGGTCGAGGTGGCGGTCGTCGACGCGGTGGCCGGGGAGCCGGGTCACCCGGTGTCCCGCGATCAGCTTGCCGAGCGTGGTACGGCCGGGCAGGCGGCCCACCCGGCGCAGTACGCCTCCTCGGTAGGGGCCCTGGCCGTCCTCGTATGCGCGCATGTCCGCCGTCGCGCGCTCCAGGCGTGCCTCGGCCTCGCCGATCAGGGCGGGGCGCTCCTTGACCTTGTCGGACCAGATCGCGGACGCGGGTGGCGCGGGCGGGGTCAGCGGACCGCCGAAGGCCCGGTCCAGGACGGCGACGGGGACCGCGCGGCCGTAGCGCGGGTCGTGGCCGTCGAGCTCCCGGAAGCCCTCCGCACGCCAGAGGAGGACGTCTTCGGCGAGCCGTGCGCGTACCTCCGCCGTGAGCTGCTCGGAGCTGATGTCGGCCAGTAAGACTTTGCCCTCCGCCTCGGGGACGGGGTCGCGGGTGAGTGTCCACAGGGCTGGGCGGTAGCCGGGGCGGAAGGGCAGGACGCCGCCGGGAAGCGCGATGACCGACTCTACGACGTTGGAGCGCAGGAGGGCCGAGCGGAGCTGGGCCGCCTCGGTGTCCTTGAGCGCGTCCACGAGTGCGTCGGCCGGGCCCAGGACGAGGGCCGTGCAGCCGGGGCGGAGGAGGTCGGCGACCCGCTCGACCTCCGCCAGGGCGGCGAACACGGAACGGTCCTCGCCGGGGCGGTAGGGGAGCTGGGTGACGACGAGGTCCGGGTCCGCGAGGCGTTCCTCCAGATCAGGGCCGGTCTGGACGTCGAGGTCGAGTTCGCTGACGCCCGCGAGGAGGAGTCGGCGGCGGGTGATGCGGGCCAACCGCTCGTCGGGGTCGGCGGCCAGGATGCCGACGCTCTCGCGGTCCTCCGTGTCGACGAGGAGCGCGACGAGCAGGTCGCCGGCGCGGGCGTGCGGGTCGGCGAGGGTGAGGGACTCTCCGTGTTCCAGCCGCACGCGGAGATCGGTGAGCTGGGTGAGCAGGCGGCGCAGCTCAGGGGCGACGGCGTCGGCGGCGAGGGAGTCCAGGCCGAGCCGGGAGCGGGCGGCGAGCAGCCACTCGTACGCGCCGCGTTCGTCGTAGGCGGCCTCGACCAGGTCCTCCGCGAGACGGGCGAGAGGGGCAGCCGATGCGTCGAGAGAGCGCAGTTCCCGGAGGACGAAATCGTCCTCCGCGTCGATCCGTTCGGCGCGGTGCAGCAGGGCGGCCCACAGGGCCGTGTCCCCTTCGGCATCGCCCGAGGGGTCGCTCACGCCGTCGGTCAGCGGCCGACTCCGACCGAGCCGGCGCAGGCACAGCAGGCTTCCCAGTGCCTCGACCAACTGCCACGGCGTGAACCGCTCCCGCAGCGCGATGACGCCGAACAGGGCCAGCTCGGACCTGAGTTCCGTCGGGTCGGCGTTGCCCAGGCCGGACGCGATCAACCACTCGGCCACCTGGGCGCCGTCGAACAGCGGCCGTCCTGAGTTCTCGGACACGGCGGTGGGGAAGTCCGGATGCCGACGGCGCCAGGTGGACACCACGGGACGCTTGACCCGGGCGAGAGCGGCGATCTCGGACATCGACACCAGGAGGGGCGCCGAGGGCCGTAGTGTCGTGTCTGGTGGACCGGTGATCACGTTGCGCACACCTCCCCCATCCGTCCGTCTCTCCTCCCGGCAGTCGCTGCGGCTGTCAGGGCTCGACCTTGTTGGGCTCCACGGAGCCTCTTTCCGAGGTTTCCCGCCCGATGCCAGAGAACGCTACGACGCTTCAGGCTGCGTCGTAGCGAAATCGATTGATAATCCCGGTTATCAGATTATCGATAGGTCCCGGCGCTAGGTTCCGCGACAGTAACCGGCACGAGCCGAGGGCAGCCATCCGCGTGGCCGGATGACAGCGGAGCAGGTGGCCTTCGTCATTAGCCTGCCTCCAGAGAAACGTGGCGATCATCGAGACAGGGGGATACGGAATGGGTGAGCTGGCCGAAGCGGTGGCGAAGCTTGAGGAGCGGGTCGAGGACGTCCGCATGCTGCGTCAGATCGTGGAGCGTCTCGACACGGAGATAGCGGCGCGTATGGATGAGATCGAGTCGATCGGCAGTGCCGTCCTCGACCTTCACGGCGATCTCGACAACCAGATCGCCGAGTACGACTACGCCGCCGTCGAGCAGACCGTCGCCTCGTTGCGCGGACTGGTGGACGTGGAGGAGGTGCTCCCCGCGATCGACACCGTACTGCTGCTCACCGCACTCCGCGACGACGAACCCATGCCTGACCTCACCCTGCCGTTGGCGGCGTTCGAGGACAGCGACGCCGGAGAGCATCCTCGCCTCACACAGGAGGACCTGGACCGGGGCTTCAAGGCCGACCTGGCCCGGGCGGACCAGCGCTGGGAGGAGATCTGGGGCGACCATGCCTGGGCGGACTCCGACGAGCGGGACTCCCACCGGGCCGAGCACCGCGCCGAGGCCGAACGGGAGGCGATCAAGGACCGTGCCCGGCGGGCCGCAGCCCATGTCGAGGCACTCGTCGACCACATCGGTGACCCGCTGTGGCCCGACCTCGTGGAGGCGGTAGAAGCCGGTGACCGGGGGCGCGCGGTCCGGATGCTGGCGGCCGCGTGTGCGGCGGCACGCGAGACCGAGCCCGCGTACAAGCTGTACGAGGTCAACCTCTCGGCGCAGTACGAGTCGTCACCCATGTCCCTCGGTGCCATGGGCGAGTTCCTGAGCGACTTCGAGGGCTGGTTGAGGTCCCCCAAGGCCGAGTGATCGGCGCGGAGGCTCGCCTGGCTCGCGCAATGCAGTAGCGGATCCCTAGGCCCACCGAGCCTCCGCCCGGCGGCCTCAGCCTGACAGGGTCCTGAGACGGGAGACCGCCTCCTTCAGCACCTCCGTGCGCTTGCAGAACGCGAACCGTACGAAGGGCGCGCCCGCCTCGCGGTGGTCGTAGAAGACGGCGTTCGGGATGGCGACGACGCCGGCTCGCTCCGGCAGCGCACGGCAGAAGGCGAAGCCGTCGGTCTCGCCGAGGGGGCGGATGTCGGTGGTGATGAAGTACGTGCCCGCCGTACGGAACACCTCGAACCCGGCGTCCGAGAGCCCCGACGCCAGCACGTCCCGCTTGGCGCGCATGTCCGCGCGGAACGCCTCGAAGTAGCTGTCCGGCAGCGCGAGGGCCTCGGCGACGGCGTACTGGAACGGCCCGGACGCCACGTAGGTCAGGTACTGCTTCGCCGAGCGCACGGCCGAGACGAGCGCGGGCGCGGCCGTCACCCAGCCCACCTTCCACCCCGTGAACGAGAACGTCTTGCCCGCCGACCCGATGGTGACCGTCCGCTCCCGCATGCCCGGGAAGGTCGCCAGCGGCAGATGCTCGGCGTCGTCGAAGACCAGGTGCTCGTACACCTCGTCCGTCACCACCAGCAGATCCCGCTCCACGGCCAGCTCGGCGACCGCCGTCAGCTCCTCACGGGTGAGGACGGTCCCGGTCGGGTTGTGCGGGGTGTTGATCAGCAGCAGCCGCGTCCGGTCGGTGACGGCGTCCCGCAGCTCGTCGAGGTCCAGCCGGAAGCGTCGGTCCGCGACCCCGTCGCGGGGTCCCTCTCCGTCGCGCCTTTCCTCTCCGTCGCTGGGTCCCTCGGACGGCCGAAGCGTCACCGGTACGCGCGTCCCGCCCGCCATCGCGATGCAGGCCGCGTACGAGTCGTAGTACGGCTCCAGGGCGACCACCTCGTCACCGGGCTCCAGCAGACCCAGCAGCGCGGCCGCGATGGCCTCCGTGGCGCCGGCCGTGACCAGCACCTCCGTGTCCGGGTCGAACGTCAGCCCGTACCGCCGACGCTGATGGTCGACGATCGCGGTGCGCAACTCGGGGACGCCCGGCCCCGGCGGGTACTGGTTGCCGCGCCCGTCGCGCAACGCCCGTACGGCGGCTTCGCGGATCTCCTCGGGGCCGTCGGTGTCCGGGAAACCCTGGCCCAGGTTGATCGCCCCGGTCTGGACGGCGAGCGCCGACATCTCGGCGAAGATCGTCGTCCCGAACTCGGTGAGCCTCCGGTTGAGCGGAGGACGAGGCGTGCGGGAGGGGCTTGCGCTGGAGGTCATGGCCGTCATCCTGCGCCGAACCTCTGGACTTCCTCAACTCGGCTTTGACCGGTGACGCGCGAGGGCATCCCCACGTCACGCGCGGCCCACGGGGGGTCTGCCGGGGGGAACGGAAAGGCGGGTGCCGAGATGGAGGTCTTCATCATCTTCGCGGGCGCGATCGTCGTGATCAGCATCGTGTCGAGGCTCGGCGGAGGCTCACGGCGCGGCCGGCGCCGCTCGCACAGCTGGTGGGCGGACGGCCGTTCGTCCCACCACGGCTCGTCCGGTGGTTCGTCGTGCGGGGGCGGCTCGTCGTGCGGCGGCGGTTCCTCCTGCGGCGGCGGAGGCGGTGGAGGCGGCTGCGGCGGCGGCAGCTGACCGCTCCGGCCTGCGGCGGCGGCAGCTGAACGACACGCAAGTGAGCGAGGCACCCACGGGGGGCGCTTCGGGGGACACATGTGAGGAAGAGGAGGGTGGGTCATGGCGGAAGCCGGCTTCATCCTGGTGGTCGTCGTCATCGCCCTGGCGATCGTCGTCGGGGCCGTCAGGAGCTCCACGCGCCGTGGACGGCGCCGCAGTTGGTGGGCGGACGGCGGCGGCTCGTCCGGTGGTTCGTCGTGCGGGGGCGGCTCGTCCTGCGGAGGCGGCGGCTGCGGCGGCGGTGGGGGAGGGGACTGACCTATGACCGCGACCCTGCTCACGCTCGGCGTCCTGCTCTTCGTCGCGCTCGTGGTGGTGGCGTCGCTGGTGGTGCCCTTCGTCGTGTTGATCACGCGTGGTGGCATCGGTGACGCGCCCGGCCTGCGCCCGCCCCACCCGCGCCGACGGGACGACAGCTGGTGGGCCAACGCCTCGCGGTCGCCGTGGCCCGACGGGGGCGGCGGCGGCCACGGTCACGGTCACGGCGACTGGTCGTCGTGCGGAGGTGGCGGCGGATCGTCCGGTGGTTCGTCGTGCGGCGGCGGCTCGTCCTGCGGCGGCGGCTCGTCCTCGTCCTCCTGCGGCAGCAGCAGCTGACCGCGCACGACGAATCGTCCGGACAAGCTCTGGACTTGCTCAACTCGGCTTTGAACGAACGACGGCGGGGGCATCCCCGCGACACGCAAGTGAGCGAGGCGCCCACGGGGGGCCGCTTCGGGGGACTCAGGAAGAAGAGGGGAGGGTGACGCCATGAACGCGATCGCGGTGATCGGCATCATCCTGGCGGTGGTCTGTCTCGTGACGGTGGTCGTGGTGACCGTCAACCGCAGCAGGGCGAACGCGGCGCGGGCGGCGGCTCGACGCCGTCAGTCGTACGGCCGAGGCGGCAGCGCCTACGGCGGCGGCAGCGGCGGCCGGAGCAACAGCGCATCCAGCAACAGCGCGTCGAGCAACAGCGACAACAGCTGGTGGGTGCTGGGTACCGCCGGGGTCGGTGACAGCGGTTCGTCCGACTCCTCGTCCGGCGACGACCGGGGTTCGTCGTCCGGGGGAGGCGGCTCGTCCTGCGGCAGCGGCAGTTCCTCGTCGTGCAGCAGCAGCAGCGGCTCGTCCTGTGGTGGCGGGTCCTCCTGCGGCGGTGGGGGCGGATGCGGTGGAGGCAGCTGACACGGGGCAGCTGAGCTTCACGACACGAGCGCCCGCCGGGACGAACTTCCCGGCGGGCGCTCGCGTGTGCGGCGGCTGTGGCTTTGACAGGTGTACGCCCGCCTTCTCGGGGCAGGCGCACCGGACGAGCGAGCCTGACCAGGCGGGGAAGCGTACAGGGCCAGGGCGCTGACCCATGTGGGGGAGGCGCACGCGAGTGACTCCTGTGTACGCCTGAGTACGCCGGGTGGACCCGGTTGTCCGAGGGGCGCTCCCCGGGGTCCGCGCGCCCGCCCCGGTGGGCGTGCGGGGAGTGCGTCGGCGCAAGGGGCGTACGCCTGGTTGAACACTTGAGCTGGCCTGCCACTCGGGGGGATGGAAAGCGCGTCAAGTTGGGTAAAAACGCTGTGGTGGCGCCACAGTTCATGATTCCCTATAAATCGCCAATGCGGACCCGGACGTTCCCCCCCCGGCAAGCCTGATCCGGCTTGACCGGACCGCCCGGGACGTCGTCCTCGCCTGACCTGGCTGACCGGGCCACATCCCCCAGTGTCGTCCCGGAGCGTGCCGGACCCACTCCTCTTCTCTTTGCGTCTCTGTGGAGCCGACCCATGCTCACGACCCTGAACACCGCCTACACCGACTCGCGCGCCGCCGACCTCGCCTGGGCCCTGGGCCGCGAACCGCTTCCCGCGCTCGCCACACTCGACCTCGAACTCGCTGGCGCGAAGCTGCAGTTGAGACTGCTCGGCGCGTCCCACCAGGTGCTTTTGGAGGAGGAGCGGGGCAGCCACTGTTCGGAGACGGTCGCCTGTATCCCGGGTTCCAGCACACCCCTCCCGCTCGGTGTCGCCAAACGGATCGACGACTGGGAGTACGAATTCGCCGCCCGCGTCGAAATCCTGTCCCCCGGTTCCTTCGCGGGCCGCGCCCAGGAGCTGCTGGCCCTCGTCTCCGACCACCCGCAGGGCCTCGCGGGCGTCTTCCCCGGCAGCCCTCACGCCTTCACCGCGATGCTCGCCCAGCGCCACGAGGGGCAGGTGCACTGGCGTACGTGGCACGCGTATCCGCAGGACGGGCAACTGGTGGCCACGAGAACGAGAGTCGGGGTCAGGGTGCCGGTGCCTGCGGCGCTTTGACCGGTGGGGAGTGGGGTGACGGTGACTTGGAACGGGTGGCTCGGAGTGGGTGGGAAGAGGGGTGGGGTGGCTGTGGTGGGTGGTTGTCCGCGGGCCCCGTAGAGCTTCTCGCGCACTCCCCGCGCCCCTGAGAAGCAGGGGCGGCGCCCCTGCTTCTCGGCCCGCAGGGCCGTGTCTTTCAGGGGCGCGGGGAACTGCGCGAGCAACCACGTACCACCCGCGCCCGCCGAACTACCCGAACCCCCGAGCTATTAGGCGCCTGGCTCAGCGTCGCAGACCACCCGTGTGGGTGACCCAGCGGAGCGTGACCCTGACGGTAGCGTGCGAGGAGTGATCGAGCCGCACGCTCCCGCACCTCCTGGCGTCCCTCCCCTCTGGCGCGGCCACGGAGGCCCAGGCACCCAGGCGTGGCTACCGGTCCGCCCAGGAATAGGCCGCTTCCTCGTCCTCGCCGGCGTCTTCGTCTGCGCCGCCTGCGGCCTCGTGTACGAACTCGAACTCGTCGCCCTCGCCTCGTACTTGATCGGCGACTCGGTCACCCAGGCCTCCGTGGTCCTCTCCGTCATGGTCTTCGCCATGGGCCTCGGCTCCCTCGCCGCCAAACGCCTCCGCCCCCACGCGGCCCTCGGCTTCGGCGCCATCGAAGCCGCCCTCGCCCTCGTCGGCGGCTGCAGCGCCCTCGCCCTGTACGCGGCGTTCGCCTGGACCGGCGACTGGGGCGGCATGTGGGCCAGTGGCTCGCGCTACCTCCTCGTCGCCTTCTCCCTCGCCATCGGCCTGCTCATCGGCGCCGAAGTCCCCCTGCTGATGGAGCTGATCCAGCGCATCCGCCGCCAGGACGCGGCCGGCACGGTGGCGGACCTCTTCGCGGCGGACTACGTCGGCGCACTCGTCGGCGGCCTCGCCTTCCCCTTCCTTCTCCTGCCCTGGCTCGGCCAGTTGACCGGCGCCCTGCTCACCGGCACGGTCAACGCCCTCGTCGGCGGTGCCCTCGTCCTGGGCCTGTTCCACCACGACCTCAGCCGCCGCGCCCGCTGGCTGCTGGTGATCACCAACCTCGCCGTCCTCGGCCTCCTCGCCACCGCCGCCGTACACGTCGACGACTTCGAACGCGCGGCCAGGCGCGCGGTGTACGGCAAGGACGTACGGGTCGCACTCCAGACCGGCGTCCAGGAGGTCGTCCTCACCGGCGGCAGGGACGGCCGCCCGCTCTCCCTCTTCCTCGACGGCCGTCTGCGCGTCAGCGGCCGCGACGAACACCGCTACCACCGGGCCCTCGTCCACCCCGCCATGAACGCGGGACCGCACGCCCGCGTCCTCGTGCTCGGCGGCGGTGACGGCCTCGCCGCCCGCGAAGTCCTCCGCCACGAGGGCGTACGTCGCGTGGACGTCGTCGAACTCGACCCCGGCGTGCTGCGTCTGGCCCGCACGGACCCCGCCCTCTCCGCCCTCAACGGCCGTGCGTACGCCGACGACCGCGTCCGCGCCCACACGGCGGACTCCTTCGCCTGGCTGCGGGACGCGCGCCCGACCGAGACGTACGACGTCGTGATCTCGGACCTCCCCGACCCCGGGATCACGGCGAGCACCAAGTTCTACTCGCAGGAGTTCTACGGCCTGGCCCGCGAGGTCCTCGCCCACGACGGCCGCATGGTCGTGCACGCGGGCCCGGTGTCGTCACGCCGGCACGTCTTCTGGACGGTCGACGCCACCGTCCGCGCGACCGGCCTGCGCACCACGCCCTACCGTGTCGCCGCCCCCGATCCCGGCTTCGTCACCGGCCCCGACCGCACGGCCCACACCTCCCGCGCGCCCCACGACTGGGGCTTCGTCCTGGCGACGCGGGCCTCCGACGGCCGGCGCCCCGCGCCGGACCTCGGCGCCGGGGCCGCGCGACTCGGCGCCGCCGACCGGGTGGCGGGCCTGCCGCCGTCGACGCTGGTGCACCCGAGGTACCCGGGCTGAGCCGCGTGCGTTCGCGTGTGCGGCCGCCTCACGCATGGGGCGCGTGTGACCACATGAGGTCGCCTGGGGCGGAACACGAGCAATAACGCGTATGTACGGGTGCGGTGCGGTCTCTCCTGGGTAGGCTCGGCTTCCATGGAGCATGAGGTGTTCGTTCCGGTTCCCGTCGGCCGCCTCCGGGAGGCGCTGTCCGACCCCGAGCGGGTGGCCCGAGCGGTCCCCGGGCTCCAGCAGGACGCGGGCACGCCGCCCGTCGCCGGCCGCCTGAAGGTCCGCGTCGCCGGCCACACCATCACGTACCGCGGCACCCTCCGCGTCACCGCCCAGGACGACGGCTCCTACGCCGTCGAGGGCGACGCCACCGAGGCCCGCGGCAGCGGCTCCGTCACCCTCACGCTCACCCTCAGCCTCGCCCCGGCCACCGAGGGCACCACCGTCACCTACACCGGCACGGCCACCGCCGACGGCCGCATCACCGAACTCCCGGCCGACTCGGTGTCCTCGACGCTGACCCGCCTGCTGGGCCGCTTCGCGGAGAACCTGGGAGCGGCGGGCGAACGGGGCACCGAAGAAGCGGCCGAGGACGCCTCCGGCACAGCCGCAACCAAGGCCGACGACGCGAAAGCCACCGCTGAGGAGGAGTCGACACGCCCCGCCGAGGACGAGGGCGAGGGCGAGGGCGAGGCGGAGGCCGCGGAGGGGGGTCCCGTCTTCGAGGCCGAGGCGCCGCCGTCCGCGCTGGATCCCTTCGTCGAGGACGACTTCGTCGCCGGGGGCGAGCCGCCGGCCGAGGCCGCGCATGCGCGCCGGACGATGATCGGCCGCAGCGCGGAGGAGGTCGACCACGCCCCGCCGCGTGGCCGGTACGCCCCGGTCCCGGCCCCCGAGACCGTCTCCGCGAGCGCGACCCTCCGCTGGGCGGCCCCGGCAGCGGCCTTCGCCGTAGCCTCCGCGATCATCGTGAGCCGCGCCCTGCGCAAGCGCCGCTGAGGGCGCCGCCCCGCTGACCACCCCCACGGACGGTGTCGTCCTACGCGGTGCTGCTGTCGCGCACCGCCCCGTTCGGCAACTCCCCGGTCGGGGGGACCAGTAGGGTCGAGGCGTGAGTAGCGAACAGATCACGTTGGCCGCGGGCGACGCGGAGGCGGTGTTGGCGCCGGGGAACGGCGGGCGGGTGGCGGGCCTGCGGGTCGGTGGGGTCGAACTGCTGCGTCAGGGCGAGCGGTTCGGCTGCTTCCCGATGGTTCCCTGGTGCGGACGGATCCGGGACGGCCGCTTCCTCAGCGGCGGCACCGTACAGCAGATGCCCCTCAACGCCCCGCCCAACGCCATCCACGGCACGACCCGCGACGGCGCGTGGCGCGTGGCGCGCCACGGCGACTCCGAGGCCGTCCTCACGTACGACCTCGTCGACCCCTGGCCCTACCCCGGCCGCGTCACCCAGGTGGTGACCCTCACCCCGGACGCCCTCACCCTCGCGATGGCCGTCGAGGCGTACGACTCCTCCTTCCCGGCCCAGATCGGCTGGCACCCCTGGTTCAACCGGAGCCTGGAGGGCGGCGGGGAGGACGTACGGATCGACTTCACGCCCGCCTGGCAGGAGGAGCGCGGCGCGGACCACCTGCCCACCGGCGACCGCGTCGACCCCGAGCCCGGCCCCTGGGACGACTGCTTCGGCATGCCCGACGGCGTCGACGTCACCCTCACCTGGCCGGGGCGGCTGGAGCTGAAGGTCACCTCACGCGAGCAGTGGGTCGTCCTCTACGACGAGCAGGCGGAAGCCGTGTGCGTCGAACCGCAGACCGGCCCGCCCAACGGCCTCAACACACACCCCCGTCTGGTCACCCCCATCGACCCCCTCGAAGCCACGACGACCTGGACGTGGCGGCGGCTGTAAGCGGACATAAGGGCCCCCTTAAGCTGGCTGCCATGACTGACGTGGACGTACGTGGATCTCTGCTGCAGCAGATCAAGGACAAGGCCGTGGTGCACGGCAAGGTGACCCTGTCGTCGGGTCTGGAGGCGGACTACTACGTCGACCTGCGCCGCGTCACGCTCGACGGCGAGGCCGCCCCGCTGGTCGGGCAGGTGCTGCTCGACCTGACCGCCGACCTCGACTTCGACGCGGTCGGCGGCCTCACGATGGGCGCCGACCCGGTGGCCGGCGCGATGCTGCACGCGGCCGCCGCCCGGGGCCGCAGGCTGGACGCGTTCGTCGTCCGCAAGGCGGCCAAGGCGCATGGTCTGCAGCGCCGGGTCGAGGGGCCGGAGATCCGCGGCCGTCGCGTACTCGTCGTCGAGGACACCTCCACCACCGGCGGCTCCCCGCTGACCGCCGTCGAGGCCGTGCGCGAGGCGGGCGCCGAGGTCGTCGCCGTCGCCACCATCGTCGACCGTGCCACCGGCGCCGCCGAGAAGATCGAACAGGGCGCCGGGGTGCCGTACCGGTTCGCGTTCTCGAAGGACGAACTGGGTCTCGACTGAGGTCGGCACGCCGGGCGGAACACAAGGTCAGGGGTTACCGAACAGTTCCGGACACCCTGGCCGGAGCATCCGGTCCCGTCTGGAAAGATGGGGCCGACGATGATGTCGCAACCCTAGGTCAGGGCTCGTAAGCACAACGCCACCCGCACATACAAGGAGCGGACCATGCCCATCGCAACCCCCGAGGTCTACAACGAGATGCTCGACCGGGCGAAGGCAGGCAAGTTCGCCTACCCGGCCATCAACGTGACCTCGACCCAGACGCTGCACGCCGCCCTGCGGGGCTTCGCGGAGGCGGAGAGCGACGGCATCGTCCAGATCTCGACCGGCGGCGCCGAGTTCCTGGGCGGTCAGTACAGCAAGGACATGGTGACGGGTGCCGTCGCCCTGGCCGAGTTCGCGCACATCGTGGCCGAGAAGTACCCCGTCACGGTCGCCCTGCACACCGACCACTGCCCGAAGGACAAGCTGGACGGCTACGTACGTCCGCTGCTGGCGGTGTCGGAGGAGCGGGTCAAGGCCGGCCAGAACCCGCTGTTCCAGTCCCACATGTGGGACGGCTCGGCGGAGACCCTCGCCGACAACCTCTCCATCGCCCAGGAGCTCCTCGCCCGCGCCGCCGCCGCGAAGATCATCCTGGAGGTCGAGATCACCCCGACCGGTGGTGAGGAGGACGGTGTCTCGCACGAGATCAACGACTCCCTCTACACGACGGTCGACGACGCGATCCGCACCGCCGAGGCGCTGGGTCTGGGCGAGAAGGGCCGTTACCTGCTGGCCGCGTCCTTCGGTAACGTCCACGGCGTGTACAAGCCGGGCAACGTCGTCCTGCGCCCCGACCTCCTCAAGGAGCTGAACGAGGGCGTCGCCGCCCGCTTCGGCAAGGAGTCCCCGTTCGACTTCGTCTTCCACGGCGGCTCCGGCTCCACGGAGGACGAGATCCGCACGGCCCTGGAGAACGGCGTCGTCAAGATGAACATCGACACCGACACGCAGTACGCCTTCACCCGCCCCGTCGCGGCCCACATGTTCCAGAACTACGACGGCGTCCTGAAGGTCGACGGCGAGGTCGGCAACAAGAAGACCTACGACCCGCGCACCTGGGGCAAGCTCGCGGAGGCGTCCATGGCGGCCCGTGTGGTCGAGGCCTGCGGCAACCTGCGCTCGGCGGGCACGAAGATCAAGTAGGTCCGCGTCGATCGAGGTAAGCCCACTTCTTGCAGCGAGCCCGGTGCTACGGCACCGGGCTCGCTGTATACCTGGACCCATGCCCGACATCCGGCTGGCCTCGCCCCAGGGCAAGTGGGTCCTGCTCACCACGATCCTCGGCTCCAGCATGGCCCTGCTGGACTCCACCGTCGTCAACGTCGCCCTGCCCCGGATGGGCGAGGACCTGGACGCGGATCTGGCGGCCCTCCAGTGGACCGTCAACGCGTACATGCTCACCCTCGCCGGTCTGATCCTGCTCGGCGGCGCCCTCGGTGACCGCTTCGGTCGGCGCAGGGTGTTCGTGATCGGTGTGGTGTGGTTCGCCGTGGCGTCGCTGCTGTGCGGCCTCGCGCCGAACGTCGGCGTCCTGATCGCGGCCCGAGCGCTGCAGGGCGTGGGCGGCGCCCTCCTCACCCCTGGCTCCCTCGCCCTCATCCAGGCCTCGTTCCACCCCGACGACCGCGCGCGGGCCGTCGGTCTGTGGTCCGGCTTCGGCGGCATCGGCGCCGCCGTCGGCCCGTTCCTGGGCGGCTGGCTGGTGGACGGCCCCGGCTGGCGCTGGGTCTTCCTGCTGAACGTGCCCCTCGCGCTCGTCTGCGTCCCGATCGCCACCCGCCACGTACCCGAGTCGGGCGACGGCCAGGCACACCCCGGCCGCTTCGACGTCCTCGGCGCGACCTTGGGCGCGTTGTCGTTGGCCCTGGTGACGTACGCGCTGATCGAGGCGGGGGAGGGCTCGCTGGCGGTGACCCTGTCGGCCGTCGCGGGGGTCGTGGCGGGTGTGGCCTTCGTCCAGGTCGAACGCCGGCGCCCCGACCCGATGATGCCGCCGAAGATCTTCGCCTCCCGCCAGTTCACGGTGGTCAACCTGGTCACCCTGTGCGTGTACGCGGCCTTCGGCGGTTTCTTCTTCCTCGCCGCGCTCCAACTCCAGGTGGTGTCGGGCTACTCGGCGCTGGGCGCGGGCACGGCCCTGCTTCCCATCACGGTCCTGATGCTCCTGCTCTCCTCCCGCGCGGGCGCCCTCGGCGAACGGATCGGCCCGCGCGTCCCGCTCACCGTCGGCCCGCTGCTGTGCGCGGCGGGCATGCTGCTGGCGCTGCGGGTGGGGCCGGAGGCGTCGTACGTCGCCGATGTCCTGCCCGCGCTGGTGGTGCTCGGCCTCGGCATGGTCACCCTGGTCGCGCCCCTGACCGCGACGGTCCTGGCCTCGGTCGACACCGAGCACGCGGGTCTGGCGAGCGGCATCAACAACGCGGCGGCCCGCGCGGCCGGCCTCATCGCCGTGGCCGCGTTGCCGCTGATCGCGGGGATGGGGCCGGAGGCGTACCGGTCGGCGACGCAGTTCGACGACGCGTTCGGCACGGCGATGGTCGTCTGCGCGGCCACGCTGGTGGCCGGCGCGGCCCTGGCCTACGCGACGATCCGCCGCCCGGCGCCGGACTGCCGCCACCCCGAGTGCCGCACGCACTGCGGGGTGACGGCTCCGCCGCTGGAGGCGGGGGGTTTGGGCGACCGGGAGACGTGAGCCTCAGCCGTCGTCCTGGTCGTCTTGGGTGTCCTGGTGGTCCGGCGTGGGCAGGCGCAGTCCGCGTGACTCGGCGACCCGCAGTGCGTCGCCGAGGCACTCCGCCAGCCGGAGCCCGGCGTACCGCACCTCGGTGTACGGGGACGCGGGGTCATCCAGCACCTTGCGGGCATGGCCGAGTACGTCGGTGCCCACGGTCAGTTGCACGGCCTCCATCTCGTCGGCCAGGCGGGACACGTAGCCGCCCTCGTTGCTGGGGAGGAGGTAGCACGGGTTGCCCTCCGAGGAGGTCCAGGGCAGGAGGCGGGGTGTGGTGACCGAGTCCATCAGGCGGCTGCCTCTACTTCCATGCCGATGAGGTAGGGGCGAACGAGGGGGCTGGTGCCTCCGTCGCAGGGGCCGAGGTCGAGGCCGTACGGGGAGCGGTGAAGCGGTAGTCGTTCTGCGGCGGGGTGGGGGCGGGGTGCGGGCGGCTGCTGGGTGGGGCGGGTGCCCGCGCGGTGCGTTCCCGCGCCCGGGGTGAGCAGAAGGCCCAGTAGCGGGCGGCGCGGTGGATAAGGTTGCGCATGTCGATGCTCCGGTTGCAGCGTCGGCCACGCCCCGGGGTCCTGGCAGGCCGCCGGGGTTCTTTCGTTCTTCAGACTACAGTGCATTAGGGAGCGTTGGGTAGCAATAGGAAGCATAGGGTTGCACCTGAGTGTTCCCGTACGTAGTGCGGCGCGTCGAGCCGCCTTAGCGTGCAGGCATGGTTGACGACCGTGACTGGAGCCCTGACCCGACGAGCCACGTCTACGTGTACCTCCAGGTCGTGCATCATCTCGCCGAGCAGATCCGTACCGGGCGCCTGCCCGCGGGGGCCCGGCTTGCCGCCGAGCGCGACCTCGCCGAGCAGTACGGCGTGGCCGTCAACACCATCCGCCGGGCTGTCCGCGACCTCCGCGATCAAGGCCTCGTCATCACGGTCCCCGTGAAGGGCACCTTCGTCCGAGCCGAGCAGCCGCCCACCGGCGACACCCCCGAAGACGCCCCGGCCGCCGGCTGATCCGCCGCCACCCGTACCGCCACCCGCACCCACATGGGCCAGACTGGAACCCATGACGATTCACGAGAACCTTCTCGGGGGCCCGCCCCCGACGCACCTCCCCGACGACCCGGAGCCCCGCGAACTCCTCGCGAGCGGCACGGCCCCGGCCGACGTCGCCGCCAAGTACCCCACCTCCTCCCTCGCCTGGGCCCAGCTCGCCGACGACGCGTACGAGCGGGGCAGTGTCGTGGAGTCGTACGCCTACGCCCGTACGGGCTACCACCGCGGCCTGGACGCCCTGCGCCGCAACGGCTGGAAGGGCCACGGCCCCGTCCCCTGGGAGCACGAGCCGAACCGCGGCTTCCTGCGCGCCCTGCACGCCCTCGCCCGCGCCGCCGGAGAGATCGGCGAGCAGGAGGAGTACGAGCGCTGCTCCCAGTTCCTGAAGGACTCCTCCCCGACGGCGGCGCAGACCCTGAGCTGACCCGGGGACTTGTTCGCGCAGGTCCGCCTGGTGTGATCAGGCGGACCTTGCGGTTCGTGGGCGTATCCCCGACGATGCCGGTGGGGACCGGGGCCCCCGTGTCGGAATTCGGCAGGGGCGGACCGCTACCCGGAGTACACAGCAGGAGACAGCGATGTCCCTTCAGGCTCAGCCCCACGAGGCTTCGGAGCCCGAGACCCCGCATCTCGACTTCCAGGGCACGACCCCGTACGAGGACTACGTCCAGGCGGACGTCCTCACCCACCTCCAGCACCCCCTCTCCGACGACCCCGGAGAGATGGTCTTCCTGGTGACGACCCAGGTCATGGAGCTGTGGTTCACCGTCATCGTCCACGAGTGGGAGACCGCGACCACCGCGATCCGCAACGACGACGTGGCGACGGCGAGGGACGCGCTGAAGCGTTCCGTGCGCGAGCTGGAGGCCCTGAACGCCTCCTGGAAGCCCCTGGGCCAGCTCACCCCCGCCCAGTTCAACTCCTACCGGGACGCCCTCGGCGAGGGCTCCGGTTTCCAGTCGGCGATGTACCGCCGGATGGAGTTCCTGCTCGGCGAGAAGTCCGCCTCCATGCTCGTACCGCACCGGGGCGCCCCGCGTGTCCACGCCGAACTGGAGAAGGCGCTGCACGAGCCGAGCCTCTACGACGAGGTACTGCGGCTCCTGGCCCGCCGAGGCCACGCGATCCCCGCGTCCGTCGTGAACCGTGACGTCTCGCAGCGCTACGAGCCCTCCGCCGAGGTCGAGGAGGTGTGGACCGAGCTGTACTCCGGCGACCCGGACCATGAACTCGCCCGCCTCGGCGAGGCGTTGACCGACGTGGCCGAACTCGTCTGGCGCTGGCGCAACGACCATCTCGTCGCCACGCGCCGCGCGATGGGCGCCAAGGCCGGCACGGGCGGCTCCGCCGGCGTGGCCTGGCTGGAGAAGCGCGCCCGCAAGAACGTGTTCCCCGAGCTGTGGACGGCGCGTTCCCATGTCTGAACTCAACGTTGAACTGGCCGCAGTCGCAAAGGAGTTGGACGCGGCCGACGAACTGGCCGGCCTGCGCACCCGCTTCGTCCTCGACGATGCCGTGTACCTCGACGGCAACTCGCTCGGCGCGCTGCCGGTGTCGGTCCCCGGGCGGGTGGCCGACGTCGTGTACCGCGAGTGGGGCGAGCTGCGCATCCGTTCCTGGGACGAGAGCGGCTGGTGGTCCGCGCCCGAGCGGATCGGCGACCGTATCGCTCCGCTGGTGGGCGCGGCGCCGGGCCAGATCGTCGTAGGCGACTCCACAAGTGTCAACGTTTTCAAGGCGGTTGTGGCGGCGGTACGGATGGCGGACGAGGCCGGTGAGGGCCGGCGCGACGAGATCCTGGTCGACGCGACGACGTTCCCCACGGACGGCTACATCGCCGAGTCCGCGGCCCGCATGACGGGCCGTACGCTGCGCCCGGTGACGCCGGCGGAGGTGCCGGAGGCCCTGAGCGACCGTACGGCCGCCGTGCTCCTCAACCACGTCGACTACCGCACCGGCCGCCTGCACGACCTGCCGGGTCTGACGGCGGCGGTCCACCGCGCGGGCGCCCACGTCGTCTGGGACCTCTGCCACAGCGCGGGGGCCCTTCCCGTGGGCCTCGACGAACACGGCGTCGACCTGGCGGTCGGCTGCACCTACAAGTACCTCAACGGCGGCCCGGGCTCCCCCGCCTACCTCTACGTCCGCCAAGACCTCCAGCCCCGCTTCGACTCCCCCCTCCCCGGCTGGACCTCCCACGCCCAGCCCTTCGCCATGCACCCCACGTACGACCCGGCCCCCGGAGCCGTACGGGGCCGCGTCGGCACACCTGACATCCTGTCAATGCTGGCACTGGAGGCGGCACTTGACGTCTGGTACGGGGGCCAGGGAGGGGCCGGGGTGACGATCGAGTCGGTTCGCGCGAAGTCCCTCGCCCTGACGGACTTCTTCCTGCGCTGCGTATCGACGTACGCCCCGGAGGGCCGCGTCGAGTCCCTCACCCCGACCGCCCACGCGGAACGCGGCAGCCAGGTGGCCCTCCGCTGCGACGACGCCGGCGACATCATGAAACGCCTCATCGGCAAGGGAGTCATAGGCGACTTCCGCCACCCCGACGTCCTCCGCTTCGGCTTCACCCCGCTCTACGTCAGCTTCACGGACGCGGAACGAGCGGCCCGAACACTGGGCGAAACGCTGCGGACGCTGCGGTAGCGCTGCGGGGGCCTCGGCCTCGGAGGCAGGGATGCCGGGAGGGCCTTGGCCTGGGGGCAGCGGTGTCCGGGGAGACCTCGGCCGTCGGTACAACGGCGCTGGGGGCACCTGGGGGCCGAAGGGGTAGCGGTGCTGGGGGCTTCGGCCATTGGGGCAACGGCGCTGGGCTCCGGCGGGGGGTGCTTGGCCCTGCCGCAGCGCCGCATGCGGGGCCGGTCCGCTCGTCGTAGCCGCAGGCGGGCCCCGGTCCGCTCGGCGTAGCTGCGGGCAGTCGTGCCGCTGGGGCGGGACGGGTGGGCGCGGCGGCACCCCGCAAGCGCGGGCGAGCGAAGCCCACCCCTGCCCAGCCGCGGCGTCGGCCCAGCTTTCATCCGCCGCCCATCCGGCCCCGCCCCGGCCCACCCCCATCCGCCTGACCCAGCGTCACATCCCCGTGTCGACGCACGTCACCGGCCTGATACCGTCCCCGCCAACGGCAGGCCTCCCCACCCCAGAGACCCGCCCACCCCAAACCCTTCCAAATCCATTCCACCCGAGAGGTTGGCGCATGCCCGACGACGACGCCGCAGCCCGCGATGCCGCCGAAGAGGCGTCCGCCTTCTCCCACCCCCCGGTCGCCCCCCTCGTCACCTCCCCCTACGGTGACCACCCCGACCAACTGATCGACTTCTACGCCCCCCGCACCCCCGACGCGGCCACCGCCCCCTTGGTCGTAGTCCTGCACGGCGGCGCCTGGCGAGCCCCGTACGACCGCCACCACATCACCCCCTTCGCCGACTTCCTCACCCGCCACGGCTTCGCGGTGGCCAACGTCGAGTACAGAAGGGGCACTTCACTCCCCGCACAGTCCGGCCCGACCAGCACCCCCACCCCGATAGCGGGCCGCTGGCCGGAGACGTTCGACGACATCGCCACCGCCCTCGACGCCCTGCCCGCCCTCGTACGCGAGGCCCTACCCCAGGCGGACCCCCGCCGCACGGTCCTCACCGGCCACTCAGCCGGCGGCCACCTCGCCCTGTGGGCCGCCGCCCGCCACGTACTCCCGGCCGACTCACCGTGGCACACCCCCCGCCCGGCCCCCCTCCGCGGCGTCGTCGCCCTGGCCCCCATCGCCGACTTCGCCGTAGCCGAGAAGCTCGACGTCTGTGGCGGCGCGGCCACCCAACTCCTGGGCGGCCAGGACAAGTTCACCGAACGACGCCCCTACGCCGACCCGGCCCTCCTCCTCCCGACCGGCATCGCCACCACCCTCGTACAGGGCCGCTCCGACATCGTCGTCCCCCAGGCCGTCGCCGAGGCGTACGCCGACGCCGCGGCCAAGGCGGGCGAGGTCGTGGGTCTGACACTCCTGGAGGACGTGGGCCACTTCCCCCTCATCGACCCGGCGGCGGACGCGTGCGCGGTGGTGGCGGAGGAAATCGCGCAACTGGCCTGGTGAGCGTACGGGGATGGCCCCGCGCCGCCCGCGTCGGTGACCTGACCGAGCGGGAGACGGAGGTGCTCTCCCTGATCGCGCAGGGCCTGCCCAACGCCGAGATCGCCCAGCGTCTGGTCGTCGCCGAACAGACCGTGAAGACCCACGTGGGCCGCATCCTGGTCAAGCTCGGTCTGCGTGACCGCACCCAGGCGGCGGTCTTCGCCTACGAGTCGGGCCTGGTCCGCCCCACGGGATACTGAGCGGACACCGCCACGGTGAGCGACAGCCCCACCCCCGCACGACCCGTAGTACCTGAGAAGGACCCGGACAGACCCTCCTCACTGGTGACGACGCCGACCCCGCCCTCCACCTACCGTTTTCCACGTGACCGAGACGACCCAGACGCAGACGATGCCCTCACGCGGTGGGGGCAGGCCGAGCAGCCCGGAGTTCCGGGTGGCGATGGACGCGTGGCGCAGGATGCGGCAGGACCTGTTCCACGACGCGTTCGCCTACCGACCACTGCCGCCCATGAGGATGGACGGCCTGTTCACCAGCCGGCTCTCCGGCCACCTGCGGGAGTACACGCGCTGGACCCCGCACGCGATCGTGGTGGCGGCCGGCCTGCTGGCGCTGACCATCTCGGCATCCGCCAGCCAGGGCAACGGTGAACTCGCCATCTTCCTGTCCGCCCTCCTCGCCGTGTGCCCGGTCCTGCTGACGCTGATACGACCCGTCGGAGCCTTCTGGGTGTCCATGGCCGCCACCCCCGTCACCGGGGCGTTCAGCGACATGTGGAGCGACTGGCCCTGGGCGGCCGGTAGCTTCGCCTGCCACCTCGTGGTGCTGACGGTTGTGGCACTGCGCACCCGGCCCCGCACGGCCGCGTGGATGTGGGCCTTGACCGCGACGTACGGACTGCTCCTCGAAAGCACCATCGGCACGGGTCACTACGCCTCGAACACAGGCCCGTTCCTGGTCATCTCCGCGATGGCCCTGCTGGCCGCGTCCGTCGTGAACATACGCCGGTCGGCCCAGCAGGAGGTGACCGCCCAGCGGACCGTGACGGCGCACGAGCGTTCCAAGCGCACCCTCCTCGAAGAGCGCACCACGATCGCCCGCGAGCTGCACGACGTGGTCGCCCACCACATGTCGGTGGTCGCCATCCAGGCCGAGGCCGCGCCCTACCGCGTGGAGAACCCCCCGCCGGAGCTGGAGCAGGCCTTCGTCACGATCCGGGAGAACGCGGTCGCCGCGCTCACCGAGCTGCGCCGCGTCCTCGGTGTCGTCCGCGCCGAGGACTACGAGGCCCCGGACGCCCCGCAGCCCACCCTCGCCGACCTCGACGGCCTGCTCGCCAATGTGCGGGAGGCCGGCCTGACGGTCGACAAGGCGGTCACCGGGGCGGTCCGTGAACTCCCGCAGGGTGTGGAGCTGTCGGCGTACCGCATAGTCCAGGAGGCTCTCAGCAACACCCTGCGGCACGCGCCCGGCGCGACGGCGCGCGTGGAGATCGGCTACGTCCTGGGCGGCCTCGGCCTGCGCATAGTCAACGGCCCCTCCCCGGAGGTGACCCTGGTGAAGTCCACCCACGGGGCGGGCCACGGCATCACCGGCATGCGCGAGCGCGTCACGATGTTGAACGGCGAGATGACGACGGGCGAGACGGACGACGGAGGGTACGAGGTGACGGTGTTCCTGCCGGTGTCCACGGTGAGCGAGGCCGACGCATGACGATCCGCGTGCTGATCGCCGACGACCAGATGATGGTCCGCGAGGGCTTCTCGGTGCTGCTCGGCGCGATGCCGGACATCGAGGTGGTCGGCGAGGCGGTGAACGGCCGGGACGCGGTCGACCGGGTCCGGGAGCTGTCGCCGGACGTGGTCCTGATGGACATCCGGATGCCCGAGCTGAACGGCATCGAGGCCACCCGGGAGATCGTGGCGGCGGACGGCGGGGCGAAGGTGCTGGTGCTGACCACGTTCGACCTCGACGAGTACGTGTACCAGGCGCTGCGCGCGGGAGCCTCCGGTTTCCTCCTCAAGGACGCCTCGGCACGCCAACTGGCCGACGGGGTCCGGGTGGTGGCGGCCGGCGAGGCCCTCCTCGCCCCGTCCGTCACCAAGCGGCTGATCACGGAGTTCTCCAAGCTCGCCCACGTTCCCCGCCCGTCGGCGGCCACCCAGCTGGCGTACGGCGAACTCACCGACCGTGAGACGGAGGTCCTGGTCCTCATAGCCCAGGGGCTGTCGAACTCGGAGATAGCCGAGCGCCTGGTGGTCGCCGAGTCCACCATCAAGACGCATGTGAGCCGAGTCCTGGTGAAGCTGGGCCTCCGCGACCGCACCCAGGCGGCGGTCTTCGCCTACGAGGCGCGGCTCGTCACGCCCGGCTGACCGGGCACCGGGAGCGGTTTTGTCGAGGTCACGCGCCGGTTCCCCCTGTTCAGCGGGCCCGGTCGCGGGTTAGCGTCCGTTCATGGCACCTGCTTCCGACCTCGCTTTCGACCCGTGGGACCCCGACTTCGTGGCCGACCCGTACCCGGCGTACGCGGAGCTGCGGGCCCGGGGCAGGGTGCGGTACTTCGAGCCCACGAACCAGTGGCTCGTCCCGCACCACGCGGATGTCTCGGCGTTGCTGCGGGACCGGCGGCTCGGGCGGACGTACCAGCACAGGTTCACGCACGAGGACTTCGGACGGACGGCGCCCCCGGCGGAGCACGAGCCGTTCCACACCCTGAACGACCACGGGATGCTCGACCTGGAGCCCCCGGACCACACGCGGATCCGGCGACTGGTGTCGAAGGCGTTCACACCGCGCACGGTGGAGCAGCTGAAGCCGTATGTGGAGGAGCTGGCCGGTGAGCTGGTGACGCGGCTGGTGGAGGCCGGCGGGGGTGATCTGCTGGCGGATGTCGCGGAGCCGCTGCCGGTGGCGGTGATCGCCGAGATGCTGGGCATCCCCGAGTCGGACCGGGCGCAGTTGCGGCCCTGGTCGGCGGACATCTGCGGGATGTACGAGCTGAGCCCGTCGCAGGAGACGGCGAAGCGGGCGGTGCGGGCGTCGGTGGAGTTCTCGGAGTATCTGCGGGAGCTGATCGCCCACCGTCGGGCGGAGCCGGGCGAGGACCTGATCTCCGGCCTGATCGCGGCGCACGACGAGGGCGACCGGCTGACCGAGCAGGAGATGATCTCGACCTGTGTGCTGCTGCTGAACGCGGGCCACGAGGCGACGGTGAACGCCACGGTGAACGGCTGGTGGGCGCTGTTCCGCAACCCGGAGCAGTTGGCGGCGCTGCGGGCGGACCACTCGCTGGTCCCGACGGCGGTGGAGGAGCTGATGCGGTACGACACCCCGCTGCAGCTCTTCGAGCGCTGGGTGCTGGACGACATCGAGATCGACGGTACGACGGTTCCCCGGGGGGCGGAGATCGCGATGCTGTTCGGCTCGGCGAACCACGACCCGGCCGTGTTCGCCGACCCCGAGAAGCTGGACCTCACCCGCAGGGAGAACCCGCACATCTCCTTCAGCGCGGGCATCCACTACTGCATCGGCGCCCCCCTCGCCCGTATCGAGCTGGCGGCCTCCATGACCGCCCTCCTGGAGAAGGCACCGGCACTCGCCCTCGCCGCCGAGCCGACGCGCAAGCCGAACTTCGTGATCCGGGGGCTGGACGGCCTATCCGTCGAGGCCTGAGGAGCCCGCGCCACCCGAACCCGACTCCGCCCCCGAACCCGACTCCGCCCCCGCCCCCGACCGCCGTCGCCGGGCCGGCAGGAGTGCGATCGTGAGGCAGACGAGGGCCGGGAGGGCGGCTCCGGCCAGGGCCACGAAGGGGAGTTCGGTGGCGAGGACGGTGTAGTCCATGCCCTCGCCCTCGAAGCCGCCTCCGAGATGGCGTTGGGTGCGGTCGGAGGTGCCCCAAGCGAGCGTCGCGGCCGTCGCGCCCACCGCCGACAGCGCACAGCCACCACACCCCAGCACGCTCTGCCGATCGAGCCCCCGGCCCCGCTCGTCCTCGTCCCGCTGGCGCCGCTCACCCCGCTGTTCCGGTAGGTCCATGTCCGGAGGGACGCGCCGGGTTCGGCCGTGGTTCTTTGAGGTGTGCGCGGTGCGTGCGGTCCTCAGCTGCTCAGATCCCGCCGCCGCAGCCCCGCCAGACCGCCCGCGACCAGCGCCACCGCGAGCCCGGTCAGCACCAGCACGGGCCCCCACTCCATCTCGCCGCCCGGCAGCTTCGGGAGGTGGCCGAAGGGGGAGAGGTCGAGGAGCGCCTGCGGGACGTCGAGGACGGGGCCGATCCAGCCGATGAGGAGGACGGCTCCGGCGAGCCCCCAGGCCGCCATGGCCGCTCGCGGGGTGAGGCCGTACAGCAGGACGGCCGCACCGCCGATGACCCACACCCCCGCGACCTGGACCAGGCACGCGCCCAGGATCGGGCCGGCTTCCTTGCCGTAGCCGAGGGTGAAGCCGAGGCCGGCCAGGAGCATGATCCACACGGTTCCGCCGAAGGCGACGGCCAGGTGGCCGCCGGCCCAGCGCAGTCGGCCGACCGAGTTCGCGAGGAGCGGTTCCGCGCGCCCGGACGTCTCCTCGCCGTGCAGGCGCAGGACGGCGCTGACGATGTACAGCGCGGCGATCAGACCGAGCATGCCGATCATCGAGGCGAGGAAGGCGTTCGTCAGACCCGACTGACCGCCCATGCGTTCGAAGATCTCGCGGGCGCCCTTGTTGTCGCCGACGAAGTCGGCCGTGCCCTCGGTCAGCCCGCCGTAGACGACGCCGACGAGGAAGAACCCGAGGCTCCAGCCCAGGACGCTGCCGCGTTGCAGCCGCCAGGCCAGGGCGCCGGCCGTACCCAGTCGGCCGGCGGCCGGTCCCGGCCGGGTCGGCAGGAAGCTCATGCCGACGTCACGGCGCCCGGCGAGTGCGTACGCCACCGCGCCCTGGACGGCCGTCGCCGCCACGAACAGCAGCAGCACCCACCACCGCTCCTCCGCGAACGGACGCTCGTTCTCCAGCCACCCCAGCGGCGACATCCACGTGAGAAAGGACGAGCCGTCGTTCTCGGAAGCGTCGCCCGCCGCCCGCAGCACGAACGCCGCGCCCAGCACCCCCGCCGTCAGCCCCCGCGCCAGCCGCGCGCTCTCCGTCAGCTGGGCGACGACCGCCGCCATCGTCGCGAACACCATCCCGACGCCCGCGATCCCGAGCCCGAAGGCCGGCGCGCCGGAAGTGCTCTCCCCGGCCAGCCCGAGCGTGACGAGCAGTGCCAGCCCGCCGTTCGCGACGGCCGCCGTGAGCAGGGCGGCGGTCAGGGAGGCCCGGCGGCCCACCATGCCCGACGCGACGAGTTCCTGGCGGCCGCTCTCCTCCTCGTCGCGGGTGTGGCGGATGACGACGAGGAGGCTCATGACGGCGGCGAGGAGGCCGGCGTAGACGCCGACGCGCCAGGCGGTCAGGGCGCCGAGGGAGTCGTCGAAGACGGGGCCGACCAGGGCGCGCAGTGACGAGTTGGTGGTCATCTGGCGCATGAGGTCGGCACGTTCGGCGGCGGTGCCGTACAGGCTCCGCAGGCTGTTGGGCATGGAGAGGACCATCAGCCCGGTCACCGCGACCCAGACCGGGACCATCACCCGGTCACGGCGCAGGGCGAACCTCAACAGGGTTCCCGTCCCGGCGAGTTGACGCTTCCCGCCGGATCGTACGGCGAAGGCGTTCAGGGCTGTGGTGCCGGTGCCGGTGCCGGCCTCCGCGTCGGTGGTGGTCATCGCGCGACCGCCTCTCCCGCTCCCTGGTAGTGCCGCAGGAAGAGCTCCTCCAGCGTCGGCGGGGTCGAGGTCAGCGACCGTACGCCGGACTCGGTCAGGGAACGCAGTACGGCGTTGAGTTTGTCGGTGTCGACCTGGAGGTGGACGCGGTTGCCCTGGACGTCGAGGTCGTGGACGCCGGGGAGGCGGGCCAGGCCGCCCGGCGGTCCGGCGAGTTCGGCGGTGACGGTGGTGCGGGTCAGGTGGCGCAGGTCGGCGAGGGAGCCGCTCTCGACGGTGACGCCCTTGCGGATGATGCTCACCCGGTCGCACAGCTCCTCGACCTCGCTGAGGATGTGGGACGACAGCAGGACCGTACGGCCCCGGCCCCGCTCCTCCCGTACGCACCGCTGGAAGACCTCCTCCATCAGCGGGTCGAGGCCCGAGGTCGGCTCGTCCAGGATAAGGAGGTCCACGTCGGAGGCGAACGCGGCGACGAGGGCGACCTTCTGGCGGTTGCCCTTGGAGTAGGTGCGGCCCTTCTTGGTGGGGTCCAGCTCGAAACGCTCGATCAGCTCCGTGCGGCGCCCGGCGTCCAGTCCGCCGCGCAGCCTGCCGTACAGGTCGATGACCTCGCCGCCGGAGAGGTTCCGCCACAGGGTCACGTCGCCCGGTACGTAGGCGATCCGGCGGTGCACCTCGACCGCGTCCGCCCACGGGTCGCGGCCGAGCACCTGCGCGGCGCCCGAGTCGGCGCGCAGCAGGCCGAGCAGGACGCGGATCGTGGTCGACTTCCCGGCGCCGTTGGGGCCGAGGAAGCCGTGAACCTCGCCGGTGTCGACGGCCAGGTCGAGGCCGTCGAGCGCGTGGGTCCGTCCGAAGGACTTGTGCAGTCCGGAGACGGTGAGGGCCTTAGTCATGTTCAGAACGTACGCTTATTTCAGAAACTTGTGAAGTTAAGGAAGCGTATGAATACCGGTAGGCTGGCCGGTGGTGTCCGACCAGGGGAGATGATCCAGGGATGGCGGCGGATTCGAAGGCCGGAGCGGGGGCCGACGGTGTCGAGGCCGATGGCGGCCGGGCCGTGGGGCGCGACCCCGAGTCGGTCTCCCGTTTCGTCGAGAACTTCGCGGCGCAACTCGTCGAGGCCGGGGTGCCGCGTATGCCGGCCCGGGTCTTCGCCGCGCTCCTCGCCTCCGACACCGGCGCGCTGACCTCCGTCGAACTGGGCGAGCAGTTGCGGATCAGCCCCGCGGCCGTCTCCGGCGCGGTCCGCTATCTCGCCCAGGTGCACCTGGTGTCACGCGAGCGTGAGCCCGGTTCGCGCCGCGAGCGCTACCGCGTCCACAGTGAGCAGTGGTACGAGGCCCTCACCAACCGGGAGGCCCTCATCAAGCGCTGGGAGGACGCGTTGCGCGAGGGTGTCGCCGGCCTGGGCGCCGACACCCCCGCCGGGCGCCGGCTCTCCGAGACCCTCGCCTTCTTCGAGTTCGTCGAGGTCGAGGTCCAGGGCGTGATGGCCCGTTGGCGCGTCCACCGCGAGAAGACCTTCGGCCGGGGCTGACCCCGGGCGGCATCAACCGCCCTCCACGTCTCCCTGTCGCCCGTCGTCCTTCGCGATGCCCGTCTCCGTACGGCCGGCCAGGCGTTCGTAGCGCTGCCGGGCGGCCTGTGGGGTCTGGAGGCCGAGGCCGAAGGCGATCTCCGGCCAGGTCATGCCGCGGCCCCGGGCCATGTCCAGCAGGCCCACCTCCAGTTCGTCCATCTCGCCGCGGGCGAGCGGGACGAGGCTGAGGGCGGCGGTGATGTCGGCGCGGTCGACCTCGGGTTCGCCCTCCTCCAGGAGGGCGGCACCGCTGAGAAGGAACGACACCAACCTGATCGCCTCGTGCGGGCCGAGTACGCGGGGGTGGGTCTGGCGGCGGCGCTGCCCGTCCGTGGCGGCGTGCCGCTCCGCGATGCGGAAGAGGGCGGTGTAGACGCGCTGCGCCCTCGCCTCGTCGGCGCTGGGCGGGGTGAAGGGGTCGGCGGCATCAGGCGGCTGTGGCGAGGTTGACGTCATACGACTCAGCCTCTGATGCAAACAGATTGTTGTCAACGCTTTATTTACGCCTGCTGTGACGTCCCGATTGCTGTCGAGAAGGGTAAATATCAGGCAAATGGGGAAAAGGGAGTGTGCATACATCTTTCCCATGAGGAGCGTGCGCCCCATGTCCACAGGAACGCTTCTTGCGATCATCATTCCGATCGTCGTGGTGGTCGCCCTGGCCGCTGTGGCGGTCTCACTGATGATGCGACGCCGTGAGCTCCGCGATCGCTTCGGCCCGGAGTACGAACGGACGGTTGAGGGCTCGGACAGCCGGTTCGCCGGCGAGCGTGAGCTGAGGGCCCGGGAGAAGAGGCACGACTCGCTGGAGATCAAACCGCTGCCTCCCGTCTCGCGGGACCGCTACACACGTGAGTGGAACAGCGTCCAGGAGGAGTTCGTGGACCGGCCGGAGGACGCCGTGCACGACGCCGACCGGCTGGTGACCTCCCTGATGCACGAGCGCGGGTATCCGACCGAGGGGTTCGAGCAGCAGATGAGGGACCTCTCGGTGGAACACGGCCGCACGCTGGAGCACTACCGCGCCGCGCACGAGGTGGAGTCCCTCAGCACGCGCAGGCAGGCGACCACCGAGCAGTTGCGGGGTGCCATGGTGCACTACCGCGCCCTGTTCGACGAGCTGCTCTCCGACGGCGGCCGGGCCCAGCCCACCCCGTCCTGACGCCGACACGACCCGGCATGGAGGTAGCCATGCACAGCAACGAGGAAAACGACCGCAAGACCGGCGGCCTGTCCACCGAGGATCTCGCCCAGCCCACCACCGGCACCACCGAGGGGACAACCGAGGGGACACCGGGAGGGGCGGAGGAAACCTCCTCGCGAGCCCCGCTCTTCCCGGGCGAGGGCAGCGCGCTCACCGAGACGGAGAGCGGGGGCGAGGCCGCTGAGACCACCACCGATGAGCCCGGCGGCGGAGGCGTCACCGATGAGGCCGTCACCGATGAGGCCACCCCCGGCGCCGGTGAGGCCGTGGCCGAGGAGCCCGAAGGCGGGATCGCCGCGCCGGGCACCCCGGGTGCCTCCGGCACGGCCGACGAGGCTCCCCGGCTGCTGACGGAGGACGAGGAGCAGGGCTTCCGCGAACGCTGGCAGGAGATCCAGAGTCAGTTCGTGGACGAGCCCCGTGAGGCCGTCCACGCCGCCGACACGCTGGTAGCGGACGTCATGCAGACCCTGGCCTCCACCTTCGCCCAGCACAAGAAGGACCTGGAGGGCCAGTGGGGCCAGGACGAACAGGTGGACACCGAGGAACTGCGCGGGGCCCTGCGCCGCTACCGCTCGTTCTTCAACCGGCTGCTCATCACGTGAGACCCACGGCCCACTACACGTGACCGTGAGCCGTACGCGTGGCGTGTGACGCGTGACGCGAGGATTCCGGCCGACCGGTTACGTGTCCTGCCGGCTCACAGGAGTTCCGGCGGCCCGTCCGTCCGGCGGGCCGCCCGGGCCGCGGCTCTCCTCGCCTCGCGGTGTCTCTTGCCCAGCCGCATCGAGTGCAGACACGAGACCCCTTCTCTGCGGCACGCGTCCTTGCAAGCCACGGCGTGGTCGAGCCAGTCGCCGAACGTGGCCATGACCGCGTCGAGCGGCGGACTGCCATCCGGCCGTGCTGTCTCCTCCTCGTCCCCGCTCATGCCGCCGCCCGCCCCTCCCGCAGGTGCGCCGTGACATACGCCCGCACGACGTCCCCTTCGTCAAAGGCCTCGTCCTCCGGCGGCACGGTCCGCGCGGCCGGCCGCCGGGGTTCCCAGCATGGTTCCCGGGGGAGCAGCGGCAACCAGCGCCCGTACGCTGCCCATTGCCGTTCCGCCCGCGCGGCCCAGCGCCGCCAGCGCCCCCGCTCCGGGCTCAGCGTCGCCGCGCTCACCGGGACGACCGCCCCGGGATCACGAAGTACGCCCACACGCACTTGGTGAACGGCCGCAGCTCATGCCCCCACCGCTCGGCCAGCCCGGCGACCACCGTCAGCCCCCGGCCGCCGTCGCCGTCCGGCTCCACCACCGGTGTCGGCACCTTCCCCTTGTCCGGGTCCGACACCTCCACCAGCACCCCACACCCCCGGACCGACAGCACGACCTCGACCTCGGCGAGGCTCACCCGACAGTGCCGTACGGCATTGGTGACCAGCTCTGTCGCCACCGTGGCGATGTCGTGGACGAGTTCCCCGTCGAGGGCCCAGTCCTTGAGGATCCGGCGCACCTGAGCGCGGGCCTCGGGAACGTGTCTTCTCTGCTTGGGGATACGGAAGGAGTCGCGACGTGGGGTGAGAACGGGCATGGCAAAACCCACTGACCAGTCGTCAAGAAAGCACGCCTCAGCGGCGCGTGCTTCGAAGCTAGGGGCAAATTCACGACCCATGCAATGTGGACGACTGAATACATGCACTCGTGTCACTCGATGGTGTGATGCGGTCCTAGGGTTGACGCCTAGCGTGGGATCGTTGCCGCAGCAGAGGGGAGGGCCCATGCCCGCAGGTGGACGGCCGACCGTGCGCAGCAGGCGCCTGGGTTCGGCGCTCAGGAGCTACCGACTGGCCGCGAAGCTGGACCAGCCGCAGGCCGCCGAGGTGATCGCGTCGAGCCAGGCTCGGATCAGCCGCGTAGAGACCGGGCATGCGACACCTCGCGTCATCGAGGTACGGCTGCTGCTCGACGCGTACGGCGTCACCGACCAGGAAGTCCGGGACAAGCTGGAGGACTTGGCCAAGCACTCGAAGAACCGCGGCTGGTGGCTCGAACACGCGGCACACCTGCGGCCGGACTACCTCGACCACATCGCGTTGGAGGACGACGCGACGTACATCCGCGAGTGGCAGCCGGTTCTGGTGCCGGGGCTACTGCAAACCCCGGCCTACGCGGAGGCGGTTATCGCGGCGACCCCTCACTACATCGCTCCCGAACGGATCGCGGAGCTGGTGAAAGTGCGCGTGGGTCGACAAGCGAAGATCGAGGAAGGCGGAGCAACCTACGCCGTCATCATCTGGGAAGCGGTCATCGCGCACCCGCTGGTGAGCGTCGACATCCATCAGGAACAGCTCGCCACGATCCTTGAGGTGGGGAAGCGGAAGAACGTCACCGTGCAGGTGCTGCCGTTCAGCGCGGGGGCGATGGCCGGCCTCACGGATCCCTTTTCGTCCTTCAGCTTCGAAGCCGACCCGATCGTCGAAGCCGTGACCCTGGAGAACTTGCGGGGGACGTCGGTCCTTGAAGCTCCCGAGGACCTGGCGGCTTACGCCAATGCGCACGACCATCTACGATCGGCAGCACTGGCACCGGACGCCAGTGCGCGGCTCATTCGGAGCGCACTGCGGAGTAGCAGGGAAGACGCATCGTGACCGAGGTCATAGGCCCCTTCTGGAAGTCGTCGTACTCCGGAGGGGAGGGCAACTGCGTCGAGGTCGCCGCGACAACCACCGGCGGCCGAGCCATACGCGACAGCAAGAACCCTCACGGCCCCCTCCTCCACCTCAGCCCCACGTGCTGGCACTCCTTCCTGACCGGCATCCTCGTGGAGGAACCCGTCAGGAGTAATTACAGACGCTGCGGCTGATCCGCGCGGATTAACATGGGGAGGTCATCTCCCCCAGGGATGCCCTGTGCCGGAACCCCGGCTCGATTGCGGCGAGCCGGGGTTTCCGATGTTGCCATGAAGGGCTGCCCTATCCGTCGCCGGATTCGGTCGCGTCAGTGGTGGCCGTTGTTCCCGTTGTGCCCGTTGTGCCCGTTGTGCCCGTTGTGATCGTGGATCACGCGGAAGCTGCCCACGATGGCTCCAGTTACAGGTGCCGGCGGCGTCGGGGTGATCGCGGTGGCTGAGCTGCGAGGGCCGACCGTGGCGATGGGAGCGCCATTGTCACAGCTGATCCCGTTGAAGAATTCGACGGTCTTGTCGCTTTCGTTTCGGATGTTGAAGCTGGTAGCGCCGATCGCAGGGGCCATGGGGTTCAGGTTGATGACGGCGACGCAGGACCCCGGCTCGGCGGGATACGTGCGCTCGTTGATCATGATCCGGCCGTGGTCCCGGTGGTGGTCTTCCCGGTGCTCGCCGCGGTTCTCGCCGCGGTGCTCACCCCGGTTCTCACCCCCGTTGCCGCCCCCGTTGCCACCCCGCCCCTCGTTCCCCTTGCCCTGCCTCCAGCTGTTGTCGTGCTGCCCGGCGTCGGACGCGGCGTTCGAGCCGGTGTTGGTGCCCGTGCCGTTGCCGCCGCGCGGGGCCGCGTCGGTGACGGCTTCCTTGACGATCGGGGCCGACTTGGGGGCGGACTCCAGGGCCGAGCTCGCGTAGGTGACACCTGTGGCGGCCGCGACTGCCACGCCGACGGAGGCGGCGATCACCGTGATCTTACGAGTGCGCAATGCACTACCCCTTCTCTTCGTTCTCGCCGGCATGACCTGCCGACGAGAACGAACGTAATGACGGCCATTTCGGCTGTCATTTCGAGGAGGCTCGGAGCGGGGCGAAAATAGGTCTGAACGGGTGCGTGAAATGTCGCCCTGTCGAGTGACCACCGGCGGGTCTGACGTGGCATCAAAATATGGCAGTGAGCTGGTATTTCGAATCCGGCGAAGAATTACGCAGGTCCGTGCTGACATACCGTCACCCTGTTGGGGGTGCCTCGGAACGGATCAACACTCTGATTCGTCATCAGATAACAGCTGACGGTTCCTCAGGAAGGGCTGGAGCAGGGTGAAAAGGCCCTTCCGTCCTGTCGTGTGAATTCGATGGCGAGAAGCGTTTTCCCCGGCGTGTCGCGCGCTCGTGCGGGCCCCGCGACGCGTACCGTGGTCGGCCCGCGCGGAGGCCTGCGGTGCCGGCAACGCACGCCCCCGCGCGCTCACCTGAAAGGGCGGGGCGGTCGGTAAAGCCGGGCGCCCTCTCCGGGCCCCGCGTTCACCCCGGCAACGTCAGGCCCCAGGCCCCCTCCCGCACCGTCCACGTCCGCGTCCGTACGGGCCCGGCTACCAGGGAGTCCGCCCCGTAGCGGAAGTCCGCGCCGGACACGGTCACCCGGTGGCCGGTCGCCTGCAGCGGGGCCGCCTCGGCGCCCACCGACACCGGGCGGATCTCGACGTCGGCGCCGCCGTCCGAGCCGGGGGTGATGGACACGCCCTCCACGGGCTGGTCGAGGTCGACGAGCATCACCCCGTCCACCTCCACCCGCAGCCGCGAGGGCCCGGCCCCGCCCCCGGCGGCGACCCGTATGCGCGGCCGCAGCGGACGCGGTGCCCCAGAAGGCCGCGCAGGTCGCGAAGGCCGCGTCGACAACGTACGGACGAGGGACTGCGGCCAGGCGCGCAGCCAGGAGTGATGGCCGGCCGAGGAGCCGTCCCCGGGGGAGCCGTCCCCCGAGGCGCCACCACCTGCTCCCGCGCCCGTGCACGTGCCGGCCTCCGCGTCGGTCGCCTCCTCCGGCTCGGGAGGCGGCGCGCCCGGCAGGACCGGGATCCGCAGTGTGCCCAGCACCACCCCGTCGCTGTCGTCGACGAGCAGATCAAGCCGTCGCTCGACACCGTCGAGGGCGGCACGGGCCGCCGCGACGGCGTCGGTGGGCACACCGAGGGAGCGGGCGAGCCCGAGCGCCGACCCCACCGGGACGAGCGAGAGGGCGCACGCGGCGAGCTCCCGCCGACGGTGCAGCAGAGCCACGGTCCGCAGCAGCGCGCGGTCGTCGCCGACCACCACCGGCCGCCGCGAACCGCGCCGCGAGAGCGCTCGCGCGAATTCCTCGGGCCCCTCGGGAAGGCACACTTTCGTACTCGCCGCACCCGCGCTGAGCACGTCTTTCGCGATCCGTACCGCCTCACCGTCCGTGCGACGGGCGAGGGGGTCGATGACCACGAGGAGCTGGTCGTAAGGCGCCACCTCGGTCCTGCCTCGCTTCCTCGGGTAGCATCTTTGTGCAAGAGCCCCTTGCGCTATTGCGCCAGGGGCTTCGTCTATTCCGGGGCACCCGGGTCCTACAGTCTGCGACCAACGGCGGTCGCCCGGCGCACGCGGTGGATATGAGCCACCGCGTACGCCCCCGACCTTGGACATGCCCCGCCCGGAAGGGGTGTACGCGCGTGCCCGCACTTGTGCTGCTCGGTGCTCAGTGGGGTGACGAAGGCAAGGGAAAGGCGACGGACCTGCTAGGCGGATCCGTTGACTACGTGGTGCGCTACCAGGGCGGCAACAACGCCGGCCACACGGTAGTCGTGGGTGACCAGAAGTACGCCCTCCACCTCCTCCCTTCCGGGATTCTCTCCCCCGGCTGCACGCCGGTCATCGGCAACGGCGTCGTCGTCGACCCGTCGGTCCTGCTCTCCGAGCTGAGCGGTCTGAACGAGCGTGGCGTCGACACGTCCAAGCTCCTGATCAGCGGCAACGCTCACATCATCACGCCGTACAACGTGACGGTGGACAAGGTCACCGAGCGCTTCCTCGGAAAGCGCAAGATCGGTACGACGGGGCGGGGCATCGGCCCGACCTACGCGGACAAGATCAACCGCGTCGGCATCCGCGTCCAGGACCTGTACGACGAGTCGATCCTGACGCAGAAGGTCGAGGCGGCCCTCGACGTCAAGAACCAGCTCCTCACCAAGCTCTACAACCGCCGCGCGATCGCCGTCGACCAGGTCGTCGAGGAGCTGCTGGGCTACGCCGACAAGCTGGCCCCGTTCGTCGCCGACACGGTCCTGGTCCTCAACCAGGCCCTCGACGACGACAAGGTGGTCCTCTTCGAGGGCGGCCAGGGCACGCTCCTCGACATCGACCACGGCACGTATCCCTTCGTGACCTCGTCGAACCCGACCGCCGGCGGCGCCTGCACGGGCGCGGGCGTCGGCCCGACGAAGATCAGCCGGGTCATCGGCATCCTCAAGGCGTACACGACCCGCGTCGGCGCCGGCCCGTTCCCCACCGAGCTCTTCGACGAGGACGGCGAGGCGCTGCGCCGCATCGGCCACGAGCGGGGTGTGACCACCGGCCGTGACCGCCGCTGCGGCTGGTTCGACGCGGTCATCGCCCGCTACGCGACCCGCGTGAACGGTCTGACGGACTTCTTCCTCACCAAGCTCGACGTCCTCACGGGCTGGGAGCAGATCCCGGTCTGCGTCGCCTACGAGATCGACGGCAGGCGCGTCGAGGAACTCCCGTACTCCCAGTCCGACTTCCACCACGCCAAGCCCGTCTACGAGACCCTCCCGGGCTGGTCCGAGGACATCACCAAGGCGAAGTCGTTCTCCGACCTGCCGAAGAACGCCCAGAACTACGTCAAGGCGCTGGAGGACATGTCGGGCGCCCCGATCTCCGCGATCGGCGTGGGCCCGGGCCGCGACGAGACGATCGAGATCAACTCGTTCATCTAACCCACCGCACCCCGTCCGCGAGGCGGCCGACCCGGTGACGGGGTCGGCCGCCGTCGCGCACCCAGACGCGGCCGGATGGTGTGACTGGTCGCTGCGCCGAGCGCCGCGCAGTTGCCGCCGAGGTCAGCGAACCCTGGCCGCAGCGCAGGAGAACGCTGGGTGAGCGACTGGAAGCCACGTGACGAGGAGAGGGACACTACGCTGGTGAAGGATCCTGAGGAGGAACCGTGACCGCACAGCCCGAGCAATATGGCGGAGCGTTGATTCCCCGCCCCGAGCGCACCCCTGAGGCCCTGCGGCAGGCCCTGGCCGCCGTCGCCCCGCAGCGCCTGGAGGAGATGGCGGAGCAGCGCGACAAGGCCGTTGCTGGGGCCCTCGAAGAGAACTCGCTGACGCCGCTCCGGGCCTGGATCCTCACCTGGGCCCGGGATATCGAGATCGCGCGCAGGCCCGAGCTGGCCGCCCGCTACAAGGACGCGCTGCACCGCATGCACAACGCGGGCTCCGACGAGGCCACCGTCAAAGCGGCTGCCGACGACTTGTCCAAGGTTCTCGATGAGGCGATGGCGGCGGTGCGTCGGTGAGCTGGAGCTGGGAGTACGCTTTCGGCGCTGAGCAGTCTGCCAAGACGCTGCCCGCGCCGTTCCTCGCGAAGGTGAGGGCGAAGGCGGATGAGCTGGTCCGTATGTGCGAGGCCCAGTATCTGGACGGCAAGACGTATCAAGGGGAGGACCCGCCGGGCGGTTCCCTGAGTGTTGGCAGCGGTTTCTTCGACTACCAGATCGTGGTTCGCCACGAGCGCGTGTATGTCGTGCAGCTCACGCATCTTGAGTTCTGATCCTCAGCGCGCCACGGCGCACGCTTCGGCCGGGGCACGACGCCCGCGCGGTCGGCCTGCCGGGTGCCGTCCGCGAGTTGTCGTGGTGTGGGCGGGTCCGAACCGTAGCGGTCCGCCGGCTGGTCGTGGAAGTGGACGCCTCCCGCGATGCCCCTCGCCTGGACGACGTCACGGGAGGACGCCCCCCTCAGTTCGGAGTGGGTGCTGCAGGGGCGCCTGTCGTCGGCACTGGACTCAGTGATCGCTCGCTCCGTCCTCCTTGCTACAGATTGCATCCATCCCGTGACACAGAACGACGGGGCGTTGGGCCACAGCGGGTCGCGTTCCGGCCGTTGTCGGGAGCGTGGTGTGCATACCGGGCATATCCTGATGTTGTGTCCGGCGTACTCCTGTGCGACAGAGGAAGGTGAGTGCGATGCGCGTTCTGTTCAAAGCACGGTTCGATACCGAGAGGTCGAACGAGGCCATCCGCAACGGCACCTTGGCCAAGCTGATGCAGTCCTCCATGGAGCAGGTCAAGCCGGAGGCGGCCTACTTCACCACCGACGAGGGGCGGCGCACCTGCTTCATGGTCTTCGATCTGCAGGACAGCTCGCAGATGCCGTCGATCGCCGAACCGTTCTTCCTCGAACTGGGCGCCGATGTCACGTACACCCCGGCCATGAACCCCGAGGACCTGGAGAAGGGCCTGTCTGCGCTGGGCCGCTGAGCCTGAGCCCGGAGAGCCTCAGCTGAAGACGATCATCGAACCCTGCGCCAGGCTGCGGGTCGCCGCCGCGTGCAGGCCCAGCCAGACGTGACGCTCCCGGGCGAACGGGCTGGGGTCGTACGGGGCGGGCACGGCCGGTTCCTCCAACTCCGTGGGCGCGACCGGCGCTTCGGGCGGCGCCGGCGGGTTCGCCGGGTCGATGCCGATGGCCGGGGCGACGAACTCCAGTTCCCGCAGGAGGCCCTGGGAGGAGCCCAAGGGGCCGCCCCCGGCGAGGAGTTCGTCGTCGGAGAGGGGTTGCGGGAAGTCCACGGGGACGTAGGCGCCCGCGTGGTCGTAGTGCCAGACCAGATGCGACTGCTGGGCCGTCGACTCGAACATCTCCAGCAGCTGCTCGTAGTCCCCGCCCAGCGCGTCCACCGGGGTCACCGCGAGCCCGCACACCTGGAGTAGATAGGCCCGGCGCAGGAAGTGCAGCGCGTCGTAGTCGAAGCCCGCGACGGGGGCGACCTCCCCGGTCAGCCCCGGCATGTACTGGTACACCGGCACCGGTGGCAGCCCGGCCTCGCCCAGCAGCTTGTTGTAGAGCGCGAGTTCCTCGGCGAAGGGGTTGTCGGGCGTGTGGCACAACACGTCCACGAGCGGGACCAGCCAGAGGTCACAGGCCAAAAGAGAACTCCTCGGTCATCCGGCACGCACACGCACGGTAGGGATACGTTCGCGTACGGCACACAGTGGTCAGGGAAGCGTAGTCGCTGAACGCGTCTTCAGTCCCCGTCATGCAGGGTCATGCAGGGTCATGCAGGTCCCATACCCACACACCGGCCACCCACTTCCCGGGGCGCCCGACCAGCTTGTCGACCGCCGCGCGTAACTGCTCGTCGTACGGCTGCGGACGCAGGACCAGCGCCCCCGCGTGCCAGTACGCGAAGTCCTTACGGGCCTGCGCCTGCCAGTTCTCGCCGATCACCGGGACCCTGCCGGTGTAGCGGACGTCCCGCAGCAGGTTGGAGGTGTGGCGGGGGACCGCGCCGTAGATGCCGACGCGGTCCTCGCCGAACGGGCCGTTGAAGTAGCCGCCGGGCATCCGGAAGCCGAAGCCGGCCGTGGTTTGCCAGCGCAGCGCCTCCGCGTTGCCCGGGTCCGGCAGCGGCACGGGCACCAGGGTCTCGCCGGCTCCGGGGTCGACGTACGACCTCCAGGTGCCGTCCGCGAAGAACGCCGGGACCTCGGCGCGCTCCACGGACTTCAGAGGGGCCGGGACGATCGGCAGCAGGGCGAGCGTCACGGCCATGAAGCCGACGTAGCGCGTCCCGAGACCCGGCACGTCCGCCAGGCGTTCGCAGGCGAGTGCCAGCAGCATGCCCAGCACGGGGGCGCAGATCATCGCCACCCGGCCCTCGATGACCGACTCGAACAGCGGCTTCTCGGCGAACAGCGCCCACGGGCCGGGCAGCACGAGGTCCGTCTGCGGGAGGCGGAACTCCGGGCCGAGGGAGAGCAGAGCGGCGGCGAACGCGGTTGCGGCGAGGGCCTTCACCAGGGGGCGCTCCCACAGGCGTACGACGATGCCGAGGGCCAGGAGGACCAGGGGCCAGCCGTAGAAGGCGTTCTGCTCGGTGATGTTGAGGGAGAGCGCGTCCGAACGCTCGCGGTCGCCCGCCAGGGAGCGCTCGGCGAAGGAGAGGAGCGCGAGCGGGCTGTTGCCGGAGTTGTCGCCGTGCGCGATGTTCCCGTAGCTCTGCGGGCCGAAGAACTGCCAGGAGAGCGGGAAGGCGACGAGGGGGAGGGCGACGAGGGCCGCGACGCCGAGGCCCTTCAGGAGGGGGCGCCAGGAGTCGCGGGCCACGTCCCGGCGTATGAGCCCGTACGCGGCGGCGAACAGCAGCATGCCCATCGCGGCGAGGAGGAGGGGCTCCTCGCCGAGGAAGATCTGGTAGGCCGCCATCAGCCCGAGGATCACGCCGTCCCGTCGGGTCCGCGCACCCGTGCACAGGCGCAGCGCCCGGTCGGTGATCAGGGGGATCATGAACAGGACGACGAAGTTCGGGTGCGCGTTGGCGTGGCTGACCATCGGCGGCGCGAAGGCGGCGAGGGTCGCTCCGGCGAAGGCCGCGCCCCGGTGCCGTACGACTCTCCTCACGAGCAGCCAGTACCAGGCGGCGGCCGTGGCGGCGAGACCCAGGGTCATCACCAGGGCCAGGGAGATCGCCGGGCCCAGGACGAGCGTGACGGGGGCGAAGGGGACGGACAGGCCCAGCATGACCGTGTTGGCCATCAGGTTCACGCCGTCGGGGAAGCCCTGGAAGGTGGTGAACAGGGGGTTGCGGAGGTGGACGAGGTTGTCGGCCGTGACGGCGAAGAACCACTCCCACTGGTTCTGGTCCTGGAGGGAGTCTGGGAGGTAGCGGCCGTTCGGATCGCGCCAGCGGCCGATGTAGAGGGCCACGGACATCAGGAGGAAGACGGTGACCGCGAGGGCGTCGGCGGGGCGGACGGAACGGGCCCGCAGGACGGCGAGTTCACCGAGGACGCGGAGGTAGTCCCACGGGCGGATCTTCGAGCCGGGCTGGTGGGACCAGCGGACGGGGACCTCGACGACGGGCCAGCCGCTGCGGCGGAAGTACCGCAGGATCTCCACGTCGATCCCGAACCCGTCGAGGCGGGAGGCGGCGAACGCCTCGCGGGCGCGGTCGCCGTCGAACAGTTTGAAGCCGCACTGGGTGTCGCGGATGCCGGGCACCGCGATCCCGCGTATCAGCAGGTTCCCGGCCCGCCCCAGTGTCTCGCGCAGCCGGTGCTGATGGCGCTCGATGTTCGCGCCGGGCGCCTCGCGCGAGCCGATCGCGGCCGTGTGACCGTCGGAGAGCGCCTTGTCGAGCCGCTCCAACTCGTCGATGGGCGCGGAGAGATCGGCGTCCGTGAGCAGGACCCGGCGGCCGTGCGAGGCGAGGACGCCGAGCCGCAGCGCGTGCCCCTTGCCCCGGTTGCGGGGCCCGCCGGAGACCAGCTGGACCCGTGCGTCGCGGGCCGTGACGGCGGCCACGACCTCGGCCGTACCGTCCGTCGACCCGTCGTCGACGACGATGATCTCCCAGCGGGCGGCGGCCTCGGTGGCCGCGAGGTGGGCGATGATCGCGTCGAGTGTGGGGGCGAGGCGGTCCTCCTCGTTGTACGCGGGGACGACGACGGAGAGGTCGACGCTCACCTGGCCGCCGGCCGCCCTGGGGGTGGTGCTCATCCGTCCGCCAGGCGTTCCACAAGGCTCAGGGACTGCTCGTCGTAACCGGCGATGATCTCCTGGGCGGTCTGCGCGTCACGACGGCTGAGGGCGTCGACGAGATCGGTGTGGTCGGCCCACAGCCGGCCCTTGAGATCAGCCGCCCGGTCGCCCGCCCGGTTGCCCGTCCACTCGCCTGCCCGGTCGCTTGCCCGGTCGCCTGTCCCGTTGCCTGCCCGGTCGTCCGCCTGACGCAGGAGCTGGACCGCGCACCCCCAGGACTGCACGCGCAGCCGGTGCAGGAAGTCGGTGAGATACGGGTTGCCGAACAGGGCGCTCAGCTCGCGCCAGAACCGCAGGTCGTAGCCGACGAGGATGTCCAGGTCCCCGGCGAGCGCGGCCCGCCGCGCCTCCTCGCCGCGCCGCCGGACCCCGGCGAGCGCGGCGGCCGTACGCGGGTCGACCTTGCGGTCGCCCAGGCGCCGGAACATGCCGTCGGTGACCAGGATGCGGGCCTCGACCATGTTCCGGTAGTCGTCCACGGAGTACTCGTGGACCTCGAAACCCCGGTGCTGCACGGCGTCCAGCAGCCCCTGCGCGGACAGATCCACCAGCGCCTCGCGCACGGGCGTCGCCGACACGCCGTACTGCTCGGCGATCTCCTTGACCGTGAACTCCTGCCCCGGCTTGAGTCTGCCGGCCAGCACCTCGTCACGGAGCGCGTCCGCGAGCTGCTGCCGCAGGGTGCTTCGAGTCACGGCGCCATTGCCGCCGCCGGTGCCGGGCATTGTGGTCCGCTTCCCCCATCCGCGTACGCGTACGCATACCTGTGCGTGCTCTCTGAGTTCTCTTACGAGCACGTCACCTTACGCGTTCGGGTTCCGGGGAGGAGTTTTCGCCCTGTCCGCTCGGCACCGCGGCGAACACCGCCCAGAATTACGGCCTTACACCGTGTACTCGTCCGCCACGGACAGGGCCGTGTCCAGGGCAGCGAGGCCCTCCTTGGCCTCGGCGTCCGTGATGTTGCACGGGGGGACGACGTGGGTGCGGTTCATGTTGATGAAGGGCCACAGGCCGTTCGCCTTGGCGGCGGCGCCGAAGGCGAGCATGGGGGCGTTGGCCTCGCCGACGGGGTTGTAGGGGACGAGGGGCTCGCGGGTCTCCTTGTTCTTCACCAGCTCCAGAGCCCAGAACATGCCGACGCCGCGCACCTCGCCCACGCAGGGGTGGCGCTCGGCGAGTTCGCGGAGGGCGGGCTCGATGACGTTCGCGCCGAGGGAGGCCGCGTTGGTGACGACGCCCTCCTCCGCCATGACCTCGATGGTCGCGACGGCGGCGGCGCAGGCCAGTGGATGGCCGGAGTAGGTGAGACCGCCGGGGTAGGGGCGCCTGGCGAAGGTCTCGGCGATGGCGGGGGAGAGGGCGACACCGCCGAGCGGGACGTAACCGGAGTTGACGCCCTTCGCGAAGGTCATCAGGTCGGGTACGACGTCGAAGAGGTCGGCGGCGAACCAGGTGCCCGTCCGCCCGAAGCCCGCCATGACCTCGTCCAGGACGAAGACGATCCCGTACTTGTCGCAGAGCTCCCGGACCCCGGCCAGATAGCCGGGCGGCGGGACCATGATCCCGGCCGTGCCCGGGATCGTCTCCAGGATGATCGCGGCGATGGTCGACGGCCCCTCGAAGGTGATCGTCGTCTCCAGGTGTTCCAGGGCGCGCGCGCACTCCTGCTCCTCCGTCTCCGCGTGGAAACGGGACCGGTAGAGGAAGGGCGCCCAGAAGTGCACGACCCCGGCCGTGCCCGAGTCGGAGGCCCAGCGGCGCGGGTCGCCGGTGAGGTTCACGGCCTGCTGGGTGCCGCCGTGGTACGAGCGGTACGCGGCCAGCACCTTGGGGCGGCCGGTGTGCAGCCGGGCCATGCGGACGGCGTGCTCGACCGCGTCGGCGCCGGCGTTGGTGAAGAAGATCTTGTCCAGGTCGCCCGGGGTCCGCTCGGCGATCAGCCGGGCCGCCTCCGAGCGGGCCTCGATCGCGAACGCCGGGGCGAACGTCGTCATCGTCGCGGCCTGCCGCTGGATCGCCTCGACGACCTTCGGGTGCTGGTAGCCGATGTTCGTGTAGACGAGGCCGCTCGTGAAGTCGAGGTAGCGGTTGCCGTCGTAGTCCCAGAAGTACGAGCCCTCCGCGCCGGCGACGGCGAGCGGGTCGATGAGTTCCTGCGCGGACCAGGAGTGGAACACGTGCGCACGGTCCGCGGCCTTCACCGCGGCGCCGGCCTGGGGATTTGGCTGAGGGGTCATGGGGGTGAGGGTAGGGGGCGGCTGCCTCCGGCGGACACCGGCGACCTGTCGGGGGCGGGGCGCGGGAGCACGACAGTGTGTCGGGGCTGGTCGCGCGGTTCCCCGCGCCCCTGAAAGAACCAGCTCCCACCGGACGTTCATTGACAACAGGCTGTCGAAATGGCAGCATGCTGTCATAGGGCATCTCGGGGCACCCTCAGGAGGAGTCATGAGCGACCGCAAACCCGTCCATCTTGCCGTCTACGACACCTACGCCGACTGGGAGACCGGGCACACGACCGCCTGGCTGGCCCGGGGCGGGTACGAGATCCGTACGGTCGGGCCCGGCCGGGAGGCCGTGCGGACCATCGCGGGGGTGCGTATCCAGCCGGACGAGGTCCTTGACGAGCTGCGCCCGGAGGAGAGCTCGCTGCTCGTCCTCACCGGCGCGGATCTGTGGGACACGGGTGACGAGCTGGCGCCCTTCGCCCGGAAGGCACGGGAGTTCCTGGCGGCCGGCGGGCCCGTCGCCGCGATCTGCGGGGCGACCGCCGGGCTCGCCCGGGAAGGGCTGCTCGACGACCGCGCCCACACCAGCGCGGCTCCCTTCTACCTCGCCGCCACCGGCTACCGGGGCGGCGAGCGGTACGTGGACGCGGACGCCGTGACCGACGGCTCCGGACTCCTCGTCACCGCCGGCCCCACCGAACCCGTCGCCCTCGCCCGCGAGGTCTTCCGCCTCCTCGGCGTCTACGAGGGCGAGGTCCTCGACGCCTGGTACCGCCTCTTCCACGACTCCGACGCGGAGGCGTACGCCGTCCTGGAAGCGGCCGGGCGGTGAGCCGCGAAGAGCAGGACCTCCTCAGCCGTGCCGCTCTCGGTGTCTTCCGGCTCAACGGCCAGTTCCTGTCCGTGGCCGAGGAGTTGGCGCGTCCGGCGGGGCTGACGGCCGCCTGGTGGCAGGTGCTGGGCGCGGTGCTGCCCGAGCCGCTGCCCGTGGCTGGGGTCGCCCGTGCCATGGGCATCACCCGGCAGAGCGTCCAGCGGGTCGCCGACCTGCTCGTCGAGCGGGGCCTCGCCGAGTACGTACCGAACCCGGCCCACCGCCGGGCCAAACTCCTCACCCCCACCCCCGCCGGCCGCGCCGCGATCGAGGAGATCGACCCCGGGCACGCGGCCCTGGCCGCCCGCCTCACGGAGGCTTTGGGCGAGGAGGGGTTCGCGGAGACCGTACGGGTGCTGGAGCGGCTGTCGGGTGCCCTGGACCACCTGGCGGCGGCACGGGAGGCCGATCCGGCGCCGGGGCGTGCCACGGAATCGGAACCGGTGGCTGTTACGGAACCGTAGACACCGGTTCGGCCGTCGCCCCGTGAGGCCGCACTACGATCGGTCCGTCGCGCGCGTACGCGACGTACCCGTACGTACGCGCACACATGGGCAGGGGACGGCACGGGGGAGACGGGGGACGGCCATGGAGAAGCTCGGGCCTGGGGATCCGCAGAGGATCGGGGCGTACCGGCTGCTCGCGCGGCTGGGGGCCGGCGGGATGGGGAACGTGTACCTGGCCCGGTCCGACCGGGGCCGTACCGTCGCCGTGAAGCTCGTCCGGAAGGAGCTGGCGGAGCAGGAGGAGTTCCGGGCCCGCTTCCGGCAGGAGGTGCGGGCCGCGCGGCAGGTGGGCGGGTACTGGACCGCGCCGGTGCTGGACGCGGACACCGAGGCGGGCATCCCGTGGGTCGCCACCGGGTATGTCGCCGGGCCGACGCTGCAGGCCGTGGTCGGGCGGGATCACGGGGCGCTGCCCGAGCGGTCCGTACGGATCCTCGCGGCGGGGCTCGCCCACGCGCTGGAGGACATCCACGCGGCCGGGCTCATCCACCGGGACCTCAAGCCGTCCAACGTGCTGGTGACCATCGACGGGCCGCGCGTCATCGACTTCGGGATCGCACGGGCGCTGGAGACCGTCGCGGTCGGCGGGCTCACGCGCACCGGCGCGCTCGTCGGGTCGCCGGGCTTCATGGCGCCCGAGCAGGTACGCGGCGACCGCATCACCCCCGCCTGCGACGTCTTCTGCCTGGGCTCCGTCCTCGCCTACGCCGCCACCGGCAACCTCCCCTTCGGCGCCGCCAACTCCGGCGTCCACGCCCTGATGTTCCGCATCGCCGAGGAGGAACCGGACCTGGAGGACCTGCCGGAAGGCCTCCACGATCTCGTCCGCGACTGCCTGAGAAAGGACCCCGCCGCCCGCCCGACCCTCGCGCAGATCCTGCGGCGCATGGGTGCCGAGGACACGGTCTTCGCGGGCCGGTCCCGCGATCCCTGGCTGCCGAGCGCCCTGGTGGCCCAACTGGGGCGACACGCGGTGCGCTTGCTGGACGCCGAGGATCCGGAGGAACGGGAGGAGGGGGAGGGGGCGGCCGCAGGGGGTCCGGCGGCGGCGGCTGCGGCTGCGGGAGGCGCGGGGGCGGGAGGTGACGGTCGTTCAGACGTGCCCGACCCCGCCGGGCAGGCGCCCGCAGCGGCCTCCTCGTCTTCGGCTGGGCCGGGCGCCACGCCACAGCCCGGCCCCGAGGCTCGGCCCGAGGCCCCGCCGACGCCCCCTTCCGCAGCCCCGCCCGCTCCCGCAGGCCCGCCCTCGGCCCCGCCCGTGTACCCGCTCGGCGCCCCCGGCTCTCCGTACGGCCCGGCGGCCCCTCCGGGTGCCCCCGGCGCCCCGGCCGGGCACCCGGCCGTCGCGTCCGAGTGCGCCGTACCGCCTCCGCCGGGTGCGCCAGGTGCGCCGGGTGCCGCCCCGTTGGACCGGATGCCGACGCAGATCGCGGGGGCGGGCTCGCAGCCGCCTCTGCCGAGCGTCCCGCCCGGGCCGGCGCCCTCCGGGTACGGCTTCCCTCAGCAGTACACCCAGCAGCCCGCCGCCGGGTACGGATATCCGCAGAGCGCACCGCAGGCGCCGCACGGCTCGTACGGCTCGTACGGCTCCTCGTACGGGCAGGGTCCGTACGCCGGTCAGGCACCCGGCGGCGCCCCTGGGCCGGGCCTCGGGGCGACCCCGCCCTACGGGCCGAACCCCCTCTACGGGCCCGGAGCCGGGGCGGCCCCCGGTGGGCAGCCCGAACCCGCGCGCGGGAACCGTCGCTCCTCGGTGCTGCTCGTCATCGTCGCCCTGGTGGTCGCGCTGGGCGCCGGCGGCTCGGTGTACACGCTGATGAAGAAGGGGGACGACGGGGGGAAGGAGAACGACGCCAAGGGCGGGCCGACGACGAGCGCGCCGGAGACGCCGGGGCCCGAGACCATCGAGCCGTCGGACCCGGAGACCTCCCCGGACCCGACCACCGAGTCGCCCGACGCGGGCACGGTCCCGGAGGAGTTCCTCGGCACCTGGAACGCCACCCTCGACGGCTCCGACGGCGCGGACACCCGCCAACTCGTCATCGTTCAGGGCGAGGTGGGTGACACCGTGCTCTCCCTCACGGCGGACGGCCCGCTCGAAGGCGGCGGCACGTACCACTGCGTGTTCGAGGCGGCGCTCGCGGAGGAACCGGCCGACGGCGGCCCCCTGGAGATCGGCCCCTCCACCGTCACCACCGGCGAACCGGCCGCCTCCTGCTCCCCGGGCGCCGCGACCACCGTCACCCTCCTGCCCGACGGGCAGCTGCGGCGCGTCGACGCGACGGGGAAGTCGGTGACGTACTCCAAAGCCGGCTGAGCGAGGGGCGAATTTCCGCTGAACTTCCGGCGCCGTACCCGGAATGTCCATGCCGCGTCCGCTCCCCGAGCCGTACCTTGTCTCCGCTTGACTGCGGAGCGTAAGGCTCGGGGGAGTGGCTCGTATGCAGGAGTGGCTGAGCGCGGAGAACGTGGTGGCCGTGGCGACCGCCGTGGCCGGTGTCGTGGCGTCGGCGGTCATGGTCTGGTACGAGCGCCGGGTGCCGAGGCGGAAGCGGATCGGCTACCGCGTGCAGATGGACAACCCGATAGGCCACGACGTGCGTTCGGGGCGGGCCAACGTCCGCCTCGGGCTCTTCGACGAGGCCCCGGACATGTCCGACGCCACCCTGGTCCTGCTGCGCGTCGAGAACGACGGCTCCCAGAGCATCGCCGACAACGACTACACGGGACGTGAACTGCACGGCCTCACCGCCGTGTTCACCGGTCGCGTCATCCGGGGCGTCTCGGTCACCCAGCCACCCGGCACCGACCACCTGATGGACCACTTCACCCCGGCCGCCGGCTTCGGCTACCGCGACGGCGTCCTCCGTATCCCCCGCGTCCCCCTCAACCGCGGCGACCACTTCAAGCTGCTCGTGCTCCTCGCCGGCGGCGACGTCGACAGCCCGATACGGCTCATCGGCGGCATCCGCGACGGCGAGGTGCACCCCAACCGCAGTGCGACGCCCGACGAGAAGCCGCCGCTGTTCAGCCGCGCGGCGCGGCTGATCACCGTGATGCTGACGCTGTGCGTGATCGCCCTGGCGGCGATCGTCGTGGTCCGGGACGACACCCCGCCGCCCATCGAGTGCGCCACGGGCGAGCTGACGCTGACCGGCTCGACCGCGTTCGCGCCGGTGCTGCGGGGGCTCGCGGAGGAGTACGAGAAGGACTGCGCGGGCGCCGAGATCCGGGTGGACGCGCGGGGCAGTTCGGCGGGCGTGGGTGAACTCGCCACACTGGGCGCCGAGTCGAAGAAGGGCTCCCCGGCCGTCATCGCCTTCTCGGACGGGCCGAGCACGAGCGCCGATCCCGAACTGGTCGGCCACCGGGTGGCGTTGTCCGTCTTCACGCTCGTCGTGAACGACGGCATCCGCCCGCGCGGCGGAACCCTGTCCATCGACGACGTACGCCGTGTCTACCGGGGCGAGATCACCCGCTGGAGACAGCTCGACCCCTCCCTTCCCGACATCCCCGTCGTCCTCGTCAGCCGGGACGCCGACTCGGGCACCCGGCAGGTCTTCCAGCGCACGGTGCTGGACGGCTGGGAGCAGGTCGCCAGCACCTCGCTCGACTGCCGCCGGGACGACCTCTCGACCGCGTCCGTCACCCGTTGCGAGCTCGACTCCAGCGAGCAGGTCCTCGCCAAGGTCGCCGAACTCCCCGGCGCCGTCGGCTACAGCGAACTCAACCTCACCACCCGCCGCTCCGGCCTGCGCCGCCTCGCGCTCGACGGCCACACGGCCTCCGTGGAGGCCCTGGAGAAGGGCGACGACACCTACCCGTACTACGGCGCCGAGTACGCCTACACCTACCGCCGCCCACCCGCCAACTCCCTCGCCGACAGCTTCCTCGCCCATATCCGCCGAGGCAGCGCCCAGAGCGTCATCCGCAACCACGGGCACGTGCCGTGCGAGACGGCGACGGGGGCGAGGCTGTGCGACCAGCGGGCTCGGGACGACGAGGGGGGCTGAGCCGGGGGGCGGCGGAGAACGCCGACGGGCGGCGGAGAACGCCGACGGGCGGCGTACGCCGACGAGGTGTCGGGGTACGCCGCCCTGGAGTGGGAGCCGTCGGCCTCTACTTCGGGTCGCGATGGAACACCGACTTGGACCAGAAGTAGCCGAGCACGGCCAGGCCCAGGCACCAGGCGAGGGCGAGCCATCCGTTGTGGCCGATCTCGGTGCCGAGCAGCAGCCCGCGCAGGGTCTCGATGGCGGGGGTGAAGGGCTGGTACTCGGCGATCGGCTGGAACCAGCCCGGCATCGCGTCGACCGGGACGAAGGTGCTGGAGATGAGCGGGAGGAAGATCAGCGGCAGCGCGTTGTTGCTGGCGGCCTCGGCGTTCGGGCTGACCAGGCCCATGCCGACCGCGATCCAGGTGAGCGCCATGGCGAACACCACGAGCAGCCCGAACGCCGCCAGCCATTCCAGGACCGTGGCATCGGTGGAGCGGAACCCGATGGCCACGCCGACGGCGCCCACGAGAACCACGCTGGCGACCGATTGCAGCACACTGCCGATGACGTGCCCGATGAGCACCGAACCGCGGTGGATCGGCATCGTGCGGAAGCGGGCGATGACGCCCTCGGCCATGTCCATGGAGACGGACACCGCGGTCCCGACCGTGGTGCCGCCGATGGTCATCAGCAGGATGCCCGGGACCAGATACGCGATGTACTCGGAGCGGCCCGCCCCGCCGCCGCCCATGCCGGCGCTCATCACGTCACCGAAGATGTAGACGAAGAGCAACAGCAGCATGACCGGCGTGAGGAGCAGGTTCAGGGTGAGAGAGGGGTAGCGCCGCACGTGCAGGAGGTTGCGGCGCAGCATGGTGGACGAGTCGCGCACGGCGAGGGAGAGGGAACTCATCGGGTGGCCTCCTTGGCCTGGTCGGGGACGTTGGCGCCGCCGGTCAGGGCGAAGAAGACGTCGTCGAGGTCGGGGGTGTGCACGGTCAGTTCGTCCGCCTCGACGCCGGCCGAGTCCAGCCAGTCGAGGATCGAGCGCAGTTCGCGCTGGCTGCCGTCGCTGGGGATCTGCAGCGCCAGCGCCTCGTCGTCCCGGGCGGCCTCACCCAGCGCGGTGGCGGCCGACCGGTACGCCGCCGGGTCGGAGAACCGGAGCCGGACGTGTCCGCCGGGGATGAGCCGCTTCAGCTCGTCGGCGGTGCCCTCGGCGGCGATCCTGCCGTCGTTGAGCACGGCGATACGGTCGGCGAGCTCGTCGGCCTCCTCCAGGTACTGCGTGGTGAGGAAGACCGTCACCCCGTCGGAGACCAGCTCGCGGATGATGCCCCACATGTTGTGCCGGGAGCGGGGGTCGAGGCCGGTGGTGGGTTCGTCGAGGAAGATGATCCGGGGGTCGCCGACCAGGGTCATGGCGATGTCGAGGCGGCGTTTCATGCCGCCGGAGTAGGTGGAGGCGGGCTTCTTGGCGGCCTCGGTGAGGTCGAAGCGTTCCAGGAGTTCGGCGGTGACCCGTCGCCCCTCGCGTTTGGACAGGTGGTGCAGGTCCGCCATCAGGAGCATGTTCTCCTCGCCGGTGATCAGCCCGTCCACGGCGGAGAACTGCCCCGTGACGCCGATCGCGGCACGCACGGACTGCGGGGCGGTGGCGAGGTCGTGGCCCGCGACCTGGGCCTGCCCGCTGTCGGCGGAGACGAGGGTGGAGAGGATCTTGACGGCGGTGGTCTTGCCGGCGCCGTTCGGGCCGAGCAGCGCGAACACGGACCCGGCCGGGATGCGCAGATCGATGCCGTCCAGGACGACCTTGTCGCCGTACGACTTGCGCAGACCGACGGTGGAGACGGCGATCGGGGAGGGGTGATCGCTGCCGAGCTGTATTGATGTGGGCATGACAGAAGAAGGCATGGGGCCCTCCCGTTCGGGGGCGGAAGTGGTTGGGGTGGGGCGGAAGAGATGAGGCTGGTACGGGGGTGAGGGTGTTCGGGCTCCGGCGGCCGGGGAGTGTGGGCGCTCAGGCCTTGGCGCGGAGGACGTCGATGTTGCCCCAGTGGGTCCGTGCGCGGACCTTGACGGTGTCCTCGGTCCGCTCCGGGGCCTCGGACGCGGTGAGCCTGTTGCGTACCTGCCCGCGTTGGGAGCTGACGTCGAGCCAGGCGGCGGTGCCCTCGCGGACGCCGACCTCGATGGAGCCGTTGGAGGTCTCCAACTCGACGTTGCCGCAGGCGACTTCGGCGACGCGAAGGGAGCCGTGGGTCGAGGTGCCGGTGACCGACGCCTCGGCGCGCGCGATGTCGATGCCGCCGTTGGCGCCGCTCACCCGCAGGTCGCCGGTCACGGTGCCGACGGTCGTGGTGCCGTGCGAGTTCTTCAGCACGGCCGGGCCGTCGACGAGGCCGACGCGCAGGTTGCCGCTGCTGGTGGTGATCTCGGCCGTGCCCTCGACCCGGTCGACGGTGACCGAGCCGTGCGACGCGTTCACCTCCAGCGGCCCGGTGGTGTCGAGGCGGACATCGCCGACCGAGGCCTTCACGCGGACCTCGCCGAGCCGGCCCTCGCCGAAGACCTGAGTCCAGGAGCCGGTCACGTCGATGCGCGAACCCGTGGGCAGGTCGACCGTCACGCCGACGGTGCCGGAGGGGCCGATCAGGCGGCGCTCCTTCGTCCTGACGGTCAGAACGCCGCTCGCGTAGGTGACCTCGGTCTGCTCGGCGGCCCGCACGTCCTTGTCCCGCTTCGGGTCGCCGGGCCGCACCTCGACGACCGTGTCGAGGCGGTCGCTCGCGGTGAACTGGATGGAACCGGCGCCCACGTGCGCCGTGACCGAGATCGGTTCGGGGGTGTCGAAAGAAGGCATGGCTGTCCCGTCCTCTTGAGTCCGTGGGGCGTCCCCGCTGGTGGGACGTGGTGTGTGGGTGAAGTGGTGCGGGCGGCGGCGCGGCTAGCGCACCCAGCCCGTGAAGCTCTGTCCGACGGTCTGGGTCTTCTCCGTCGTACGCGGCCGGGCACCGCCGTCGACCGCGGCCGACACGGTGCGCACCAGCCACGCGTTGACCGACAGGCCCTCGCGGGCCGCGGCCTCCTCGGCACGGGCCTTGAGGTGGGCCGGCAGACGCAGGTTGACACGGGCGGTGCCGCCCTCGTCGGCGTCGGCCGGGGCCGGGGTGTTGAGCGGTTCGACGGGCGCGGCCGGTTGCGCGGGGGCGTCGCCGTAGCTGGGCGGCGGTGTCACCACGAAGTCGGGGTCGAGCCCGCGCAGCCGTACGTCGACCGAGCCGGGGGCGAGTTCGCGGGTGATCTCGTCCATCGCGGCGGAGAGCACGTTGAGCATGGTCAGCCGGGTCGCCGACTCCAGCGGAGCGGTGAGCCTCTCGGCCAGCTCGCGGGCTTCGTCGCCACCGGCTTCGGCAGCCACCGCGAGTTCGCGACGGAGGGTGTCGACATACGGGGTGAGGTCCATGGCGCCATCATGGCGCCAATCTGCCGCCATGCGCAAGCCGCAGGGCGGCATCTTCGGGGTTGGTGTCCGACTTGGTGGCTCTGACCTGCGTAAATGTGCTGGCGTCTGTCTGGGTGGCGGTGGCGCCATGCGTGCTCGTGCGCGTCCAGGGGTGCGAATCGAGGCCGCATGGCGCCACGCGGCGCCAGATGGCGCCAAGTGGCACCACTGGCCGGGGGCGGGTCGGTCGTACGGCGGCTGCGGGTAGTGGGGGCTGGTCGCGCAGTTCCCCGCGCCCCTGAAAAGCGGGGGCTGCGCCCCGTGCTTTTCGGCCCGCAGGGCCGTTGTCTTCAGGCCCGCAGGGGCCTGGTCTTTTAGGGGCGCGGGGAACTGCGCGACCAGCCCCCACCCACCCGCACCCGAAAACCCCACCCCTCGGGGTCGAAGGGGCAGCGCCCCTGGGACGGGACGGGTAGGGGCGGCGGGGGCGAGGAGGGCCCAGGTCACCTCACCGCGCCTCCGGCGGCCGCTGCCGAGGCATGTTCGGCCGAGCCCCCGGCAGCATCGACAACCGCCCACCCGCTCCCCCCTCGGGCCGCGACACGGACCCCCCGGTCTGCACACCGAGCGGCGCGGAACCCGACCGGAACTCGAGCATCCAGTCAGTCGTCTCCGCCCGCACCAGATCCGTGATGTCCTCGGCGAACCGCCGCAGCACCCCCAGACACCGCTCCGCCGCCTCCCCGGCCGTCCCCTCCGCCGGCCCCAGAACCTCCCGCGCACTCTCGGACGCCCAGTCGAACCGCAGCACCTGCAGCCGCCGCTGCACCGCCTGCGCCGTGGCGACATCCCTCATCCACCCGGACGTGACCCCGAAGAACCGGTCCACCGCGACACATGCCGCACACGCCAGGAGCGCCAGATATCCCCAGGGGGCCACTCCACCCACCGCCCCCGTGAGATCGAGCAACGGCAGCGCCGCCCCGGCCAGCGCCCCCACCGCCGCCCCCGTCCGCAGCAGCCGCGCCGCCAGCCGTTTCCACACCCGGTCCGCGAGATACCACGCGGCGGTCTCCAACGCCGCCCGCTCGACCCACTGGTACAGCTCCTCCAGCCGCTCGGCCGGCGCCCCCCAGTCCCCCTGCGGAAAGGGCCGCCCGGCCAGGTCCCCCACCCACGGGCCGGCCGTCGACGCCCACGGCTCCGCCCACAGCCCGGACCCCTCACCCCGCCCGTCCTGGGGTCCCCCCTCGGGCTGAATCTCCGGCTGGCTCACCCGGCACTCCCTACTGACGACGCTGCTGACGACAGTGCGAGACACGCGTGGGTACGGCGTTGACGCACCCTGACGCGGCCGGACCCTTCCTACCTCCCAATGGGTGGCGAAGAACCCGTTTTCACCGCTTTTCCCCCTGGAAGATGCCCTTGACCAGGTATACGAATCCCCGGCCGCCTCACTCGAAAGAGTGGCGAAGCACAGGCCGTGCCGACCACGTAGGCTCGTGGCGACCGCAAGAACGGCCACGGTGGCGTCCGCAGGAACGTCCACGGTGCGCCGCAAGAACTCGTGCGAGGGAGCTGAACGTGATCCCCGGTGGTGGCCAGCCCAACATGCAGCAGCTGCTCCAGCAGGCCCAGAAGATGCAGCAGGACCTGGCGAAAGCGCAGGAGGAGCTCGCGCGCACGGAGGTCGACGGTCAGGCGGGCGGCGGCCTGGTGAAGGCCACCGTCAACGGCTCCGGCGAACTGCGCGCGCTGAAGATCGACCCCAAGGCGGTGGACCCGGAGGACACCGAGACCCTCGCCGACCTGATCCTCGCGGCCGTCCAGGCGGCCAACGAGAACGCCCAGGCCCTCCAGCAGCAGAAGCTGGGCCCCCTGGCCCAGGGCCTCGGCGGCGGTGGCATGGGCATTCCCGGCCTGCCCTTCTGAACCTCTCCGCGACCCCCCTCTGAGCCCATACGTACCCCGCACCGCCTTCCTCGGACCGGCGGCGGCCGACTACGGTACGTACTGAAAGACACCAGGAAGGACGGCAGTCCGTGTACGAAGGCGTGGTCCAGGACCTCATCGACGAGCTGGGGCGACTGCCCGGCGTCGGTCCCAAGAGCGCGCAGCGGATCGCCTTCCACATCCTGCAGGCGGAGCCGACGGACGTACGGCGTCTCGCGCACGCCCTCCTCGAAGTGAAGGCGAAGGTCCGCTTCTGCGCGACCTGCGGGAACGTCGCGCAGGAGGAGCTGTGCAACATCTGCCGCGACACCCGCCGCGATGCCTCGGTCATCTGCGTCGTGGAGGAGCCGAAGGACGTCGTGGCGATCGAGCGGACCCGTGAGTTCCGCGGCCGTTACCACGTCCTCGGCGGCGCGATCAGCCCGATCGAGGGCGTCGGCCCCGACGACCTGCGCATACGGGAGCTGCTGGCCCGCCTGGCCGACGGGACGGTCACCGAACTGATCCTGGCCACGGACCCGAATCTCGAAGGCGAGGCCACGGCCACGTACCTCGCCCGCATGATCAAACCCATGGGCCTCAAGGTCACCCGCCTGGCCAGCGGCCTCCCGGTGGGCGGCGACCTGGAATACGCGGACGAGGTGACCCTCGGCCGCGCCTTCGAGGGGAGACGACTCCTAGATGTCTGACGCCACGCTGCACGCGACCGGCCAGAACCCGGACGACTTCGCGGTCCAGATCGCGGACCAGATCGAGAGCTTCCTGGTGGCCGTCACGGAGGTGGCCAAGGGCGACGAGCCGGACTCGGCCGTTCCCTTCCTCCTCCTGGAGGTCTCCCAGCTGCTCCTGGCCGGCGGTCGCCTCGGCGCGCACGAGGACATCGTGCCGGACGAGCGCTACGAGCCCGACCCGGGCCCCGAGTCGGACGTCGACGAGCTGCGCGAACGCCTGGCCCGGATGCTCGACCCGGTCGACGTCTACTCCGAGGTCTTCGACCCGTACGAGCCCCGCAAGGCCCCGGTCCCGGCCCGTATCTCCGACGACCTCGCCGATGTCATCGCCGACCTCCGCCACGGCATGGCCCACTACCGCGCGGGCCGCACCACCGAGGCGCTGTGGTGGTGGCAGTTCTCCTACTTCTCCAACTGGGGCTCCACGGCCTCGGCGACCCTCCGCGCCCTCCAGTCCGTGGTCGCGCACGTCCGCCTCAACCAGCCCCTCGCCGAGCTCGACGGCCTCGACACCGACCAGGAACTGATGGGCGACGAGACGCTGGAGTTCGAGGCGGGCCAGGTGATGGCGGAGGAGATCGCCGGCCCGCTGGGCCTGCGGAAGGTGAAGTAGGCCCAGGCTCACCCAGGGCGGGATGGTGCCACGGGCAACTGAACGGAGCGGAGCGGCCGAAGGGCTGGACGAAGGGCTGCCGAAAGGGTCCTGGAAGGGGGAGTACCGGCGGTAGCGTAGACACCGTCGCCGTACGTGCCCCCGCACCCCCTCTCGCGCCCCCGACAGGAACCGGACCCAGTGACGTGACCGTTCTCCTGCTGCTCCTCACCGCCGTGGCCCTGACCGCCGCAGTGCTGGGCCCCCGCGCCCTGCTGAGGGCCAGGTGGCCCGAGCGGGAACCCGTGGTCGCGCTGTGGGCCTGGCAGTGCCTGGTGGCGGCGGCCCTGTTGAGCTGCCTCGCGGCGCTGGTGCTGGGCGCTGCGGCGGTGTTCGAGACGGTCCGTACGCACGCCTTCGCCCCCGCACCCCCGGCCGTGACCGCCGCGTACGACCTGACGGCCGCGCCGCCCTGGACGGCCGTACTGACGCTGGCCCTGGCCTGCGGGGCGGCCTGGAGCGGTGCGATGCTCGCCCGTGAGCTGGTCGAGGCCCGGCGCCGCCGACACCTCCGCCGGGCGCACCTGCGGGAGCGCGCCCCCGATCTCCCGGCGGGCCTGCCGCAGGCACAGGGCCCGCTGCTGGTGCTGGAGGACGAGTACCCGGACGCGTGGCTGATGCCGGGCGCGCCACCCCAACTGGTCGTGACGACCGGCGCGTTGGGCAAACTCACCGACCGTCAACTGGACGCCGTGCTCGCCCACGAACTCGGCCACGCCCGCGCCCGCCACGACTGGCTGCTCCACCTCTCCACCGCCCTCGCCACGGGCTTCCCGCGCATCCCCCTCTTCGCCCACTTCGCCGACCAGACCCACCGCCTGGTCGAACTGGCCGCCGACGACACGGCATCGCGCCGCTGCGGCCACCTGACCACGGCTCTCGCCCTCATCGAACTCAACCAGCACCGGGGCGTGTTGAGCTGCGCCAACACCCGCCGCCTGCTGGGCGACCGGGTGGAGCGCCTCCTCGAACCCCCGCCCCGCCTGGACCGCACCCGCCGCGCGGCGACCACGACCGCCGCCGCGCTCCTCGCCCTCCTCCCGCTGCTGATCGCGTTCGCGCCGGCACTGGGGACGCTCTAGCTTCGCGCCCCCCTCGACACGGCGGTCACCGCTGTCAGCAGCAACTCCGGGTCCACATAAGTTGTTTCCGGGGTCGGTTCCGAGTACCAGCGCAGCGGATAGGTGTTGCCGTCGAGGGCCGGGATGCCGACGTACGTCACGGTCCGCATGTTCTTCGAGTTCAACCCGAACCGCTGCACGCCCGGCAGCCACGCGTGTCGGTGCACCGTCCCCGGTCTCAGCAGGAAGTACATCCACCGGAACCCGGCCTGTTCGAGAATGACCGGCCCGGCGTCCCCGTCCGTCAGCTCGATCAGCTCGTTCGCGACCAACTCCCCGCGCCCGCCCTCGATCCGTACGGCGTCGAAGTGCACGCCGATCACCCGGAGCCGGTGGCCCGAGGCCGGGACCCACGGCGGCCGGTGAATTGCGTTCGTCATGGTCACAGGGTGGCGAGCGGATGGCTACGCTGGGTAGTGACTGAGGTGATACTCGCTGTGATGTATCGACCGGAGGTGGACGCTGTGTCGGGCCAGTACAACTCCCAGCCGCCAATCGCGTGGCGCTACAGCGGGAACCAGATGAAGCGATGGCGCACCAAGGCGAACGTGAGTCGTGAGGAACTGGCTGCTGCGTCCAACTACTCGCCGGACACCATCAAGTCCATGGAGCAAGGGGTGCGGATGCCGACGCCTCGGGCGCTCGAGGTGGCGGATGAGTTGTGCCGGGCTGAGGGGTTACTGAGTGATTCTGGGATGGATGAAAAACCAACCCAACCAACCAAGCTCGTACGTGAGTTGAAGGGGCGTAACCCGAATGGGTGACGTTCCGTGATCGGCTTGCTTCGGAACGTAAAGTCGCTCTAGGTTCGCGGCAACCGACCAAATAGATCGGCCCCGGCCGGTGCGCCAACACCAGTGCCAGGGCCTAGACCTACGGATCGACGGAGACTCGATCGTGGCTTACACCCAGCCTAGTGCTGCCCTGCCTTCCCCGTCCCACCCGATGGCCAAAACGGGTTACGGAAAGCGTTCCGTGGGTGACGAAGACCCGCACGCGGACGCGACCTTCGCACACTTGAGCCCCCGTGACGCCGAGATCGCCGTCTTCATCGACCACCTCGAAGAGGGCCACGCCATGGGCCACAAGGTGATCGCGGCGGAGCACCCGCGCTACGGCCAGCAGGCGGTGCGTACTTCGTCAGGGCGCCTCGTCCACGCCGGTCATCTGCGGTGGATCAAGGAACACATCACCATCGAGGACGGCTCGATGCGGTGGGTGACGCGGACGTACTGGTCGCGTACCCCCAGGTCGGTGGAGTGGTGGAAGAACTTCGCGCGGGAGCGCGACGGCAAGGACGTGACGGAGCACTACCAGTCGGGACTGGCCCGGGTCGAGGAGAGCGAGCCCGCGGAGCCACCCGCCGAGCAGGCCGAGACCGTCGCCGAGGCCGACAAGGCTGGCAGGGCGGTAGCCCCGGTCCCGGAGTCCAGCACGGCCTACCACACCCTCGCCGAGATCCGCTCCGTGGAACCCCGTATGCCGCTGTCCGACACCGACTGCCACTCCCTCGAATCCCTCGTCACGCAATGGCTGTCGCGTGGCGCGACGCCGCAGGACGTCACCAAGGCGCTGACCGACGGACTGCCGCCGGATGTCACCAACCCGGGCGGCCTCGCCCGCAAACGATTGGAGAGCAAGATGCCCCCGATGAGGCCCAAGAAGGCCAGGATCCGGCAGAAGGCCGGCCTGCGTGCGCGTATCGACCGAGTGATCATGGCCTGTGGTCTGTGCGACGCGGACGAGCGGACGGTCGAGATCGTGAATGGGCTGTGCCGTGAATGTCTCGCGGAGTGCGAGAAGGACGGGCCCATGCCGGTGTACGTGCCGATCCCGGACACCTTCCTCCCAGCCCCGCGCACCGGCGGCCTCCCGGGTGCCGACGAGGTCGTGGACGTCACGGCACGTGTGGACGAACTGCGCCGTGCGGCCGGTCTGGGGCGCTGGAAGTGACCCGGTCCGCGGAGCTTCCGGAGGACGAGCGGCTCTTACTCAGCCTCGGTGCCGACGTCACGGCCCGCCTGCGAGCACGAGCGAACGCCAACCGGTGGTGTCCGGCGGACGACGAGCGGGGTGGGTCGGTCGCTGGAGGCTCTTCGGACGGGAGGGGCGTATGAGCGTGCAGGACGTACCGGTCAGGGCACCATGGAGTCGAGGAGGCGACGCCATGACCCCCAGGACCGAGCACCGGCCGCAGATGTCCGTCGAGGAGTTCGAGGAGCTCGAACGCCATGCCCCCGAGATGGTGCGGCTGGAGTTCATCCAGGGGAAGGTCCAGGTCAAGCCGGTGACCGACGGCAACCACGATCACATCGTCGCTTGGCTGCAGCGGCTGTGCATGCAGCATCGTCCCGAGCTGTGGCTCTATGGGGATCGCGGCATGAAGATCGAGGGCTACCGCAAGGGGCGGGCACGCCCGGATGGCGTTCTCGCACCGTTCGGGTTCGCGGCGGGGCATGGGGACTGGTCAGACCCGCAAAGTGTTCTCATGGTGGTCGAAGTCACGTCCTATGACAACGACACCCATCAGCGTGACCGGGTTGAGAAGCCCGACGGCTACGCCGCCGCAGGCATCCCCGTCTATCTCCTCATCGACCGCGACGACTGCTCGGTCGTCGTGTTCAACCAGCCGGAAGGCGGGCGCTACCGGCACGAGGAGAAGTTCGCCTTCGGCGCCACGGTCAAGCTCCCCGACCCCGTGAACATCACCTTGGAGACGGAGCAACTCAAGGAGTACGCGGACTGATCCGGCTCGGTGCGGGGCGATCGCCGCCGGGAGGGACCTCGGCGATGTGACCACCGGGGACTTCGTCACACAGATCGCGTCGACCGGGCGGGCCACGGTGCTTCCGGCAAAGACGTTTTCGCTGGCGCGTGCGCGGCCCGGGTACGTCATCTTCCCGCTCGGACCGGTCAGTTCGTCGGCCGTCGGCGCGAACTCCGGCTTCCCGACGCGACGTTCGGGGAGACAGGCGGTGTCGTCGTCCACGCACTCCACGGGCTCGGCGGCATCGGCAAGTCGACCCTCGCCGCGTCGGTCGGCACATCGCCAAGTGATCGAACGATCACCCTCTGTGCTTTGGGTGACCCCTGTCCGCCCCCTGTACTTCCCCTGCACGGCCCCTAACCGGCGTCACGCGAATCTGGAGTCACTTCCACCGCAGACGAAGCGGAGGCAGTAACACCCCACACTCGCACGGGAGATCGCGATGACCCGCAAGAACCGCATACGCGCCGCCATCGTCACCGCCACCGCACTGGTCACCGCCGGCACCGTCACCGCCGGAGTCAGCATGGCCGGGGCCGAGGCCGCGCCGAAGAAGCCCTCCAAGAAGGAGATCGCGGCACTCTTCGACGGCTGGAACAAGGCACTGCAGACCGGTAGCTCCAAGAAGGTGGCGGACCGCTACGCGAAGGACGCGGTGCTTCTGCCGACCGTCTCCAACAAGGTCCGCACCGACCGCGCCGGGATCGTCGACTACTTCGACCACTTCCTGGAGAACAAGCCGGTCGGCAAGAAGATCAAGTCGCACATCAACGTCCTCGACAGCAACTCCGCGCTCGACGCCGGTACGTACGCCTTCACGCTCACCGACCCGAAGACCGGTGCGAAGCGTGTCGTCGAGGCCCGCTACACGTACGAGTACGAGAAGCGGAACGGCGTCTGGAAGATCGTGAACCACCACTCCTCGGCGATGCCCGAGGGCTGATCGCCGGTCGAAGCTCCGCTCGCAGCCGGTCGTGGCTGAGCCCTCCACCCCCCGGCTCAGCCACCCCCGGGCCGCGCCGCACGCAACGTGAGCGCGACGCACAGACCGCCCCCGGGCGCGTCCTCGAGGGCCACGGTTCCGCCGTCGTCGGTGACGAGTTGCTTGACGACGGCGAGGCCGAGGCCGGAACCGGACTTCCCGGTGAGGCCCTGACCGCGCCAGAAGCGGTCGAAGGCGCGGGACTTCTCGGCGTCCGACATACCGGGCCCCTCGTCCAGCACCGACAGCACCACCACATCGCCCCGGGCCTCCACCCGAACCGTGATGGTCGCACCGTCCGGTGAGACCTCCAGGGCGTTGGAAAGCACGTTGTCCAGGACCTGGTCCAGATGACCGGGACTGGCCAGCACAAGCGGCCGGCCGTCGGCACTCCCCCTGAGCGTGATGGTGACTCCGCGCTCGTCGGCGGCCGGTCTCCACACATCCAGGCGTTCCTGGATGACGTCCCGCAGGGACAGCGGTTCCGCCGCCGTCACCTTCGCCTCGGCCCGCGCCAGCACCAGCAGACCGTTGACCAGCCGGCTCATCCGGACCACCTCGGCGGTCGCCTGCTCCACGTCCTCCCGTACGAACTCGTCGTCCGTGCCGTCCGCGATGTTGTCCAGGGACAGCCGCAGAGCGGTGAGGGGCGTACGCAGTTGGTGCGAGGCGTCGGCGACGAAGATGCGCTGCGAGGCGATCAGCGTGTCCAGGCGCTCGCCCGCCTGGTTCAGCGTGCGCGCCAGGGTCTGCGTCTCCTGCGGGCCCGTGACGGGGGAGCGGGCCGTCAGGTCGCCGTCGCTCATCTTGCTCGCCATCTCGTTGAGCTGGCGCAGGGGCGCGGTCAGCCGGCGGGCGGCGAACACGCCGATGAACGCGGCGGCCGCGAGGACCAGGACGGCCAGCGCCGCCCGGAAGCCCCAGATGGTCCAGAGGCGGTAGGTGAGGTGGTCGGTCGAGAAGACGATCCGTACGGCGCCGACGACCTCATCCGTCGCCTTGCCGTCCGCCGTGCGCTCATGGGCGGGGACGGTGATCACCAGGTTGTCGCCCCAGATGAAGTCGGCGCCCCAGTCGGTGGTGGCCTCGCTGTCCTCCAGGGCCCTGGTCAGGGCCGAGTCCCTGACCGGTGCCGCCAAGCCCTCGGGCCCGCAGCCGTTCGTGGCGGACACCTGGACCTCGGCCTGGACCTCGGCGTCGTCGTCGGTGTACGCCTTGGCCATCTGCGTCAGGGCCTCGCACGCGGCGACGTCGTCGGTGCCCAGCAGCTTGGCCATGGTCTCGGCCTCGCGCTTGACGGACAGCTCGGTGTCGCCCCGCAGCTGATCCGTGAGGGTGAACGCCACCGGCACGGTGAACAGGGCGATGGCCACAGCCACGAGGAGGACGTAGCTGCGGATGAGCTGCCGGATCATGACGTGCCGTCGCCCTCACGCGTGCCGCCGGGCGTCCCGGACTCCTCGTTGACGATCAGCCGGAACCCCACCCCCCGCACCGCCTCGATCGTGATCGCCCCGGCCAGCTTCCGCCGCAGTGCCGCCACATGGACGTCCAGCGTCTTCGTCGGGCCGAACCAGTTCGCGTCCCAGACCGCCTCCATGATCTGCTCGCGCGACATCAGGGCGCCCGGCTCCTCGGTGAGGAAGGCGAGGAGGTCGTACTCCTTGGGGGCGAGCCCCACCTCCGTACCGTCGAGGTGGACGCGCGCGGCCTTGCGGTCGACGGTGAGGCGGGGGCCGTAGCGGTCGGGGCCGGTGGCGGGCGAGTCGCCGGCGCGGGGCTGCATACGGCGCATGACGGCCCGTATCCGGGCGATCACCTCGCGGACACCGAACGGCTTGGAGACGTAGTCGTCGGCACCGAGTTCCAGGCCGACCACGCGGTCCGTCTCGTCGCTGCGGGCGCTGATCACGATGATCGGCACCTCGCTGCGGTCCCGGAGGGCCTTGCAGACGTCGAGCCCGTCGGTGTCGGGCAGGCCCAGGTCCAGGAGGACGACGTCATACGGGCCGCCGTACGACAGCGCCGCGCCGCCCGTGGTGACCCACTCCACCTCGAAGCCGTATCGCAGGAGCCCACGCCGCAGGGACTCGGCGACCGGCTCGTCGTCTTCCACCAGAAGTACGCGCACGCCATGACCTTAGTGCTTGAAAGTTGGGCTTTCGTCGCCGCGGGGGCCCGCGGTGTGACTCCAGGCACTTTTCCCCCTCCGCGTCGACTGTTCGGCGACGACCTGGGCAGAGACGTTCCCGGAGCGGTCGGAGGTCCGGGCGAGAAGCCGGGTGAAAACCGGGAGAACGTCCGGAGAAAACCCAGGTGATCAAGGGGTGAGCGGGACATCTCACCATGCGATATCCGGGAAGGGAGATTCGGCCGCTCGTTAGACTGAGCCGACCGCCGCAGTACGTGTGTATGTGCGGATAAGGGAATGAAACGGAGCGAGGAGCGCACGTGGGCCTTGTCGTGCAGAAGTACGGAGGCTCCTCCGTAGCCGATGCCGAGGGCATCAAGCGCGTCGCCAAGCGAATCGTGGAAGCCAAGAAGAACGGCAACCAGGTGGTTGTCGTGGTCTCCGCGATGGGCGACACGACGGACGAGCTGATCGATCTCGCCGAGCAGGTGTCACCGATGCCTGCCGGGCGTGAGTTCGACATGCTGCTGACCGCCGGGGAGCGTATCTCCATGGCGCTGCTGGCCATGGCGATCAAAAACCTGGGCCACGAGGCCCAGTCGTTCACCGGCAGCCAGGCAGGTGTCATCACCGACTCGGTCCACAACAAAGCCCGGATCATCGACGTCACGCCCGGCCGGATCCGCGAGTCCATCGACCAGGGCAACATCGCCATCGTCGCCGGATTCCAGGGCGTCAGCGCGGACAGCAAGGACATCACCACGCTGGGCCGCGGCGGATCGGACACGACCGCCGTCGCGCTGGCCGCCGCGCTGGACGCCGAGGTCTGTGAGATCTACACCGACGTCGACGGCGTCTTCACCGCCGACCCGCGGGTCGTGAAGAAGGCGCGGAAGATCGACTGGATCTCCTCCGAGGACATGCTCGAACTGGCGGCGTCCGGTTCGAAGGTGCTGCTCCACCGCTGTGTCGAGTACGCCCGCCGCTACAACATCCCGATCCACGTCCGCTCGTCCTTCTCCGGACTGCCGGGCACCTGGGTCAGCAACGAGAAGCCAGAGTCGCAAGGGGACCACAAGGTGGAGCACGCCATCATCTCCGGAGTCGCCCACGACGTCTCCGAGGCCAAGGTCACGGTCGTCGGCGTCCCGGACAAGCCGGGCGAGGCCGCCGCGATCTTCCGCGCCATCGCGGACGCCGAGGTCAACATCGACATGGTGGTGCAGAACGTCTCCGCCGTGACGACGGGCCTGACGGACATCTCCTTCACCCTCCCCAAGACCGAGGGCCGCAAGGCCATCGACGCGCTGGAGAAGAACAAGGCCGGCATCGGCTTCGACTCGCTGCGCTACGACGACCAGATCGGCAAGATCTCCCTGGTCGGCGCCGGGATGAAGACCAACCCGGGCGTCACCGCCTCCTTCTTCGAGGCCCTGTCCGACGCGGGCGTGAACATCGAGCTGATCTCCACCTCCGAGATCCGTATCTCGGTCGTCACCCGTGCCGACGACGTCCCCGAGGCCGTGCGCGCCGTGCACTCCGCCTTCGGGCTCGACTCCGACAGCGACGAGGCCGTCGTCTACGGGGGCACCGGACGATGACGGTCCGCTCGAACGGGTCGTACGGCCCGTACGCCACGTACGGCACGTGTGGTGTGTGCGGCTCGCACGGTTCGTATGGCTCGTGCGGTTCGTACGGTTCGTGCGACGACGGCGGCTTCGGTCGCTGATGGCCGTCGATGCCGGGCGAACCGGCAGGCCGACGCTCGCGGTCGTGGGCGCGACCGGGGCCGTCGGCACGGTCATGCTCCAAATCCTGTCCCACCGGGCGGACATCTGGGGCGAGATCCGTCTGATCGCCTCCCCGCGCTCGGCCGGCCGCAAGCTGGCCGTGCGCGGGGAGCAGGTCGAGGTGGCGGCCCTGTCGGAGGAGGCTTTCGACGGGGTCGACATCGCCATGTTCGACGTACCCGACGAGGTGGCGGCCCACTGGGCGCCGATCGCGGCCGCCAAGGGCGCGGTCGTGGTGGACAACTCGGGCGCCTTCCGGATGGACCCGGAGGTGCCCCTCGTGGTCCCCGAGGTCAATCCGCACGCCGCCCGACGCCGGCCGCGGGGGATCATCGCCAACCCCAACTGCACGACCCTGTCCATGATCGTGGCGCTCGGCGCGCTGCACGCCGAGTTCGGACTGCGCGAGCTGGTCGTCTCCGCGTACCAGGCGGTCAGCGGCGCGGGGCGGGCCGGCGTGGAGACCCTGCGGCAGCAGATCGCCATGGTCGCCGGTACGGAGCTGGGGACCACCCCCGGTGACGTACGGCGGGCCGTAGGCGACAACACCGGGCCGTTCCCCGAGCCGGTGGCGCTGAACGTTGTGCCGTGGGCCGGGTCGCTGCGGGCGGACGGCTGGTCGTCGGAGGAGATGAAGGTCCGGGACGAGTCCCGCAAGATCCTCGGGCTGCCCAACCTGCCGGTCGCCGTGACCTGCGTACGGGTCCCGGTGGTCACCGCGCACTCCCTCACCGTCCACGCCCGCTTCGAGGGCGAGGTCACGGTCGCCAAGGCCCGCGAGATCATCGCCACGGCCCCCGGGGTCGTGCTCTTCGACGACCCGGGCGCGGGGGAGTTCCCCACGCCGGCCGATGTCGTCGGCACGGACCCCACGTGGGTGGGCCGCGTACGGCGGGCCCTGGACGACCCGACGGCCCTCGAACTCTTCGTCTGCGGCGACAACCTCCGCAAGGGCTCCGCCCTCAACGCGACCCAGCTCGCGGAGCAGGTGGCGGCGGAACGGACGGGGCGGGGCCGGTCGCTGCCCTAGAGCGCGCTGTTCGTTGTCTCAGGGTGCACTGTTCGTTGCCTATGGGTGCACTGTCCGCCGTTTCGGCCACGAGCCACCCACTTCCGTGCGTAGATCGGCTATCGGCCGTGTCGCGGTACCGGCCCACTGGCGTGGGCCGTTGTCGGCGATGGCGTGTAAGTTCTTCGAGTCGGCGGTTCGGCGGACGGAGGATTTCCGGCCGTACTGTCGCGGGATTTCCGGGTTGATTCAGGCCTCCCGGTGATCGCGGGTTTTTCTCCCCGTCCTCCGCAACCACGCGGTGGACGGGGAGCGTCTTTAACGAGCGCCCTTCGGCGGGGCTGGGCGCCAACACTTGGGGCATAGGGGAAGAGCTGGTACGCATGAGAGCGTTCGACGCGCTGTCCGGTGTTCGGTGGGTCGTGCCGACGGGTGCGCGCAGCGCGCCAACGCGCGAGTCCGCCGCACCGACGGGCGCCCGTGCCGCGTGCGCACGTCTGCGGTCTGACGCAAAAGTGATGCCTGTCGCGTACAACCCTGACGGGGGGACGCGGGTCCAACAGGCGTGGCAGAGGTTCTCGATTTCACCGCGGTACAGGCGAGGGGCACCGCCCTTCGTCCACCCCGCCGTCCCCGCGCGCCCGGTTCGGCCGGCGGCATGCCGGTGATCGCGCCGATGCCCGCGGCGCGGCCGACCCGCATACCCAGCCAGCGCGACGGCGCGGACGACACATCCACGGTGCCGGCCTCCGGTACGACGGTCGACCATCTCACCGAGACCTACCGCGCCCACTACCGTTCGCTCCTCGGCCTCGCGGCCCTCCTCCTCGACGACACCGCCTCCTGCGAGGACGTCGTCCAGGAGGCGTTCATCCGGGTGCACTCGGCGCGCAAGCGTGTCCGCGACCCGGAGAAGACGCTCGCCTATCTGCGCCAGACGGTCGTGAACCTCTCGCGTTCCGCCCTGCGCCGCCGCATCCTCGGTCTGAAGCTGCTGTCGAAGCCGATGCCCGACATGGCGAGTGCGGAGGAGGGCGCGTACGACCAGCTGGAGCGCGACTCCCTCATCAAGGCGATGAAGGGTCTGCAGCGCCGGCAGCGCGAGGTCCTCGTGCTGCGCTACTTCGCGGACATGACCGAGGCGCAGGTCGCCGAGACGCTCGGCATATCGCTGGGTTCGGTCAAGGCGTACGGCTCCCGGGGCATCGCGGCACTGCGCGTCGCCATGGAGGCGCCGGCATGAGCACGCACGGCAAGGACGACGGGCTCGACAGGCACGACGGACTGGACAGGCACGACGGACTCCACAGGCACGACGGGCTGAACGGTCGCGACGAACTCGGCGCCCGCAGGCGCGCCTCCTGGGGACGCCGGGACGATGACGAACGCGCGGTGGAGCGCGGGGCCGACGATGAACGCGCCGTGGAGCGCGGGGACGAGGACGAGCGCGCCGTGGAGCGCGGGCGGGACGGGCGCGTCGGGGGGCGCGAGCTCGACGAGCACGAAGAAACGCAATCGCACGCTGGGAACGGAACTGTGAATCACGGCCCCGAAGAACAAGGCCCCACCTCCAAGGGCCAGGGTCTCGAAGGCCGCGCCCCGGACGACTCGCGTTCGGACGATTCGCCTTCGGACGCTCCGAGTTCGGACGCCCCGAGGTCGGCCGACCTGAATTCGGCCGACCTCGGTACGGACGAACCGCGTTCGGGTGGTTCGCGTTCGGACGGTTCGCGTTCGGACGGGGCGGGGCCGCGGCCGGGCCCCGGCCCGAAGGGGATCGGTGGGTTCGAGTCCGACGAGTTGGTGCTGCGGAACCTGCTGCATCAGGCGGTGTCGGAGATCGAGCCCCGGGACGGCACGCTGGAGCATCTGCGGCGGGCGGTACCGGCCCGGCGGACGCGCAAGCGGCAGGCCGTCGTCGGCATGGCGGCCGCCGCGCTCTTCGTCGGCACGGCGGTCCCGGCCCTCGTCCACGTCTCCAACTCCACCGGCTCCGACGTCAACCCCTCCATCATGGGCAACGGCTCCCACACCCAGGGGACCGCCGGCCAGACCAAGGGCCAGACCGGCGGGGGTGGTACGTCGGGCGGCTCCTCCGGCGGCGCCAAGGAGTCCGGCAAGAGCACCGACAAGGACAAGGCCGACAAGGGCAGGGGCGAGAGCAACGGCTCCACGGGCGGCGCCGAGCCGACACCGACGATCGCGGCCTCGACCCTGTGCACCACGGCTCAGCTCGGCGGCGGTGCCACCGTGGGTTCACCGGACTCCAGCGGCGCCGTCTACGGCACGTTCCGCGTCTCCAACATCTCCGGCACGAGTTGCACGGTCACCGGCGCGGGCGGCGTGAGCACGGCCCCGCAGGGAGCCGCAGACGGCACGAAGATCACCGTGGCGAACCATGTCGCCGGTGACGCGGCCGCCGGACTGCCCGACCCGTCGCTGTCCGTCCCCCAGCTGCTGCTGGCGCCCGGGGCGGCGTACGAGGTGCGGTTCGCCTGGGTGCCTTCGGAGCCCTGCCCCACCACCGGCGGTACGACCGACGGCGGCACCGGCGGCTCGGACCCGACCACGGAGCCGACGCCCACGGGGGAGGCGACCCCCGGCGCGACCACCGACGGCTCCAACTCCGTCTCCACCCAGCTCTTCACCGAGGACGGCGTCGTCGACGGCAGTGTCCTCGTCTCCCACACCACCGAGGGCGGCGTGGCCAGCTTCAGCACCACCGTCAGCAACGCCTGCGCGGGCGTGCTCTACCGGACGGGGCTGCTGGCGGGCTCCTGACCGGAGTCCCGCCGGGGGCAGCGGCTTGTCCGCCGGGGGCACCCCGTCCCGCGGTGCCGGCTGCCGGTCTACTGGGCCGGTTCGGCTTCTCGGGGCTGGTTCGCGGGGGTGGGGGTCTCGTCCGGGACCAGGCCCAGTTCGGCGTCCCGGATGAACTCGACCTCTCGGCGGAGCAGGCGGAACCACATGAAGACGACGAAGCCGGCGAAGACGAACCACTCGCCGGTGTAGCCGAGGTTCTGGAAGGCCTTGAGGTCGAGGCCGGTGCCCTGCGGGGTGGTCGCGGGCACGGCCTTCATGCCCGCGTCGGCCTTGTCGAGCGTGATCCAGCCGTCGTACAGGTCGTCCGGCACGAGGTTCACCAGCGCCGCCGCACTGATCGCCGACGTCTGCCCGGCCGGGAGCCCGCCCTGGACGGGCACGCCGTTCGACCCCGGGGTCTCGGAGGCCTGCAGCGAACCGGTGACGGTGACCTCGCCGGTGGGCGCGGCCGGTGCCCGGTCCGCGTCGGCGGTGCCGGGCAGCCAGCCCCGTACGACGGGCAGGGCCTTCCCCCCGTCGGTGCGCAGCAGCGTCAGCACGTAGAAGCCGGTTCTGCCGTCCACCTCACGGTTCGGCACGAGGAGTTGCTCGCCGTACCGGCCCGTCGCGGTGGCCAGCTCGCCCGAGGTCTCCTTGTCCACCGGCAGCAGCTCGTCCAGCGGCCGTGCCGGGGCCCGGTCCGCCGGGTCGATCCGCTCGGTCGCCGCGCGATGGTCCTGCATCCGGTCCTCGAACCGGCTCAGCTGCCACGACCCCATGAACACGCAGAGGGGGATGGCGAGCAGCACGAAGACGTTGATCCCCCACCATCGGGGCGTCAGCAGAAACCGGTACACGCCTTCCACCGTACGGTGCCCGCGCCGGACGCCCGGGCGCGGGGTGGGTCCCCGAGTCCCCGGCGGCCGGTCGCTCAGCGGCGCTCCGTACGGCTCAGGACCGCGCTCAGTACGGCTCAGGACCGCGCTCAGTTCGGCTCAGTACCGCTCGACGAGGTGCTCACGGCCGGCCGGCGGCTCGTACGGCTCGGGCCAGAAGTCGGTGATCGCGGATATCCGGCCGTCCTCGTCCCCCGTGAAGAAGGAGATGCCGTACATCTCCTCCAGCCCCACCGTGAAGTGGACCCAGCTGACGACCTGCCCCGGCTGTGCGGGCCGGCCTGGCTGCCCCGGCTGTCCGGGTTCCGCGATGATCCGCTCGATCCGGGCGTGCCAGTCGCCCGGGTACTCCCGGTTGAACCGCACATACCGCTCCCTGCCGCGTATCCGCTCCCTCGTCTGCGGCAGCTCGTACACGACGTCCTCCGCCAGCGTCTCGGCGAACGCGGCCCAGTCCCGGCCCTCGGCGGCGGCCCAGAAACTCTCGACGGTCTTGCGCAGATCGGTCATTGAGGTCGGTGAGGTCATGGGGCGAGTCTGCACCCGGCCACTGACAACCGGCCCGGACGGAGCCATGGTGGTCGGCCGGGGCGGAGCCTCGGTCGTCAAAGTTATCCACAGGCTGGGGACCTCGGCGGCGCATTGTCGTGCGGGCGGGGCAAGATGGGGCCATGACTGAGAGCAACGGGTCCACCCCGCAGGAGCAGATCGGGTCCATGCCCGACTGGGAGAAGAGGTTCCGGGCGCCGAGGGTGTCCCTGCCGGACTGGGCGGAGGACGCGCCGCACCGCTCGCTGTTCGTCTCCAACGCCACGGGCACGTACGAGCTGTACGCGTGGGACCGCACGACCGGCGAGCAGCGCCAGGTCACGGACCGGGCCAACGGTACGACGGACGGTGTGCTCTCGCCGGACGGCGAGTGGATCTGGTGGTTCGACGACAAGGACGGCGACGAGTTCGGCGTCTGGCGTCGCCAGCCGTTCCACGGAGGTCCGGACGAGGAGGCGACTCCCGGCCTGGATCCGTCGTATCCGGCGGGCCTGGCCATCGCCCGTGACGGCCGTACGGCGGTCGTCGGCCGTTCGACGGACGAGGACGGCTCCACGATCCATCTGGCCCGGCAGGGCGCGGCCCCCGTCGAGATCTACCGCCACCGTGAGTCGGCCGGTGTCGGCGACCTCTCCCACGACGGATCGCTGATCGCGATCGAGCACACCGAGCACGGCGACGCGATGCACGCGGCGCTGCGCGTGATCCGGCCGGACGGCACGACGGTCGCCGAGCTCGACGACACCAAGGGCGGCACGGTCGAGCTGGGCCTGGACGTGCTCGGTTTCGCACCCGTCGACGGCGACACCCGGCTGCTCATCGGCCACCAGCGGGGCGGACGGTGGGAGCCGCTCGTCTGGGACGTGGCCTCCGGCGAGGAGACCGACCTCGGACTCGCCGACCGGCTGGAGGGCGACCTGAGCGCCGAGTGGTTCCCGGACGGCTCCGCGCTGCTGCTCGCCCACAGCTTCGAGGCCCGCAGCGAGCTGTTCCGCTATGACCTGGCGACCCGCGGCCTGGAGCGCGTGGAGACCCCGAGGGGCACGGTGTCGGGGGCCACGACCCGCCCCGACGGCAGCGTCGAGTACCTGTGGTCCTCGGCCGCCGAACCGCCGGTCGTGCGCTCCACGACGGGCGAGGTCGTGCTGGATCCGCCCGGTCTGAAGTCGCCCGGCTCTGTTCCGGCGGAGGACGTCTGGGTGGACAGCCCCGGCGGCCGCGTCCACGCCCTGGTCCAGCGCCCGGTGGGCGTCTCCGGTCCGTACCCCACCGTCTTCGACATCCACGGCGGCCCGACCTGGCACGACAGCGACTCCTTCGCCGCCGGCCCGGCCGCCTGGCTGGACCACGGGTACGCGGTGATCCGCATCAACTACCGGGGCTCCACGGGCTACGGCCGCGCCTGGACCGACGCACTCAAGCACCGGGTCGGGCTGATCGAGCTGGAGGACATCGCGGCGGTTCGCGAGTGGGCGGTGAGCTCCGGCTTCGCCGACCCCGACCGTCTCATCCTCACCGGCGGCTCCTGGGGCGGCTACCTCACGCTGCTCGGGCTCGGCACCGAGCCCGACGCCTGGGCGCTCGGCATCGCCGCCGTACCCGTCGCGGACTATGTCACCGCCTACCACGACGAGATGGAGGCGCTGAAGGCCATGGACCGGACGTTGCTCGGGGGCACGCCGGAGGAGGTGCCCGAGCGGTTCGAGGCCTCGTCCCCCCTGACGTACGTCGACGCGGTGAAGGCCCCGGTCTACATCTCCGCCGGGGTCAACGACCCGCGCTGCCCCATCCGCCAGATCGACAACTACGTCGCCAGACTCGCCGACCGCGGCGCCGTCCACGAGGTCTACCGCTACGACGCCGGCCACGGTTCCCTCGTCGTCGACGAACGCATCAAGCAAGTCCGCCTGGAACTGGACTTCGCCCAACGCCACGTGGGGGCTTCGCCGGGCGCGTGAGAGCTCGGGGCCGCGTGGGGGCCCTCGGGTACGGGTGGGTTCTTCAGGTACGGATGGGTTCTTCGGGTGCGTGCGAGTTCTTCGGGTGCGGGTGGGGTGTGGTTGCTCGCGCAGTTCCCCGCGCCCCTGAGAAGCAGGGGCCGCGCCCCGTGCTTCTCGGCCCTGCGCGACCAGCTCCCACCCACCCGCACCCGAAGCCCCTGGCTCAGGCGGCGACCGGAACCCCCGCCTCCCGCCCGTCCCGGCACCCCTCCGCCGCCGCCAACAACCCCACCAACGCGGCCCTGGCCCGAGCCACCCGAGACCGAATCGTCCCGACAGCACACCCGGTCACCTCCGCCGCGTCCTCGTACGACAACCCCACCAACTGGGTGAGCACGAACGCCTCACGCCGTTCCTCCGGCAGCGCGCCCAGCAGATCCGCCAGCGCGATGCCGTCGTCGAAGCCGGGCAGCCCGCGCGGCTGGGCGTGCTCGACGGCCAGCCGCCAGTCCGCCACGTCGGCCGGCCGGGGCCGGGCCGCCGCGTAGCGGAAGCTGTCGGTCACCGCCCGCCGGGCGATGGACAGCAGCCAGGTACGGGCCGAGCAGCGCCCCTCGAACCGGTGCAGGCTGCCGAGCGCCCGCAGAAACGTGTCCTGGGCCAGGTCGTCCACGGCCTGCGGGTCGGCGCAGAGGTGGGCGACGAACCGCTGGACGTCACGGTGCAACGCGCCGACGAACCGCTCGACGGCCTCCGGGTCCCCACCACGGGCGGCCAGCGCCCAGGCGGTTATCGACTCGTCGGTCTTGGACCTGGGCTGCGGGATCGTGGCCGGCGGGATCGTGGCCGGTGGCATCGTGGCGGGCGGGGGAGTAAGGGTGATCACCTGGTGTCCTTCTGGGGTCATCCGGGATCCGGACCACCGACGCGGGCACGGGCACGGTCCGAGAGCCGTGAGCCATGAGCCGAGAGCGCGCGAGCGAGCGCGCGCGCCTTGTGGGCACGTGCGTACGCGTCCGGCGGGTCCGGTGAGAAAGGGGAACGGCCGTACGACCCGCGAGCGTGGGCGGCGTACGGCCGGAGCCCGAAGCGTGTGCCGTGGCAACGGCCTGCCTCGGGGCACCGGCTGTCGTCAGATGACAGCGGCCCCGGCGGGCGGACCCCGAGAGGTGATCGCGTGGACGAGGAGGAGCCGTCGCGGCGAGCGGTCCGAACGGCCGCGCCGCACCCTCGGGCGCGGTCGCTCCGGCGTGGCGGGCAGCGTGAGCGACAGCCGAAGCGGCGCGGCCAGCCAGCCGGCCACGGCCCGCAACAGCCCGAAGGCGGCGCGTTCGCCGTACGCCAGCCACAGTCCGCACAGCAGGGCGGCCAGCAGATGCGCGGCGAGCATGCCGGACGAGGACGGGGACGGCCCGTCCAGGAGGTACCCGGTGTGGTCCACATGGCCGATATGACCGGTCGACTCCGTGTGGACCGTGTGATTCAGGTGGGCGGAGCCCATGTCCACGGCACCCATGTCCATGCCTGTGGAGCCCATGTCCATGGAGTCCATACCGGCTCGGCCTGACGGCTGTGCGAGGGAGAAGCCCGAGTGGAGGGCGGTCTGGGCGGCGACCACGACGGAGGTGACCAGCAGGAGTCCGCGTTCACGTCCGGCCAGACACCAGCCGACGGCACCGGTCGCGGCGGCTCCGGCGGTCACGGCCCACCAGGGGACCGGGCTACCGGACATCATCACGTGGCCCAGGGCGGCGAGCAGCACGCAGACGGCCGCGAACATCGCGGCGCGTACCGTGCGCGAACCCCACCCTGCGGTCATGGCGCCCCATCCTCGCATCCGGACACCGTCGTCACCCCGTCCCCCTTGAGTACGGATTTCCACCCGCCGTCGCACTCACACCGCCAAGTGTGATGTGGATCACGAAGGAACCGGCTGTGTCGATGCGGCAGTCTTCTGCCTTGTGGGGAGCCCTTCGCAGCAGAGCAGCAGCCGTATCGGCCCGGGCGGACAGGCGGGTTCGGGCAGACAGACCGGTCCTGGCAGACAGACCGGTCCTGGCAGACAGGCCGGTCCCGGCAGGCCGGCCGCCGACTCCGGCGCGCACATGGTCGTCTGCGGGGACGACGGGCTCGCGCACCGGCTCGCCGCCGAACTGCGGACCGTGTACCGGGAGCAGGTGACCCTCGTCGTGCCGCCCACCGCGCGGGTCGCACCGCGTCCGGTGGTCGGGCGCACCCGCGGTGCCGCCGCGCTCCTGGACCGGGTGACGGCGGCGGTCAACCGGGCTGCGGGCAACGGCGATCCGACGACCGGCGACCGAACCGGCGACCGAACCGGCGACCGCACCGGCGACCGGGCCGGGGACCGGGGCGACCGCACCGGGGAGCGGGCCGGGGAGCGGGGCGACCGCAGCACCCGGGACGGTGGCGAGCGGCTCCTGGAGGCCGGGGAGGCCACCGAGGCGGTGCTCGCCGAGGCCGGGGTGGAGCGGGCCGCCGCGTTGGCGCTCGTGTATGACGACGACGAGACCAACATCCGTGCCGCCCTCACCGCCCGGCGGCTCAACCCGCGCCTGCGGCTCGTCCTGCGGCTCTACAACCGCCGGTTGGGTCAGCACATCGAGGAACTGCTCGACCAGGCCTCGGCGTTGGCCACGGGAGGCGCCGCCGCCGACGGGATCGACGGCTTCGGCGCCTCGACCACCGTCCTCTCCGACGCCGACACCGCCGCGCCCGCGCTGGCCGCGACCGCCGTCGCCGGAACCACCAAGGTCGTCCAGACGGACGGGCTGATGCTGCGGGCCGTGGAGCGCCCGCCGGGGCGCGGAGGGCAAAGCCCCGGTGGTCTGTGCACGCTCGCGCTGCTGTCGGCCACCACCAACGACCCCGCCGGAACCGAGGGTTCCGAGGGCAGTGGGGAACGAGGTCCCCAACTCCTGCCCGACGAGCGGGCGGTCGCCGAGGCCACCGGGCGCGGGACCGTCGTCCTCGACACCGTTCGCTACGCGGGGCCCGCGCTGCCGCCCGGCCGGGCGGGCGGCGGGTCGCTCGGGGCCTTCGGGGCGTTCGGTTCACTGCTCTCACGGAGGCTGCGGTGGTCCCTCGCGGGGCTGGTCGGGTGCGTGTTCGCCCTCGCCGTCGCCCAGATGGTGATCACCGGGGAGCATCCGCTCCAGGCGACGTACGCGACCCTCCTCGACCTCTTCGGGATCGCCGACCCGGCGACCGACCAGAGCGACTCCCGCCAGATCCTCCAACTCCTGTCCGGGCTCATGGGCTTACTCCTGCTGCCCGTGCTCCTGGCCGCCGTGCTGGAGGCCCTCGGTACGTTCCGCAGCGGCACCGCCCTGCGCAAGCCGCCGCGCGGACTCTCCGGCCATGTCGTCCTGCTAGGCCTCGGCAAGATCGGCACCCGCGTACTCGCACGCCTGCGCGAACTGCACATCCCGGTCGTCTGCGTCGAGGAGGACCCCGAGGCACGCGGCCTCGCGGAGGCCCGTCGCCTACGGGTGCCGGTCATCCTCGGCGATGTGACCCAGGAAGGCGTCCTGGAGGCCGCCAAGATCCACCGCGCCCACGCGCTCCTCGCCGTCACCAGCGCCGACACGACGAACCTCGAGGCGGGCCTGTACGCCCGTTCCGTACAGCCCGATCTGCGGGTCGTCCTCCGCCTCTACGACGACGACTTCGCCACGGCGGTGTATCGCACCCTTCGCGCCGCACATCCCGGCGCTCTCACCCGGAGCCGCAGCGTCACCCATCTCGCCGCGCCCGCCTTCGCCGGGGCGATGATGGGGCGCCAGATCCTGGGGGCGATACCCGTCGAGCGCCGAGTGCTGCTGTTCGCCGCCGTCGAGGTGCGAGGCCATCCCCGTCTGGAGGGCCGGACCGTCGCGGAGGCGTTTCGGGCGGGGGCGTGGCGGGTCCTGGCGCTCGACACGGCCGCGCCGGGCGAGGACGCGGGTGACCGGCCGTCAGGGCCACCGCCCGGATCGGGGCTGGTCTGGGACCTGCCGCCCACGTACGTACTCCGGGCCGAGGACCGCGTCGTCCTGGCGGCCACGCGACGCGGCTTGGCGGAGCTGCTGGGGAGGCGGGCGCGGGCGGGGGCGTAGGCCCGGGGGCCGTCCGGCCACCGGGCGAAGAGCACGGGGCGCAGCCCCTGCTCTTCAGGGGCACGGGGAACTGTGCGACCAGCCCCCGCCCACCCGCAGCCGCCACACCGGATCAGCCCACCCCCACCGACCGCTCGTGCTCGCACGCGTCGTCGAACCCGTACGTGTCCCACTCCGGGAACGGATCGTCTGCGGCCGACAACCCCGCGACCTGCTCGTCCTCGCGCATCAGGCAACCGGCCAACGCCGAGTGCAGCGCCTCCGGTCGCAGGCCCGTGCCGATGAAGACCAGCTCCTGCGCGTGCGGAGCCTCTCCATCGTGCGCGGCGGACGGTTCGAAGCGGGCGACCGAGCCGGCCTGGGACCACAGGCCGACCACGTGCGGGCGCGTGGCGAGGGTGAAGAACCCCTTGGAACGCAGGACGGACCCGAACGCACCGCTGTCGAGCGTCTCCGTCACGAAGGTCCACAACCGCCCGGGATGGAAGGGGAGTCCGGACCGGAAGACGGTCGAGGAGATGCCGTACTCCTCGGTCTCCGGCACATGGTCCCCGTTCAGCTCCCGCACCCACCCCGGCGCCTGCTGGGCCCGTTCGAGGTCGAACGCCCCCGTGCCGAGCACTTCCGCGACCCGCACCCGGCCCTGGCTGACCGGTACGATCCGCGCCGCCGGGTTGAGCCGCGCCAGCGTCGCCGCCAGCCGCTCGGCGGTCGCCGCGTCGACGAGGTCGAGCTTGTTCAGCACGATCACGTCGGCGAACTCCACCTGGTCGATGAGCAGATCGCTCACGGTGCGCTCGTCGTCCTCGTACTGGTCGAGCCCCCGCGCCACCAGCTCGTCGCCACCCGCCAGCTCCGGCAGGAAGTTCGCCGCGTCGACCACCGTGACCATGGTGTCCAGCCGGGCGAGTTCGTCGAGGGTCGCCCCGTCGTCCCGCGCGAAGGCGAACGTGGCGGCGACGGGCATGGGTTCCGAGATTCCGCTGCTCTCGATGAGGAGGTAGTCGAAACGGCCCTCCCGGGCCAGCCGGTCCACCTCCTCCAGCAGGTCGTCGCGCAGGGTGCAGCAGATGCAGCCGTTGGTCATCTCGACCAGCCGCTCCTCCGTGCGCGACAAGGCGGCCTCGCCCCCGCGCACGAGGGCGGCGTCGATGTTGACCTCGCTCATGTCGTTGACGATGACCGCCACTCGCAGCCCCTCGCGGTTGGCGAGGACATGGTTGAGCAGGGTGGTCTTGCCCGCGCCGAGGAAGCCGGAGAGGACGGTGACGGGCAACCGGTCCCGGACCATGGCCACGGTGTCAGCCCTCGGGGTGGATCAGCCCGCGCTCGTACGCCTTCAGCAGCCGCTGCGGTACGAGGTGGGTGACGCCGTCGACCGTGAACGGCACCAGCTGCGGCGTGCTCGCCTTCCACTGGGCGCGACGGTGACGGGTGTTGCTGCGGGACATCTTCCGCTTGGGTACGGCCATGGGTCCTCCTCCACAGGTGATGTCCCGGAACGCTACATGAAAATGGATCCCATTACGAAAAGAGGGTTCCGGTGGCCGCTCCTTCCGGTGGCCGCTTCCGGTGGTCGCTCCCGGCCGTCGTGAGCAACCTGGCCCCGGCCGCCGTATGGGAGAAGAGGCCGAACAGGCCCGCACTGCACAGCCGTTCCATACGGAGGTACCGTCCCCCGTGGCCATAACCAAGGAAGAAGCCCCCCACCGCGGTCGGCACCTCGACCCACCCCTCCTCCTCACGATGGTGCTCGTGCTGGCGGTGGTGGCGCAGGGCCCCCTGCGCGGTCTGCTGTCGGCGCCCGTGACGCAGAGCTGGATGACGGTGTTCGTGGCGGTGGTCGTGCAGGCCTTGCCGTTCCTGGTCATCGGGGTGCTGCTGTCGGCCGCGATCGCGGTGTTCGTGCCGGCGTCGTTCTTCGCCCGCGCGCTGCCGAAGCGGCCCGCGCTGGCGGTGCCGGCGGCGGGGATGGCCGGTGTGGTGCTGCCGGGGTGCGAGTGCGCGTCGGTGCCGGTCGCGGGCGCCCTCGTACGCCGGGGCGTGACGCCCGCCGCCGCACTCGCCTTCCTCCTCTCCGCCCCCGCCATCAACCCGATCGTGCTGACGGCGACCGCCGTGGCCTTCCCGGGCGACCCCGAGATGGTGCTGGCGCGGTTCGTGGCCAGCCTGCTGGTCGCGTGCGCGATGGGCTGGCTGTGGCAACGGCTGGGCCGGGGCGAGTGGATGCGCCCGCCGGAGCGGCCGTCCTACGAGGGGCAGAGCAAGGGCGCGGCGTTCTGGGGCTCGGTGCGGCACGACGTGATGCACGCGGGCGGCTTCCTCGTCGTCGGCGCGATGGCGGCGGCCACGCTCAAGGCGGTCGTCCCGGCGAGCTGGCTGAACGCCGCCGCCGAGAACCCCGTCATCGCCATCCTCGCCCTCGCGGTGCTGGCCGTGCTGCTGTCGATCTGCTCGGAGGCGGACGCGTTCGTGGCGGCCTCGCTGACCCAGTTCTCCCTGACCTCCCGACTGGCCTTCCTGGTCGTCGGCCCGATGATCGACCTGAAACTCTTCGCCATGCAGACCGCCACCTTCGGCCGCGCCTTCGCGCTCCGCTTCGCCCCCGTCACCTTCGCCCTCGCGATCCTGGTGTCGGCCCTGGTCGGGGCGGTGCTCCTGTGAACCGCCAGGCCCAGACCGTCGTCCTCTTCCTCACCGGCGGCGCCCTCCTGCACGCCGGCTTCACCGACCTCTACCTCCGCTACGTCAAGGCCGGGCTGCGCCCCCTCCTCATCGGCGCCGGCGTCGTCCTCATAGCCGCCGCCGTCGCCACGCTCTGGTACGAACGCCGGGCGGCACACCGACAGGACGCGCCCGCCGAGGCCCCCGACAACGGTGACGCCCCCGGCAACGGTGACGCCCCCGGCAACGGTGACGCCCCCGCCGACGCCCCCGGCCTCGGCGACGCCCCCGACGCCCATCCCCACCGCGAACCCCGGGTCTCCTGGCTCCTCGTCCTCCCCCTCCTCGCCCTCGTCCTGGTCGCCCCGCCCGCCGCCGGCTCCTACACCGCGATGCGCACCGGCACGGCACTCCAGGAGCAGCCCTGGGGCTACCCCGAGCTCCCCGCCGAGGGCACGCTCCGGCTGAGCGTCGCCGACTACGCGGGGCGCGCGGTCTACGACAAGGGGCGCGCCCTCGCCGGCCGCGAGCTCAAGGTCACCGGGTTCCTCGCCCTCGACAGCTCCGGCGCCCCGTACCTCGTCCGTATGGCACTCAACTGCTGTGCCGCCGACGCCCAACCGGTCAAGATCGCCCTGGCCGGCGCACTCCCGGCCGTCCTCCAGCCGGACACCTGGATCGAGGTCACCGGCGCCTACACCCCGAAACGGGCCGAGGACCCGGTCAACGGCACGGCCGTCCCGTACCTCCACGTCGAGACCACCAGGCCGGTCAAGGCGCCCCAGGACCCGTACGACGAGGCCTGGAACGGCTGACGGCTGACGGGCGACGGGCGACGGCGGTCGGCTGTCAGCGCCGGCCCCACCCCGGAGCCGGTCGGGCGCGCGCCTATGGATAGTTGACGAACCGTCAGTCGTCATCGCTGCTGCGGCAACGCGGCATCCGGCCCGCTATCGCCGAGCGAGGACAACCGCACGGCACGGGCCCGGGCACCTTCCGCCGGGTCACCGAACGCGCGATCTCCTGGCTCCATGGCTTTCGCCGTCCGCGCATCCGTCGGGAGGGACGCGACGACATGCGCGAAGCCCTCCTCGGCCTCGCCGCCTGCCTGGTCCACCCACCGGCACGTCCGACGCCTTTGTCAGGACTTCCCAGGTCGCTTCCCCGCGTGGCGTCGTGTGCCCTGACGTCACGCGGGTGAGCATGTGCGGACCCGCCCTCTTCCCGCACGAGGCGATGCCATGCCCGACCGAGCCGACCGTGTCCGCCCCGAGGGTGTCTCCCCAAGGGGAATCCTGCGGCGACAGCCACCGGAGCAGTGGCTGTTCAGCGGCATCTACGGTCTGGTGCTGGCCAGCGCCATGGTGTCCGCGCTGGACGCGGCGGGCGAGAAGGCCGATCCCGGTCCGGACGCGCTGTGGGTGCTGCTCACCGCGCTGGCGTCGAGTGCCGCCCATGGGTACGCGCATGTGATCGCCCAGCGTGCGTCCGCTGACGGCACAGCCACCACCAGCAGACTGCGGTCGGTGCTCGCCGAGTGGCCGTTGGTCGCCGCCGTGCTGCCCACGGTGGGGGTACTGCTTGCCGCGGTGGCCGGGTGGTGGGCAGAGGGCACAGCTGTGGACGCGGCCCTGCTGTTCAACACTGTCGCCCTGTTCGGTCTGGGCACTTCGGCCGCCCGCACCGCTGGGTACGGATGGCCGTCCGCGTGCCGGGCAGGGGCCCTCGATATGCTGATCGGCCTGGTGATCATTGTTGCGAACGCCCTGATCCATTAGCCAGGCCGTGCGACCGGACCGCGCGAGGCTCAATCCCTGACCGGTCGTGGTGGTGGCAGGGGCGCATGTTCGAACGGGCGCGTTTTCGCCGGTGTTCGCTCGGGCGTCATCCGTCACGGTGTGTACCTGACCGCATGGGCCACGAGCCGGTCGCCTTCGCCGATGGAGTGGAAGATCGCCGCCGTGCGAAGCGTCGTGGACGGGCTCGACGAGACGACCGTCCGCAGGGTCGCCCACTGGCTCACCGTGGCCGGCGGCAACCGGTAGCGGTGACCGCCGGCAGCGACGGGAGGTACACGTCCGGGCCTGGGCCGTGGCGTGAGGCGGGGCGTGAAGCCGAGGCATGAAGCCGGGCATGAAAGGGCCCGGTCGCTGGCGACGGGGGATGCACCAGCGACCGGGCTATGGCCAAGGCTAACAAGGCTGCTCGTCGGACGGGAGCCGACTGCTCGACTGTGTTGACCAGTTGTGATCGGGATCACGTGCCACCAACGAGCGGGTAAACGTTTGTCACCCGCTCTCGCACGGCGGCTCGTACGACAGCCGTGGCAGGTACTCGTTCCATTTCTCCCGCGTGAGCACACCGCGTGTCGTCGTGCAGATGTGCCGTACGGCGTCGTCGACGTCCAGATTCCACAGCCGTACGGTGTCGGCGCCGCTGGACACCCCCAGCATGTGGCTGTCGGGCCGGAAGGACAGGAAGTTGCCGGTCTTGGCGTTGGGACTCATCGACTGGCCGATGGGGGAGGCCTCGGCCGGGTCGGCGACGTTCCACAGCCGGACGGTGCTGTCGTTGCCGCCGCTGGCCAGGGTGCGGCCGTCGGGGCTGTAGCTCAGCGACACGAGCGCCTCGGTGTGGCCGGTGAGGGGTTCGCCGAGCCGGGTCACCCCGGCGGGGTCGGTGACGTCCCAGAGGCGGACCGTGTCGTCGTCGCCTCCGCTGGCCAGCGTCCTGCCGTCCGGGCTGAAGGCGAGGGCCTTGACGGGGCCGTGATGGTCGGTGAGGGGTTCGCCGAGCCGGGTGGCGCGGCCCGGGTCGGTCACGTTCCACAGCCGGATGGTGCCGTCGGCGCTGCCGCTGACGAGGGTGCGGCCGTCCGGGCTGAAGTCCAGTTCGAGGACGTAGCCCTTGTGGCCGGTGAGCCGCCGGTCGAACGGAACGACGCGCGAGGGGTCGGCGACGTTCCACAGCTGGATGGTGTGGTCGTCGTAGACGGTGGCGAGCGTGCGCCCGTCCGGGCTGTAGGCCAGGGCGTCGGTGTACCGGGTCCTCAGCTCGACGGGCGGCCGGTGGCGGACCGGGCGGGTGGGGTCGCTGACGTCCCACAGATGCAGTGCCCGGTTCCCGGCCACGATGGCGAGGGTCCGGCCGTCGGGGGAGAACGCCAGGGCGCGGTTGCTGCCGTCCTCGGTCATGAACGGTGCGCCGAGCGGCACCGGGCGGCCGGGCTCCGCGACGTTCCACAGCCGGATCCGGCCGTCGCGCCCGGCCGTGGCGAGCACCTTCCCGTCCGGACGGAACACACCCTTCCGGCCCACCATGTCCGACGTCGGCACCGACCACAGCCGGACCTTGCTGTCCCCGCTCCCGGTGGCGAGGGTCTTCCCGTCCGGGCTGAAGCCGACCGCGAACATCTCGCCGCTGGCCCCGGCGAGCGGCTCGCCCACCTGGGACGGATACTCCGGGTCGGCCACGTTCCACAGACTCGCCGTACTGTCCGCGCTGCCCACGGCGAGCAGACCCCCGCCGGGACTGAAGGCCACGGACCAGACGGGGCCGGTGTGCCCGGTGAGCGGCGCCCCGACCGCGCTCGCGCGCCGGGGATCGGCCACGTCCCAGAGCCGGACGGTGTTGTCCGAACTGCCGCTGGCCAGCGTCCTCCCGTCGGGGCTGAAGGCCAGGGAGTGCACGACGTTCGTATGGCCCTCCAGCACCGTGCCGTAGGGCGCGGGATGACGCGGATCGGCCACGTCCCACAGCCGGATCGTGTCGTCGTCGCCACCGGTCGCCAGCGTCTTCCCGTCCGGGCTGAACGCCACGGACCGTACGGGCGCGGTGTGCCCGGTGAGCGGCGCGCCGAGCGCCCGCGCGTGCGCCGGGTCGCTCACGTCCCACAGCCGTACGGTGTGGTCCTCGGCCACGGACGCCAGTGTCTTCCCGTCCGGGCTGAAGGCGAGCAGATAGATGGTGCCGTCGTGCCCGGTCAGCGGCGCGCCGAACGACCGGGGGGCGCGGGGATCCCGTACGTCCCACAGCCGGATCGTGCCGTCGTCGCCGGCGCTGGCCAGCGTGCGGCCGTCCGGGCCGAAGACCGAGGTGCTCACCCAACTCGTGTGCCCGGTCAGGGGCTTGCCCAGGGCCTTGGGCCGGGACGGGTCCGCCACGTCCCACAGGCGTACGGTCCGGTCGTAGCTGGCGGTGGCCAGATACTTCCCGTCCGGGCTGAACGAGGTGAGGTAGACGGCGCCGCCGTGGCCGAGGAGCGGGGTGGCCAGCGGCGCGTTGACGATCGAGACGAGCCGGTTGTCGGTGCCCTTGTCGTCGGGCCGCAGGTCGTGCGCCACCAGGTCGAGCTGGGCGGAGAGCGACGGGTCCGTGTACTGGACGCGGTCGGCCTCGGCGACCACCTGCTCGAACACCGCGTCGTTGCGCTGCTGCCAGGCGACCACCGCCGACCCGACGGCCACCAGGGCGAACGCCACCAGCGCCGCCACGGCACTCCGGCTGATCCAGACGGTACGCCGGCGCAGCCGGACCGAGGCGGCCAGGAACTCCACCGCGCTCCGGGTCAGGACGGTGTCCCCCGCCGACTCCGCCCAGGTGTGGGCCTGTTCGAGCCGCGACCCCCGGTAGAGCAGCGAGGAGTCGCGCTCGGAGTCCTCCCAGGCCCGGCCGTCCTCCTCCAGACGCTGCCGCAGCAGATGGTCGTTGCGCCCCTCGTCGATCCAGCCCCGCAGGCGCGGCCAGGCGTGCAGCAGCGCCTCATGGGTGATCTCCACGGTCTCCGCGTCGAGCGTCACCAGCCGGGCGCGGACCAGTGCCTCCAGCGACTCCTGGGTCTTGCCCGGGTCCGCCGAGCCGTCCGCCAGCTGCCGCCGGGTGCCCCGACGCCGGGTGGCCTGCGTGTCCTCGCCCAGCCGGACCAGGCGCAGCAACAGCAGCCGGGCGGCCGTACGGGCCGCCGGGTCCAGCCCCGACCAGGCCCGCTCGGCGGTCGCCGCCACCGCGCCCTGGATGCCGCCCGCCGCCCGGTAACCGGCCAGCGTCAGCCGCCCCGCCTTGCGCCGCTGCCAGGTCACGAGCAGGGCGTGCGACAGCAGCGGCAGCACGCCGGCGTCGTGCGCCCCGCGCGGACCGTCCGCGCTCACCTCGCGCACGATCAGCTCGGCGAGCCCCGGCTCCAGCTCCAGGCCCACGGCCTTGGCCGGGCCCGTCACCGCCTCCCGCAGCTCCGCCGTCGTCAGCGGCCCGAGCACCATGTGCCGGTGCTGCAGGGCGTCGGCCAGCTCCGGGTAGCCGAGGCACTGCTCGTAGAAGTCGGCGCGGATGCCCAGGACGACGAGCACAGGCGCCGTTTCGCCCGGCCCTCCGGGCGTGCACGCGGCACTGAGCAGCTGGATGAACGTGCGCCGGTCCGCTTCGTCGGAGGAGAGGGTGAACGTTTCCTCGAACTGATCGACGATCAGGACGGGGCGGGTTGTGGTGGGGGGAGGGGGGCCGGTGGGGGTGGCTGTGGTGCCGGCGGCGGGTGTCCGGCCGTCGGTGGGGGTGACTGTGGTGCCGGCGGCGGGCGTTCGGCCGTCGGTGGGGGTCGCCATGCTGTGGGCGGCGGGGCCGTGGTCGGCCTTGTCGTCGGCGGCGGACGTTCGGCGTCGGCGTGCCCAGGCCGCGACGGCTTCCCGTACCGCGTCGGCGAACATCGGCGTGCCGGGCTCGTACGCTGCGGACACCACCTGCGCCAGCTCCGGTATGTGACCGGTCAGCTCGGCGATCGGATCGGCGCCCGGCACGAGCTGCAACACGTCGCCTGGCCTACGGCTGTCGGTCTGGCCGTCAACCGTCCGCCGGCCGTTGGTCTGGCCCTCAGCCGTCCGTCGGCCGTCGGCCTGGACTTCGCTCGTCCTCCGGCTGTCGCTCTGGCCGTCAACCGTCCTTCGAACGTCGGCCTGGCTCTCGCCTGTCCGCTGGCCGTCCGTCCGGACCTCGCCCGTCCGCTGGCTGTCCGCCCGGACTACACCCGGCCTACGGCTCTCGGGCTGGCCCTCGGCCGTCCGTAGGCCGTCCGCCCGGACCACGCCCGTCCGCCGGCCGTCGGTCTGGCCCTCAGCCGTGTGCTGGCCGTCCGCCCGGACCTCGCTCGTCCTCCGGCCGTTCGCCCGGCCCCCACCCGCCGGGCTGTCGTCGTCTCCCAGGGGGCCGCCCAAGGCGCCGCCCCGTAGGGCGGGGACCAGGCCGGCGTTCAGGAGGGAGGACTTGCCGGCTCCCGAGGCGCCGACGAGCATGACGAGCCCACCCGTCCGCTCCGCCGCGCGCAGCTGCGCGACGAGCGCGTCGGTGCTCCGCTCCCGCCCGAAGAACCAGCGGGCGTCCTGCTGCCGGTACGAGGCCAGCCCCCGGTACGGGCAGACGCCGCCGGGAAGGGGCGGGCCGTCGCCCGCCGTCTGCTCCTCCTCCGGGGACTCGCCGGAGGCGGCGGGCACGGGGGACGTGGTGGACCCGGACGCCGCGGCGCGCTCGCCGACGGGGTCGGCCAGGGCCCGCTCCCACAGCCGCTGCCACTGGGCCATGTCGTACAGCCCCTTGGACACCGGCGCGGGCCGGGCGCGCCGGGCCTCGGGGATCAGCACGTGCAGGACGGCGGCGAGGGCGGCGAACTGCGCGGGCACGTTCCTGGCCCGCCGCCAGTCGCTGATCCGCTGGGCGGACACCCGAACGGGCCGCCCGCGTTCGTCGACCCGCTGCAGCCGGACGACCGACTCGGAAACGCTCTTGAGGGGAGGATTGCCCGCTTCCTTGTACAGCAGAGCGAGACGTTCCGCGAAGGCCGAGCGTGCCTCTGAGTCGTGACTCAAGGCATCCTCCCCTTGACTTCCCCCGCTGGCTGATATCCGGACCGGAAAACTCACTTTATATGCCTGACCTGCGAAGAAGTCATCACCGGAGGCGCGGGCCCTCCTCGCGATGATCCCCGGCTGGCAGGATTCGGCTTCCAGCCACGTACCCCGGGCAGCGCCCACGCAGGCCACCGGCTCGGCGTGAGCCCCGACCGACCCTCGATCCCACGTCCACCGACACGGATCGACACCCCGCACCGTTCGGTACCGGTCCCCACGAGGGGAGGGACCGGTACCGAACGGAGCGCCACCGTGCCCAGCCGCCAGCCGGGAGTCCCTTGCCCGGTCGTGTCAGGAACGGCCGGCGCGTGCGCCGACGGTCGCGGCGGAGGACCGCGGGGCACCCGTCACGACGGGCTCGGACTCGGAGATCCCGAACCGGTCGTGCAGCGCGCGCAACGGTCCGGGCGCCCACCAGTTGGCGTCACCGGCCAGGCGCATGAAGACGGGCACCAGCACCGCCCTGATCAGGGTGGCGTCCACCAGGATCACCACGACCATGCCCAGGCCCAGCATCTTCAGGAAGACGATCCCCGAGGAGGCGTACGTCGCGAACGAGGCCGCGAGAATCACCGCCGCGGAGGTGATCAGCGGGCCGCTGCGCTCCAGCCCGAGGGCTACCGCGCCGACGTTGTCACCGGTCCGGTTGTACTCCTCCTTGATGCGCGACAGCATGAAGACCTCGTAGTCCATCGAGAGGCCGAAGGCGACGCAGAACATCAGGATGGGGATGCTGGGCTCGATCGAGCCGCTCGGGGTGAAGCCCAGCAGGCCGGACAGACGGCCGTCCTGGAAGACCCACACCAGGGCACCGAACATCACTCCCATGCTGAGCGTGTTGAGCACCATGGCCTTCGCGGGCAGCAGCACACTGCCGGTCATCAGGAAGAGGATCACGAACGTGACCACGAGGATCAGCCCGAACACCAGGGGCAGCCGGTCGACCAACTCGGTGCGGAAGTCCTTGAGCTCGGCCGGATAGCCGCCGATGCGCACCTCGGCACCGGAGGGCGCGCCCTCGACCGCGGTGGACCGGATCTCGGAGAGCACCCGGTCGATGTCCCGGTCCAGGCCGTGGTGGGTGGCGACGACCGAGTACCAGGTGTCCTCGTCATGGGCGAACCGGTCGGAACCGCTGTTCGGCTCGGAGATCTTGCGGCCCTCGGCGTACGAGCCGGTGAGCGCGTCGACCTGCTGGACGTCGGCGATGCGGGACAGCGCGGCCGCCGTGGCGTCGATCGACTCCTTGCCCGCGTCGGTGCCGGGCTGGCCGGGACGCAGCACCTGGATGGCGTCCATCTCCTCGCCGGCGAAGTTGTCGCGGATGTCCTGATGGACGACCCGGCTGGAGGTGTTCGCGGGCAGCACCCGCTCGTCCGGCACGCCGAACGTCAGGTTCAGTGTCGGCGCGGCGAGACCCAGCAGGACCACCAGGGCCGGGATGCCCCACAGCAGCGGCCGGCGCATCATCCGCAGCGCCGTGTCGTGCCACCAGCCGGTGGCCGCGCGGGTGTCGGCGTTCTTCCGGGTGACCCGGTGACCCAGGCGGGCCAGCGACGCGGGCAGGATCACGAGCGCGGCGAAGACCGACGTCAGGACGGTCGCGACACCGGCGTACGCGAAGGAACGGAGGAAGGGGAACGGGAAGAGCAGCAGACAGGCCAGGGACACCAGGACGGTGAGTCCGCTGAAGGCCACCGTACGGCCCGCGCTGCCGACCGCGTACTCGACGGCCTCCGCCACGGACCGTCCGGCCCGCAGCTCCTCACGGAACCGGTTGATGACGAAGAGGCTGTAGTCGACGCCCAGACCGATGCCCATCACCAGGGCCAGGTTGGCGGCGAAGGTCGACACGTCGGTGAAGTAGGTGACGCCCCGCAGGATCGCCAGCGTGGTGATCACCGAGAACAGGCCCATGCCCAGCGTCAGCAGAGCCGCCGAGAACCTGCGGAAGATGGCGAACAGCAGAAGCAGCACCAGCGGGAACACGATCATCTCGGCCCGCAGGAAGTCCTGCCGGGACTGCGCCGAGGCCTGCCGGAAGACCTCGTCACCGCCGCCGACCCGGACCTTCACCAGTGAGGTGTCCCGGCTGAAGTCGGGGGAGAACTCCCCGAGCCGGGTACGGGCCTCGGTCACCGTGCCGGACATCCGAGCGACGATCAGGGCCTGCTTGCCGTCGGTGGCCCGCATGGCGGGCGACGAACCCCGCGACCAGTACGAGGCGACCTCGGCGACCCCGTCCTGCGCCGCGAGTTCCTTCTCCAGCCTGCCGCCCTCGGCGGCCACGGCCGGGTCGTCCACGGTGCCCTGCTCAGCGGTCACCATGAGCAGCACGCTGGGCGTGCCCTCGCCGAACTCCTTCTCCAGCTGTGCCCTGGTGGTCAGGGACTCGGAGCCGGGGCTCTCGAAGCGGCTGAGCACCAGGCGGTCCATGGCACCCGCGGCGAGCACCAGGGCCAGCAGGGCGAGGACGACACTCGTCCAGATCACCAGCCGGGGCTTGGTGGCGGTCACCCGGCCCCAGCGTCGCAGTGCGGGCGGGTGCTGCGTGGCGTCGGCGCCCGCCGCTCGGTGTGTGGTCGGCATGCTCGGTCTCCGGATGGATGGGGGTGGGGGAGTGCGGGATCTGCTTGCGGCCGGTCAGGACGCCGTAGTCCACGGACATGCCGAAGGCGACGCAGAACATGAACACCGGAAGCGTCGTCGACCACGGCGAGAGTCACCTTGCAGGAAGGGGTTGGACCAACGGTTGGACGAAACGCTGGGCGACCGCTGCGACGGCTGCGACCGCTGTGGCCGTTGCCACCACTGCCACCGCTGTGACGGCTGTGACCGCTGCCACCGCTGCCACCGCTGCCACCGCTGGGACGGACACTGCGCACAGGCCGACGGTCGGGCCGCAGTGAGCCTGTCCGTCGAGGTGGCCAAGAGCGGACTTTGAGCCACGGGCGACCGCTTACCCGCTGGCAGCCGATCGGGGGCCGCGCTTACCGTGCTGCTGTTAGCACGTACTTACCGGGGGGATCGCGGGGTCGTATGTCTGGCGTGCTGTTGCGTGAAGCCGATTTCGAACCCAGAGACGGGCCGTCCTGGCGGTTTCGTCTCTTCGGCCCTTTGCAAGTGACGCACGCGGGCCGTCTCTTGGAGCTCGGCCCGCCCAAGCAGCGCGCCCTGCTGGCCATGCTGCTGTTGAGGCGGGGTCTCGAAACGGGTACCGACCAGCTGATCGAGGCGCTGTGGGGAGAGGAATATCCCGCACACGCGAAAAACCTGATTCAAAAGTCCGTTTCCAACCTCCGTGGCCTTTTCGCGGCGGAGACGGCGGAGACAGCCGAGACGGCCGCGGGCGAGGGCATTTCCCTGGAGTGGTCGGCAGGGGGATATCTGCTGCGCACCGGGGACGCGTACGTCGATCTCTATGTGTACGAGCGACTGGCGTCGGCCGGGGCCACCGCGGCGCGAGAGGGCGAGGTCCTCAAGGCGGCGGAACTGCTGGAGCAGGCCCGCGTCATGTCCACCGGACCGCTGGTCGAAGGGCTCGAAAGCCCCATGCTCCAGCGCGAGCGGCTCTACCGCCAGGAGCGCTTCCTGTCCGACATGGAGGTACGCGCGGAGCTCGAACTGGAGCTGGGCCGGCACCGCAACGCCGTCCCCTATCTGCATTACGCGGTGGACAAGTACCCGCTGCGCGAACGGTTCGTCTGGCTGCTGATGCTGGCGCTCTACCGCTCGGACCGTGGCAACGAGGCGTTGAAGCTCTACGCCGACCACCGCGCCCGGACCATCGAGGAGATGGGCGCCGAGCCGGGACCGAGCCTGCGCGCGCTCCAGGCACGGCTGCTGTCGCAGGACCCTGAGCTGATGGCGCTGCCGGTGGTTCAGCCGAAGACGCTGCCCTACGTCACCACGACACCGTTCCCGCCGCTCCCCGAGCACCTCGCCTGAGCGGGCCCCGATCAGCGCCGTGTCGGACGGAACAGAGATGGCCGGGCCCACCCCCGTGGAACCCGGCCACCCGTTCGGGCGGGAACACTCTGGTGTGAGTGGCTCCCCACAGAACGTACACCGTGGTTGTGGGCGATCGTCAACTAAAGTGGATCGGAAACCATCGCGCTCGCTGCTCGGCACACACCAGAGTGGATACCGCGACGACCATGACAAGGACGTACCGGACGTGACAGACAACGAGCCGCGCACCTTCGCGCAGTTGCTGGACTACCTGTTCCGCGAGGTCCACCCGGTGAACCGCGGTCCCTACACGTACGCCGAGGTCGCCGAGGGCATCCGGGAGGCCTCCGGAGGCCAGGGCAAAGGGCTCACCGCGAGCGCGATCCAGCAACTGCGCACCGGCGCCAAGCAGAACCCCACCCGGCACACCATCAAGGCGCTCGCCGACTTCTTCGGCGTACCGGCCGGCTACTTCGTCGACGAGGAGGCCGCCCACCGCACCCGGGCGGAGATCGCCGTCCTCGCCGCCATGCGCGACCGGAACGTCCGCACCGTCGCCCTGCGCGCCAACGGCCTGAGCACGGAGACGCTGCAGATGGTGACGGCGGTGATCGAGCAGGCCCGGATCCTGGAGGGTCTCCCCGGTGACACCGACGCGAACGGCCTGAACCTGGACGACTGACACGCACGCTGTCCGGTCTGGCCGCGCGCCCTGCGGTCCGGCCGCGCGCTGTCCGGTCCGGCATGCGGGCTCTGCGGTCCGGCACGCGCGCTGTCCGGTCTGGCATGCGGGCTCTGCGGTCCGGCATGCGCCCTATCCGGTCTGGGCCCGCGTTATCCGGCCATTCGGCCAGAGGGCAGAGATCCTCTTGGAGCGGGGCCAGGCATTCGCCTAAGCTTTCGAGCGATTCGGCGCCGGGGATTCCGGATCGCGCTCCGGCCTTACGGGGTCGCGCCTTCAGCGCGTCAGACCCGAGCAACGTCAGGACCGGGCATGGACCTTGAGCGATTACGCCGCGAGTGCGAGAAGCGGGTGGACGCCCTTCGGCTTCCGCACCGCTTCAATACCCGGGACCTCTGCGACGCCGTGGCGCACAAGCGCGGCCGCCCGATCATCCTCAGGCCCCTGAACACCCTCGGCGCGATCGACGCACCCTGCGGAATCCGCCTGGAGACACCTGACGCCGACCTCCTCTTCTACGAGGAGGGAACGTCCGCCCTGCACCAGAACCACATACTGGCGCACGAGGTCAGCCACATCATCTGCGACCACCCCGGCAGCCTGGAGCTGGACGCCGACGCCTTCCACGCCATCGGCTTCAACCCCACCCTCGTCCAGCGGATGAACGGACGCACGAGTTACTCCACGGACGACGAGCGCGAGGCCGAGATCATGGCCACCGTCATCCGGCAGCACATCTACCGAGGACGCGAACTCCCCCCGAGCGAACCCGAGAAGGGCGCCGAGCGCTGGGAAGCGCTGTTCGCCAGACCGACCAGGAAGGGCCGTCGACACCCGTGATCGACCTCTTGTTCTCGGGAGTGGCCCTCGTGCTTCTCCTCGCCGCCGGTTACTGGGTCCGGGGGCGAGGCGGCCACCGGCCGACCGGCACCTGGCCCATGGCCGCACTGCTGGTGTCCTTCGCCCTCGCCTTCGTCTCGTACGTGTCGTTCGTGGAGAACGCCGTCGAGAGCGTCGTCCCCGAGGCCGGCCGCCTGCTCAGCAACTCGTTCACGCTGGCCGCCGCGACCTCCGTCCTGGCGTTCATGCTCCAGCTCGACCTGGAGCCCGATGAGGCCAGGCGCCGCATCCGGCTGCGGGTGCTGTTCCTCGGCATCTCCGTCGCCGGCATGACGGTCCTCTTCGCCGCGAGCGAGATGAACGACGACTCGCCCCAGCTGTACGCGCTCTACGTGCTGATCTACATCACGTATCTCGGCATCACCGCGAAGGACTTCGGCGTGCAAACCTGGAAACAGGCCAACCACTCACGGCGGAGGAGCCAGCGCATCGGACTGCGCATCACCGCCGTCGGCTGCGTCTTCGCCCTCCTCTACGCCGCGTACAAGGTGTTCGGTCTGATCTCCATCGGGTTCGAACTGAACCTCCTCCCGCACGGCGTCCGGTGCTCTACGCCCATCAGTCCCGTCCGCTGCGTGTTCAGCGTGACGGCGCCCGCCCTGGCCGTCCTCCTCATCACCCTGGGCCTCACCCTCCCGGCGGTCGCGTGGCCGTTCAGCCAGTTCCTGCGCCGCCGATGGGAAGCACGGTCCTTCGCGGCGCTGGCACCACTCTGGGAAGACGTGACGGGCGCGACCCCCGAAGTCGTCCTGGCCTCCGCTGTGTCGGGCGAGCCCGGAGACAAGGCCGACGCGGACGACCCCGACTTCTTCCTCCATCGCCGGGTGATCGAGATCAACGACGGCGGGCTCGCCCTCCGCCCCCACCGTTCCCCGCGAGTCCAGGAGACAGCCGAGCGGGCCGTGGCCGCACGCGGCCTGGCGGGGACTCCGGAAGGGGACGCGATCGTGGAGGCCGCGATCCTACGAGCCGCCGTACACGCGAAGAAGACCGCGAGCGACCCACAGCCGAATGCCGCGCCACCGGCCCCCGGCGCCGCCTCCCGAGCGGGCGACCTGCGCGCCGAGACCGAGTGGCTGCTCCTGGTCGCCCACGCCTACGCGCGGGACGAGACCACGACCACTGTCACCGAAGACCTGGCCCCCACAGGAACGGACCCGCAGGCGTGACCGACCCGTTGCAGGACCCGGAGTTCTTCACCGACCCCTACCCGACCTACGCCCGGCTGCGCGACGCGGCGCCGGTGCAGAAGGTGCCCACCGGTTCGGGAGGCCGCCACAGCTACCTGGTCACGGGCTACGCGGAGGCCCGGGAGGCGTTCACCGACCCCCGGCTCTCGAAGGACACCACACGGTTCTTCGCCGGCCGGCCCTCCCGGCGCGACCTCCATCCGGCCGTCTCCCGCAACATGCTCGCCACCGACCCCCCGGAGCACGCACGCCTACGCTCCCTGGTGACGAAGGCGTTCACCACCGGCGCCGTCGCGCGGCTGCGCCCCTACATCGCCGGCCTCGTCGACGAACTGCTCGACGCCTGGCCGGAGCACGGACAGGTGGACCTCGTCGAGAGCCTCGCGGTGCCCCTGCCCGTCACGGTCATCTGCGAGATGCTGGGGGTACCCGAGTCCGACCGCCGACTCGTGCGCGCCTGGTCGAGCGACCTGTTCGCCGCCGGAGACCCCGGCCGGATCGACACCGCCTCCCATGCCATCGGCGACTACATGACGGACCTGGTCGCCGCCAAACGCACCGCGCCAGGCGAAAGCCTGCTCGACGACCTCATCGCCGTACGGGACGGCCAGGACCGCCTGACCGAGGACGAACTCGTCTCACTAGCCGTGCTCCTGCTGGTGGCCGGCCACGAGACCACGACCAACTTCATCGGCAACGCGACCCTGGCCCTCCTCCGGCACCCGGAGACACTCACCCGCCTGAGGGCCGAGCCCCGACTCCTCGGCGCCGCGCTGGACGAACTGCTGCGCTACGACTCACCGATCGGCATCGCCACGTTCCGCTACACCACCGAGCCGCTCACCCTCGGCGGAACCGACATCCCCGAAGGCGCCCCGGTCCTCATCGCCCCCGGCGCCGCCAACCGCGACCCCGCCCGCTTCCCCACCCCCGACCGACTGGACCTCACCCGCCCCACCCCCGCCCACCTGGCCTTCGGCCACGGCATCCACCGCTGCCTGGGCGCCCCCCTGGCCAGAGCCGAAGCCGAATTGGCCCTCCACGCCCTGCTCACCCGCTTCCCTTCCCTCCGCCTGGCGACCCCCACCGCCCCCCTGCGCTGGCGCCACACCCGCCTGATGCGCGGCCTCGCTGCCCTACCGCTCCTGGTCTGACCCCCCCAGGCAGGCTCACTGCTCGTCGCAATGAGCCCGCCTACGCCACTTCCTGCCCAAAGACTTTTATGCCTCGCCTCGAGGGTCGCTGGCCTGCCTATTCGGCTCCGACACTGTCCATTCCGGTCCAGGACCGTCCGATCGCGGCTGTGACGTTCGGCCCCCTGTTAGGCCCCCCGGGAAGTTGCGGTGACGCTGCACTTGATGCTGGTCAGAGCTGTGATCAGGCAGGGCGACCGACCTTCCGACGTGGCATGACCCCGGACGCCAGTCGCAGGTCAGCGCCTGGTCTCGTACCTGGTCAGCAGCACGCCGTCGGGAAACGTCCGGGTCTCCACCAGGCTCAGGTTCACCCATTTGTCCAGGGCTGTGAAGAACGGCGTGCCGGCGCCCACCAGGACCGGATGGGTGACGATCACGTACTCGTCGATCAGCCCGGCTCGCATGGCCGCCGCGGCGAGTGTGGCACCGCCGATGTCCATGGGGCTGCCGTCGTCGACCTTGAGCCTGGTGATCTCGGTGACCGCGTCGCCGGTGACCAGACGGGTGTTCCAGTCGACCGTGCTGGTCGTAGAGGAGAACACCACCTTCGGCATGTCCCGCCAGCGGCCGGCGTACTCGATCGCCGCCGGTGTGGCACCCGGCTGCTTGTCGGCGGTCGGCCAGTGGGAGCTCATCGTCTCCCACAGCTTGCGCCCGTACAGCGCCAGGCCCGTCGCGTCCACCCGGTCGGACCACCACTGGAACAGTTCGTCGCTCGGCACGCTCCAGCCGAGGTCGTCGCCGGGCGCGGCGATGTAGCCGTCCAGGCTCATGTTCATGGCGAAGGTCAGTTTCCGCATGGCGTCAGTCTCCCCGTGAGTCGGTATTCGGCGTACAGACCAGCACGGCGCGCAAAACTCATCGGTCAGGCCACACCGAGGGCCAGTTGACCACCACGCCATCAGCGCGGGCCGGAGCCGAGACGGTGGCGCGCCACGGCGTGGCCTTACGGCTCGCTGCCCGATTTCATGGGTGCCAAGCACGTCGCCGACATCACCCGCGCCGTCGTCGCCGGTGCCGGCGGCCGGATCGGCAAAAAGGCCGAGCAGACTCTCACCGACGGAGAGGTGTCGAGCAGGTCAAGGACTTTCTCGACATCATCTCCAACGCCGTCACCGACCTCGCTTCCCTCACCGAGGACGACCCAGAGGCGGAGCGTCAGCCCGGTGAGCTCACCAAGGCGCAGGAGGTACGCCGGTCCTCGCTCCTCGGCTCGGTAGGCATGCTCCGCGTTCTCGGTGGCGTGTTCCGAGAGCTGCGGGCCGGGCGAGAATCCGGTCGAGCTCGACGACGTCACCGACTTCTTCAAGCGTCTCGACCCCCACATGGCCGCGCCGGTCTCCGAGACCAGCATTGCGAAGAGCGCCGCTCCTGAAGGGTGGCGCTCTTCGAGCGTCTGGCATGGCAGCGGCACGAGCCGGACACTGTCGGCGGCGTCCACCGTCAGGCATCACCTGGGACTAGACAGAGAGCCGGGTGCTGGTGCGCATGGGGCGCGTCGGCGGATGGAGGAAGGCGCACCATGTTGGTCGGCCATGTGCCCCACCGTCTCCTGTGGCCCTCCGTGCGCCCTCTTGCGGGAGCGTCTGCGGACGCGCCGGTAGGCACCGTCTAGGGGAGAGATTCCAAGATCTTCTCCCAGATTTCCCCCAAGGGGTCCGGAGAACCACTCAGGGGCCCGACCCGCTAAGCGGATCAGGCCCCTGACCTGGTGTTTCGGCTGTCGGGGTGGCGGGATTTGAACCCACGACCTCTTCGTCCCGAACGAAGCGCGCTGCCAAGCTGCGCTACACCCCGATTGTCGCTGCTCGTCGCGGCGACGTCGTTTACTTTAGCCCACTGCTGGCTGGAGACGAAATCCGGTTTTCGGGGCGGCGGTCGTGGCGGTTGGGGCGGCCCCGGCGAGGGTGTACGAGGTCGGGGCGGACGTGGTCTACGGCGGTGAGGAGCAGGGCGAGGGCGTAGAAGGCGAGACCCAGGAGGAGGGCGTTGCCGAGGACGCTCTTGTAGCCGTGGCGGTCGACGTCCAGGAACGGGTAGAGGTACGGGGCCGGCCAGTCGGGGGTCAGCAGGCCGGCTCGGCCGAGCGTGAACGCCAGGTACGCCATCGGGTAGAGGAGCCAGGCCGTCGCGTGGGTCAGCCGTGGCGGGGACGGGCGGGTCAGGAGGAGCCAGTCCGCCACCACCGCGAGCGGGATCGCCGTGTGGAAGGCGTGGTTCGTCACGGCCTGCCAGCCGGTGGGGACGACCGGCGCGCCCGTCGGCGTCGCCGTCATGGAGAAGGCCCCGGGGTCCTTCGTCAGGAGCAGGTGGTACACCAGGGCGGTGATCACCGCGTAGAGGACCGTGCCGCCCGTCACCCAGGACGGCAGGGGGTGGCGGGCCGACCATGCGCGGCGGGACGAGGCGGCGAAGACCAGCGCCACCAGGATCGTGCTCTGGACCGAGAAATGGCTGAAGGCCCGCAGGGGGCTGCCCAGCACCATCTCGATCACCACGGCCGCGACCGCCGCCAGCGCGACCAACGCGCGGTACGCCGCCGCCAGCGGGCGTCGTGTCGGTCCCACCACCGCCGTCGCGGGCACGACGGACGTCACCGGCGCCGGAATGCCCGAGATCGCGGGCAGGTCGGGGATGTCCCTGGGTATCGGTGAGGTCATGCGCTCACGCTAAGACGCCCCGACGAAACGGGCTATCCGGGATGATCCGTATGGGTCGTCGCCCCGCAGTCAGGCGTCACGGCCAGGCCTCCCAGCCCTGTCCCGGCCCTGACCTTCAGCCTTCCCGTCCCACCAACGTCAGCAGCGAAGCCTCCGGTGGGCAGGCGAACCTCACCGGGGTGTAGCGGTTCGTGCCGCAGCCGGCGGAGACGTGCATGTACGCGGTGTGGCCGTCGGCCGTGTGCGTGGACAGGCCCTTCACGCGGTCCGTGTCCAGGTCACAGTTGGTGACGAGGGCCCCGTAGAAGGGGATGCAGAGCTGCCCGCCGTGGGTGTGGCCGGCGAGGATGAGGGGGTAGCCGTCGGCGGTGAAGGCGTCGAGGCTGCGGAGGTAGGGGGCGTGGACGACGCCCAGGGAGAGGTCGGCGGAGTCGGACGGACCACCGGCCACCCGGGCGTAGCGGTCTCGCTTGATGTGCGGGTCGTCGAGGCCGGTGAGCTCGACCGACATGCCCTCGATCTTCAGCGTGCCGCGGGTGTTGGTGAGGTTGAGCCAGCCCGCCCCGTCGAAGCCGTCACGCAGGTCCTCCCACGGGTTGTGGATGGCGCCCACCACCGGCTTGTTGCCGTTCAGGCCGTGACGGCCCTGGACCTTCTCCAGGAGGTAACGGGCGGGGTTGCGCAGCTTCGGGCCGTAATAGTCGTTCGAGCCGAAGACGTACGCGCCCGGGAACTCCATCAGTGGGCCCAGCGCGTCCAGCACCTCCGGGACGCCCTCGGGGTCGGAGAGGTTGTCTCCCGTGTTGATCACGAAGTCGGGGCGCAGCCCGGCCAGGGAACGCAGCCAGCGCTGCTTCTTGCGCTGCCCGCTGACCATGTGGATGTCGGAGACCTGGAGTATGCGCAGCGGCCGCATGCCCGGTGGCAGCACCGGCACCGTCACCCGCCGCAGCCGGAAGGAGCGGACCTCGAAACCCGCCGCGTACACCACACCGGCGGCACCGGCCGCCGCGATTCCCAGAGGTACTCCGTATCGCGCTCGCATGTGTCCATCGTGTCAGACCCCGCCGAGCCCGGGTGAACGCCTGTGGACAACCACGGCCACCACCCCCGATCGCCAACTCCCCCTGTGGACAACCCACTCTGCCCCCGCACCCCCTCCCCGATCCGGCCGCATCCGTTCCGCCGACCCCCGTTCCGACCGCATCCGTTCCGCCACGCCGTGATCCACCCCGCCCCGCTCGATCCACCCGGCCCCGATCCGCGTCAGATCCGCACACACCAGCGAAATCAAGGCGCGCTTCCCGCACTACACCTGCGACAATCGACGCCATGACCACGCTCAAGTCGAAGCTGCAGGAAGACCTCAACGCGGCGATCAAGGAGCGCGACGAGCTCCGCTCCTCGACGCTCCGGCTGACCCTCACCGCGATCACCAAGGAGGAGGTCGCGGGCAAGGAGAAGCGCGAGCTCTCCGACGACGAGGTACTCAAGGTGATCACCAAGGAGGCGAAGAAGCGCCGCGAGGCCGCGGACGCCTTCGCCCAGGGCGGTCGTACCGAGTCGGCCGAGCGGGAGAAGGCGGAGGGCGAGATCCTCGCCGACTACCTGCCCAAGCAGCTGTCCGACGAGGAGCTGAAGCAGATCGTCGTGCAGGCCGTCGAGGAGGCCAAGGCCGCCGGCGCCGAGGGGCCGCGCGCGATGGGCCAGGTCATGAAGATCGTGAACCCGAAGGTGGCCGGGCTTGCCGAGGGCGGCCGCGTCGCCGCCATCGTCAAGCAGCAGCTCGCGGGCGGCTGATCAGCCCTCCGTCTCCCAACGGTCCTCTCAGCAGAACGGCGGTGGGTCGCCCCTCTTCAGGGGCGACCCACCGCCGTATCCATGTCCAGCCGGATCAGGCACTCAGTGGCTGTCACAGACCACTCAGGCACTCAGTGGCTGTCAGCCGAACCCACCACCGTTGCCGTTCCCGTTGTTCCCGCCGTTCGTCTGCCCCCGGATCCAGCCCTCGGGGATCGAGAAGTCCGGCGTCGGGAAGGTGCCGCCGACGTTGCCGCCGATGATCCCCTCATCGCCGTCACCATTGCCGTTGTCGTCACCATTGCCGTCGTCGTCGTTCCCGCGACCGTCGCCGCCGTCCCCGCGGCCGCGGTCCGGCCGCTCGTCGGGGATGTGGACGAGGGTGAAGTTGGGCGCGGGTTCGCCCTCCAGCGCGCCGGACATCATGTCGCCCCAGATCGGCCCGGGGACCTGGCCGCCGAAGACCTTGTCGTGCCGCTCGCCGCCGATGGTGATGTTGACCATACGGCGCTCGTGCGCGGGGTCGCCGACCCAGACGGCACCGGCCATGTTCGGGGTGTAACCCACGAACCAGGCCGCATAGCGGAAGTCCGTCGTACCGGTCTTGCCGGCGCTGGGGCGGCCGCTGCCGAGACCCGCCTCCCTACCCGTACCGTCCTCCACCACACCCTTGAGCAGGGTGTTGATGGTGTCGGCCGTGTTCTCGGACATCGCACGTGAGCACGTCGACTTCGGGACCTCCAACGACTTCGACTTGTCGCCGACCCGCTGGGTGATGGATTCGATGGCGACCGGCGTGCAGTACATGCCCCGCGCGGCGAAGGTCGCGTAAGCGTTCGCCATCGTCAGCGGGGACATCTCCTGGGTGCCGAGGGCGATCGACGGGGCCTGGTCCATCTTGCGTCCGTCGGCCCGCTCGACGCCCATCTTCTTGGCCATGCTGGTGACCGGGCAGATGCCGATGTCCGCGATCATCTGTACGAAGTAGGTGTTGACCGACAGCGCGGTCGCCTCCTCCATCGGGTACGGGCCGACCTCGGACTCGTTCTCGTTGGTGAGCTTCGCCGGCGAACTGGTGCTGTTCCGCCAGGTCTTGCCGTCACAGGCGGCGATCGGGCTCGGATAGGCCATCTCGTAGGGCGCGGAGTAGATCTTCCCCGGGGACATGCCGTCCTCGATGGCGGCAGCCGCGACGATCGGCTTGAACGTCGAACCGGGTTGGTAGCCCGCGCCACCGCCCATCGACTCGTCGACCGAGAGGTTGATCGACGTCTCGTTCTTCTTGGTGTCGAGACCGTACGGCCTCGACTGACCCATGGCGAGGATCTTGCCCGTGCCGGGCTTGACGATGGTGGCCGCGGTGGCCACTTCGTCCTTCTGGTAGACGTGCCGCTTGATGGAGGCCTGGACCGACTTCTGGGCCTTCGGGTCCATCGTCGTCCGGATCGTCAGACCGCCCTGGTTCCAGGTCTTGGCCCGATCCTCCTTGGTCTTGCCGAAGACCGGGTCGTTCAGGAACACCTCGCGCACGTAGTCGCAGAAGAAGCCCGCGCCCTTGACGGCCGTGATGCAGCCGTTCTTCGGCTTGCTGATGTCCAGGCCGAGCGGCTTCTCCTTGGCCTTGTCGGCCTCCGCCTGCGAGATGTCACCGACATCGGCCATGCGCTGCAGCACGATGTTGCGCCGCTTGGTGGCCTCCTGCGGGTCGTTCACCGGGTCGTACCGGCTGGGCGACTGCACGATGCCGGCGAGGAGCGCGGCCTCCTCGACGTCCAGGTCCTTGGCCGACTTGGAGAAGTAGCGCTGGGCGGCGGCCTCGACGCCGTAGGCCTGCTGGCCGAAGAACGTGATGTTCAGGTAGTTCTCGAGGATCTTCTTCTTGCCGAGTTCCTCCTCGAGCTGGATCGCCTTCTTCAGCTCGTTGATCTTCCGGCCGAGGGTCTGCTGGGTGGCCTGCGCGACCAGCGTCGGGTCGTCACCGGCCTCCTCCACCGCCACGTTCTTCACCAGCTGCTGCGTCAGCGTGGACGCGCCCTGGGTGACGCCGCCGTCCTGCGCGTTCCGGTTGAGCGCGCGCAGGACACCCTTCAGGTCGATGGCGCCGTGCTGGTAGAAGCGGGCGTCCTCGATGGCGATGATCGCCTTCTGCATGTACGGCGAGATCTCCTTGAGATCGACCACCGTACGGTCGCGCGAGTAGACAGTGGCGATCTGGTCGCCCTTGCTGTCCAGGATCGTGGTGCGCTGGCTCAGCGGCGGCTGCTTGAGGTTGGCGGGGAGTTCGTCGAACCCCTCGACCGAACCCTTGGCCGCGAGCCCCAGGGCGCCGACCGCGGGCAGCGCGATGCCCGCCATGACGGCACCGGCGAGGACGCTGACACCTAGGAACTTGGCGGCCTGCTGTGTGGGGGACAGACCACCACCCGAGCGCTTGTTTGGCATGAGGGCAGCCTAATCCGTAGTCATGGCCCTGCCGAGGAGCGGGTGTCTCGGGAGGGGCACAAGTGCAGGATCGTGACATCCGTCGCCCGCGCCGGCGCGCTGGCGATGCGCATGAAGAACATGAACGGTTGTCTACGTTCTCATTTTCCAGACACGCGTACAGGCCTTGGCCTAAGCTGCTCTCAACTGTCACAGCCGTAGGCCCTTGTATCAAGTACGTCCGTCGAGCCCGAATCGTTCTGACGTTCTTCCGATTTTTTTCCGGTGCCGTGTCCGAATCCACCTCGTGTGTCATTCGGTGTCCGTTGTGACGCATGTCAACTATCCCGTTCTGCCGGGATAGTCACGTATGTCCTCAGGTCACTCCCGCGGGTGATCTGCCGCTTACGCATAGTCCGTTCGGGCCATTCAAGATTGGGCCCGAAGGGGGTGTTGCGCTGTGCCCACCTTCCGTAACGTCCTCAACTGGCGGCGGTGAATATGCCGCTGCCGCCGTGGGGGAGCCTCGATTCGGGAGAGGACGGCGCCGGTATGGGCTGGGTAACCGACTGGAGTGCGCAGGCTGCCTGCCGCACTACCGATCCGGATGAACTGTTCGTTCAAGGAGCAGCGCAGAACAGGGCCAAGGCGGTGTGCACCGGATGCCCGGTACGCACGGAGTGCCTGGCGGACGCGCTGGACAACCGCGTCGAGTTCGGCGTGTGGGGAGGAATGACGGAGCGCGAGCGCCGCGCACTGCTGCGCAGGCGACCGACCGTCACGTCGTGGCGCAGGCTGCTGGAGACCGCGCGCACGGAATACGAGCGTGGCGCGGGCATTCTGCCGCTCGACGATGACGAGATGTACGAGAACTACGCGGCGGTGAGCTGAGGGCGAGGCCCCACCGGGCCACGCCCGTCGGAGGGCGCCCTTGAGGTGTCGGCGCGTCGGGCAGGTGTGCCGGCTCTTGAGCGCCCCGGGGCGTGGATCGGCCGTTGGGGAACAGCGCGGTTCTCGGTCAGTCGTCAGAGATGGGCAGCTCCGGCCTCGTGGTCGCGAGCCGGTCGCCGATGTCCCGCAGGCCCGCCAGGTCATGGACATCGCCGGGCAGCGCGGCCACTTCGGCCACGGCCACCTCGGGATGAAGCGCGGTGAAGCGGTCACGCGTGCGCTGCTCGCGGGAGAGCAGCCGCATCCGCTCGGCGTGCAGCCTGAGCAGGCCTGCCGTGAGCTGTTCCACGGTCAGGTCCAAAGTGACGGCTTGGTCGGCAACGGCCTGGTTCTGCTGGTCCGGGGCGGGGGAGCCGTCCTGGGGACCGGCCGTTGCGGAAGATCCTGTGCTGGCTGAACTGTCGTACGTGTCGGGAGAGTTACGAACTGCTTTCCCGTCCATCTGATCCACAATGCGGGGCTCGTCAAGATTTTCCGCGGCGGCGAGCGCGCGCTCGGCGGACAGCTGGGCCGCGCCGCTGCCATGGACACGGTTGAGCACCAGACCGGCCAGTGGCATGTCCTCGGCCGCCAGCCGCTCCACGAAGTACGCGGCCTCCCGCAGCGCGTCCCGCTCGGGCGCGGCCACCACGAGGAAGGCCGTGCCGGGCGCCTGGAGCAGCTTGTAGGTCGCGTCCGCGCGCGTACGGAAGCCGCCGAACATGGAGTCCATGGCGGCCACGAACGTCTGTACGTCCTTCAGCAGCTGACCGCCCAGCAGCTTGCCCAGGGCGCCCGTCATCATCGACATGCCGACGTTCAGGAACTTCATGCCGGCCCGCCCGCCGACCTTCGCGGGCGCCAGCAGTACGCGGATCAGCTTGCCGTCCAGAAACGAGCCGAGCCGCTTCGGCGCGTCCAGGAAGTCCAGCGCCGAGCGGGACGGCGGGGTGTCGACGACGATCAGGTCCCACTCGTCCCGGGCCCGCAGCTGGCCCAGCTTCTCCATCGCCATGTACTCCTGCGTGCCCGCGAAGCCCGCCGAAAGCGACTGGTAGAAGGGGTTGTTGAGGATCGCGGAGGCCCGGTCGGGGTCCGCGTGCGCCTCGACGATCTCGTCGAAGGTGCGCTTCATGTCGAGCATCATGGCGTGCAGTTCGCCGTCCCCGTCGATGCCCTTCACCCGGCGCGGGGTGTTGTCCAGCGAGTCGATGCCCATGGACTGGGCGAGCCGCTTGGCCGGATCGATGGTGAGCACGACCACCTTGCGGCCGCGCTCGGCCGCACGCAGCCCGAGGGCCGCCGCCGTGGTCGTCTTGCCGACGCCGCCGGCGCCGCAGCACACCACGATGCGGGTCTCGGGGTCGTCGATCAGGGGGTCGAGCGCGAGGAGCCGGGTCGGGCTGATCGCGCGGTGTCCGTCGGGCGTGTGGGACGGGTCGTGGGCGTGGGCCGAGTCGTGCGTGGCGGCCGGGTCCGGAGTCATGAGATCCCTTGCTGACGCAGTTCCGTGGCCAGTTCGTACAGGCCCGCCAGGTCCATTCCCTCGGCGAGCAGCGGCAGTTCGTGAAGGGGAAGGTCCAGCTCGCCCAGTACGCCCCGCTGTTCGTGCTCCAGGGTGTACCGCTCGGCGTACTCCTCGGCCTGCGCGAGCAGCGGATCCACCAGCCGCTCGGCGTTGCCGCCGCGCCGCGCGCCGCCGAGGCCCGCCGTGGACAGGGACTTGGCGACGGCCGTACGCGGCACCGCGCGCGCGAACTCCAGCTCGTCGGCGTCCAGCACCTCGGGCCGGACCATGTTGACGATGATCCGCCCCACCGGCAGCTTCGCGGCCCGCAGCTCGGCGATGCCGTCCGCCGTCTCCTGGACGGGCATCTCCTCCAGGAGCGTCACCAGATGCACGGCCGTCTCGGGGGACTTCAGGACCCGCATGACGGCTTGGGCCTGATTGTGTATCGGGCCGATCTTCGCCAGTCCCGCCACCTCGTCGTTGACGTTCAGGAAGCGGGTGATGCGGCCGGTGGGCGGCGCGTCCATCACCACGTAGTCGTACGCGTACCGCCCGCTCTTCTCCTTGCGGCGCACCGCCTCGCACGCCTTGCCGGTCAGCAGTACGTCCCTGAGGCCGGGCGCGATGGTGGTGGCGAAGTCGATGGCGCCGAGCTTCTTCAGGGCCCGGCCCGCCCCGCCGAGCTTGTAGAACATCTGGAGGTAGTCCAACAGAGCCAGTTCGGGGTCGATGGCCAGCGCGTACACCTCCCCGCCCCCGGGAGCCACCGCGATCTTCCGCTCTTCGTACGGCAGTGCCTCCGCCTCGAAGAGTTGCGCGATGCCCTGTCTGCCCTCGACCTCGACCAGGAGGGTGCGCTTCCCCTCGGTCGCGAGGGCGAGCGCGAGTGCGGCGGCGACCGTGGTCTTTCCGGTCCCGCCCTTGCCGCTGACGACCTGGAGCCTGCTCACGTATTCGAGACTAACCAGTCCGCGCGCGGCATACGCGGGAGGCTGTGGACAACCTGTCCTTTCCCGGCCTGTGGACAACCGCCTGTCCCGGCCGTCTGCGCGGCGCGGACTGCGGATAAAGTCGGCCACATGACCAAGTGGGAATACGCAACCGTGCCGCTGCTCGTCCACGCCACGAAGCAGATTCTGGACACCTGGGGCGAGGACGGCTGGGAGCTCGTCCAGGTCGTGCCCGGGCCGAACAACCCCGAGCAGTTGGTGGCCTACCTGAAGCGGCCCAAGCCGTGAGCGCCGTCGAGGCCAAGCTCGCCGAGCTCGGGCTGAGCCTGCCCGAGGTGGTCCCGCCGCTCGCCGCGTACCAGCCGGCCGTACGGTCCGGCGTCTACGTGTACACGGCCGGGCAGCTCCCCATGGTGGACGGCAAGCTGCCCGTCACCGGCAAGGTCGGCGCCGAGGTCACCCCCGAGGAGGCCAAGGAACTCGCCCGTACCTGCGCGCTGAACGCCCTCGCCGCCGTCAAGTCCGTGGCGGGCGACCTGGACCGGGTCGCGCGCGTGGTGAAGGTCGTCGGCTTCGTGGCCTCGGCGTCCGACTTCACGGGCCAGCCCGCCGTGCTGAACGGCGCGAGCGAACTCCTGGGCGCCGTCTTCGGCGACAAGGGCGTCCACGCGCGCAGCGCGGTCGGCGTGGCGGTACTGCCGCTGGACGCGCCGGTCGAGGTGGAGATCCAGGTGGAGCTGTCGGCCGCGTAGCCACGCGGTCGCGGTGCGAAGATCGCGGGGGCTCACTCGAACATCCGGCCGTCACGGGTTAGCCTCCGCCCATGGCAAACGGGCAGTGGTACCCACCCGAGTGGCCGGACCGCATTCGCGCCCTCACGGCCGGCACGCTGACACCGGTGACCCCCAGGCGGGCCGCCACCGTCATGCTGCTCAAGGACACGGCCGACACCCCGGTCGTGCACATGCTGCGCAGACGCGCCTCCATGGCCTTCGCCGGAGGCGCGTACGCCTATCCGGGCGGCGGCGTGGACCCGCGCGACGACGATCACCAGATCCGCTGGGCGGGCCCCACGCGCGCGTGGTGGGCGTCCAGGCTCGGCGTCGACGAGACCGACGCCCAGGCGATCGTCTGCGCGGCAGTCCGGGAGACGTACGAGGAGGCGGGCGTCCTGCTCGCCGGGCCCAGCCCCGACACCGTGGTCGGCGACACCACCGGCGACGACTGGGAGGCGGACCGCGCCGCGGTGGCCGCCCGGGACCTGTCGTTCGCGGAGTTCCTGGAGCGCAGGGGACTGGTCCTGCGGTCCGACCTGCTGGGCGCCTGGGCCCGCTGGATCACCCCGGAGTTCGAGACCCGCCGCTACGACACCTGGTTCTTCGTGGCCGCCCTCCCCGAGGGCCAGCGCACGCGCAACGCCTCCACGGAGGCCGATCGCACGGTGTGGATCCGCCCCCGGGACGCGGCGGAGGGCTACGACAAGGGCGAACTGCTGATGATGCCGCCCACCATCGCGACCCTGCGCCGGCTCGCCGAGTACGACACGGCTGCCGAGGCGCTGGCCGCCGCCCCCGCGCGCGACCTGACCCCCGTCCTCGCCGAGGCCCGCCTGGAGAACGACGACGTGGTCCTCTCCTGGCCCGGCCACGACGAGTTCACCAAGCGCATATCGGCCGGCGGTGACCCCTCATGACGGCCACGACAGCCCTCCCGGACCGGCCGAGAGCCGGGCTCGCGGCCCCTCACGTGCCGCTCGCACCGCTTCGCGGGCTCCGGGACACCGCGCGGGCCGCCGGCCGACGTCGCGGGCTCCGGGACACCGCGCGGGCCGCCGGCCGACTTCGCGGGCTCCCGGACACCGTGCGGACCTCCGAACGACGACGTGACGCCCCGCCCATCCCGCTGGAAGGCACCCCCGCATGACCGACGCAGCAGCTCTCCCCGGCCAGCCCAGGGGCGGCGTCCTGTCGGGTCCCGCCACCACGCGCGCGGTCAACGTCCTCGCGCCGAACGCGTCCGTGATGACGCTGGACGGGACCAACACCTGGATCGTGTCCGAGCCGGACTCCGAGCTGGCGGTCGTGATCGATCCCGGCCCGCTGGACGACGCCCATCTGCGCAATGTCGTCGGCACGGCGGAGAAGGCCGGCAAGCGGGTCGCGCTGACCCTGCTCACGCACGGCCACCCGGACCACGCGGAGGGCGCCGCCCGCTTCGCCGAGCTGACCAGGACGAACGTACGCGCCCTCGACCCGGCGCTGCGGCTCGGAGACGAAGGACTCGGCGGGGGTGACGTCGTCTCGGTCGGTGGCCTGGAACTCCGCGTGGTCCCCACCCCCGGCCACACCGCCGACTCGCTGTGCTTCCACCTCCCGGCCGACCGGGCGGTCCTGACGGGCGACACCGTCCTCGGGCGCGGTACGACGGTCGTGGCGCACCCCGACGGCCGTCTCGGCGACTACCTCGACTCCCTCCGGCGCCTCAGGTCCCTCACGGTCGACGACGGCGTCCACACCGTCCTGCCGGGCCACGGCCCCGTCCTCGACGACGCCCAGGGCGCCGTCGAGTTCTACCTCGCCCACCGCGCCCACCGGCTCGCCCAGGTCGAGACGGCCGTCGAGAACGGCTACCGCACCCCCGGCGAGGTCGTCGCCCACGTCTACGCCGACGTCGACCCCTCCCTGTGGCCGGCTGCGGAACTTTCGGTACGCGCGCAGCTGGAGTACCTGACCGAACACGGCCTGATCTGACCCTCAGTGGCCTCCTCACGGGCCACGACCGCCTGACCGGCATCAGCGGAGCTGCAAGGTCTCCTGAGCCTCAGCAGCCCCTCTCAGGGGCGTCCAGGGATGATGCCCGGACGGCCTCCGTGTGCCTCCCTCACTTTTGCCCTCCGGGTCGTGGCGTTTTGACGCCGTGCACGCGCGCGTATTCCTCGGCCAGCCAGGGCCCGAGGTCGTCCACGTAGGACCGCAGGACGGCGTCGTGGGTGCCCGGCCCGGCATCCGGCTCGTACCCGGCCACGGCCGCAGCCTGCATCTGGGCGGCGCGCTCGGGGTAGTACTCGCCGAACGCCTCCGCCATCTCGTGCAGATCGCTGGTCCAGCCGTTCCAGCGCGGCATGACGAGGGTGAAGCCGGTACGGACGAGCCGCCGAGAGCAACCGCGGACGAGCGCCCGCCGGGCGTCGGCGGTGGAGGCGTCCGCGATCCGCTCGCGCCAGCGGGGCAGGAGCAGCGCGAGGTCGCCGTTGGTCTCGCGGGCGAGGAGGGAGTCCGGCCGGTAACGGGGCAGGTCCTCCGCCAGGTCCTCGCCCAGCAGCGGAGTGCACAGACAGGCCACGAACCAGCCCAGGTCGTACCGCTCGAGGTCACTGAGCACCTGGGCCCGGCTGACGAGCAGCGTCCCGGACCCGTCGATCTGCGGGAACTCCTTGTCCAGCGCCTCGTCCAGCACCCGGGCCTCCGCCCGGTCCGCCTCCGTCGGCTCCTCGCGCAACACCAGCAGCAGGTCGAGATCACTGCGCCCCGGCCGAGCGGTCCCCCGGGGGATCGACCCGTAGAGGTACGCACTGTGCAACCGCGCTCCGAACACGTCCAGCACCCGATCCCGAGCCACCGCCACGACCGGCCGAAACCCTGCGGGGATCCGCCCGAGCGAGCCCTCCCGCTCGATGTACCCACGACTGTCCAGCCCTCTAGGACGCCCTGTTCCAGCCATACGACCACTGTGCCTCGGGGGACGCGCGCGGGCAGGCCGATTGTCTGGCGGGGGCTGGGCAGGCGGAGTCCGCAAGCTCGGCGGGGGTCCAGGGGGCGCAGCGCCCCTGGGGGATGGGAACGGTTAGGGCGGCGGCGAAACGACGAGGCCGCCCCAGGCGTACGGAACAGCCGCACGCAACGGCTCAAGCTGCCCCCGTACGACCCGGACCGGCCTACGACCCGGACCGGCCTACGACGCGAACGTCAGCGCGACCGCTTGGCCAGCCGCTCCACGTCCAGCAGGATCACCGCGCGGGCCTCCAGCCGCAGCCACCCGCGCTGCGCGAAGTCCGCCAGCGCCTTGTTCACGGTCTCCCGGGACGCACCGACCAGCTGCGCCAGCTCCTCCTGCGTGAGGTCGTGCACCACATGGATGCCCTCCTCCGACTGCACACCGAACCGCCGCGAGAGGTCCAGCAGCGCACGAGCGACCCGCCCGGGCACGTCCGAGAACACGAGGTCGGACATCTGGTCGTTGGTCTTGCGCAGCCGCCGCGCGACGGCCCGCAGCAGCGCCGCGGCCACCTCGGGCCGCGCGTTCAGCCACGGCTGGAGGTCGCCGTGGCCGAGTCCGAGCAGCTTCACCTCGGTCAACGCGGTGGCCGTGGCCGTCCGCGGACCCGGGTCGAACAGCGACAGCTCGCCGATCAGCTCACCGGGACCCAGCACGGCCAGCATGTTCTCGCGGCCGTCGGGCGACGCACGGTGCAGCTTGACCTTGCCTTCGGTGACCACATAGAGGCGGTCGCCGGGATCGCCCTCGTGGAAGAGAGCGTCACCGCGCGCGAGGGTCACCTCACTCATGGAGGCGCGGAGCTCCGCGGCCTGCTCGTCATCGAGCGCCGCGAAGAGCGGGGCGCGCCGCAGAACGTCGTCCACGAGTTCTCTCCTTGTCGACCTGCTCAGGGGATCTTGCTCCCCGTACTACCAGGGGACCGTGTTCCCCATCTTGCCGGACGGTCCAAACAGTGTGATCTGTCACAAGGATGCCGCACACATGTCCTGGGGTAAGCGTCAGGGGTCCAATTGGGGGCCGATCTTCTGGGCCCGGGGCGGATGTCGGTGCCGGGCTTTAGGCTGGCCGGGTGTCCAAAACGCCGGTGAGAGCACAGGCCAAGGGGGCTGGGCGGGTGGTTGCACGGCGCGATTCCGCTGTTGGCGAACAGGGCCGCACGGAAGTGAATAAAACGGCAAAGGCGACGAAGGTGTCCGATCCATCACCGGCGGAGAACCCCGCCCAGAAGACCACCACGGCCCCGGCGAAGAAGGCCGCTCGGCCGAACGAGGCCGCTCCGCCGAACGAGGCCGCCCCGGCGACAAAGGCCGCCGCCACAGCCCGGAAGACGGCGGCGGTGAAGAAGGCGGCAGTGAAGAAAACGGCGGCGAAGGAAACCGCGGCGGGCAAGACGCCGACGAAGGAAGCCGCGACGAACAAGGCGAACAAGACGCCGGCCAAGAAGGTGCCGAAGCCCGAGTCCCAGACCGCCCTCGTCCGCCGTGCCCGTCGCATCAACCGCGAGCTCGCCGAGGTGTACCCGTACGCGCACCCGGAGCTGGACTTCGAGAACTCCTTCCAGCTGATCGTCGCGACGGTGCTGTCCGCCCAGACGACCGACCTGCGGGTCAACCAGACGACCCCCGCGCTCTTCGCGAGGTACCCGACCCCGGAGGACCTGGCCGCGGCCGACCCGGAGGCGGTCGAGGAGATCCTGCGCCCGTGCGGGTTCTTCCGGGCGAAGACGAAGTCGGTGATAGGCCTGTCGAAGGCCCTGGTGGAGAACCACAAGGGCGAGGTCCCCGGCCGGCTCGAAGATCTCGTCAAACTGCCCGGTGTCGGCCGCAAGACCGCCTTCGTCGTGCTGGGCAACGCCTTCGGCCGGCCCGGCATCACCGTGGACACGCATTTCCAGCGGCTCGTACGACGCTGGCGATGGACCGAGGAGACCGAGCCGGACAAGATCGAGGCGGCCATCGGCGCGCTCTTCCCGAAGAGCGAGTGGACGATGCTGTCGCACCACGTGATCTTCCACGGCCGCCGGATCTGCCACGCACGCAAACCGGCCTGCGGCGCCTGCCCCATCGCCCCCCTCTGCCCGGCGTTCGGCGAGGGCGAGACGGACCCGGAGAAGGCCAGGAAGCTCCTGAAGTACGAGAAGGGCGGCTTCCCCGGCCAGCGCCTCAAGCCCCCGCAGTCGTACCTGGACGCGGGCGGCATCCCGGCCCCGCCGCTGGGAGCCGCCGGATGACGGACCGCACGAAGCGACCCGACCCGGACATCCCGTCCGGATCCCTCACCCACCACTCATGCCACTCATGCGTCACCCACCACCCACAAGAGGGACGCGAGGCCCGAGTGGAACGATCGGCGGGCCTGCGGGCGTTGGGACCGGAAGAACGACGGGGGTGGCTATGACACGCGCGAGCCGGACGGACAGCGGCACGGACACGGACGACGGGCAGCACTGGCGGAGCGGACGCCTCGACCTGGACAAGACGGGACTGCCCGCCTGGCTGGGCCCGGTGGTCCGCGTCGCCGAGACGGTCGAGCCGCTGCAGCTGAGCCGTTTCCTGCCGCCGGAGAACGGCTCGGGGCGGCAGTCGGCGGTCCTGATCCTGTTCGGGGAGGGCCCGCGCGGGCCCGAGCTGCTGCTCATGGAGCGCGCCGGCTCGCTCAGATCGCACGCGGGCCAGCCGTCCTTCCCCGGCGGCGCCCTGGACCCCGAGGACGGCGACCCGCAGACCGACGGCCCGCTGCGGGCCGCCCTGCGCGAGGCCGAGGAGGAGACCGGCCTCGACCCCGCCGGCGTCCAGCTCTTCGGCGTGCTGCCCAAGCTGTACATCCCCGTCAGCAGCTTCGTCGTGACCCCCGTGCTGGGCTGGTGGCGCGAGCCGACACCGGTCCGGGTCGTCGATCCGAACGAGACGGCCCGCGTCTTCACCGTCCCCGTGGCGGATCTCACGGATCCGGCGAACAGAGCCACCGCCCTTCACCCCCGTGGCCACGCGGGTCCGGCATTTCTGGTCGAATCGGCCCTCGTGTGGGGTTTCACCGCCGGAGTGATCGACCGTCTGCTGCATTACGCGGGCTGGGAGCGCCCCTGGGACCGTGAGAAGCAGGTCCCGCTCGACTGGCGCTCATGACAGGGTGTCTGCCGTGCTGCGTCTTTTGGGGCTTGTGGTGTTTCCCTGTCGCCGCGCGGCGGACCGGACCCCCGGCCGGCCTGTAGTGATCGCGAAGTGACGAGGCGAGGCTTGAAGCGGTGAACGTGCTGGACATCCTGTTGCTGGTCGCCGCTGTCTGGTTCGCGATCGTGGGTTACCGACAGGGCTTCGTCGTCGGCATCCTGTCGGTGATCGGCTTTCTCGGTGGCGGTCTTGTCGCGGTCTACGCCCTGCCCGTCATCTGGGACTGGATGACCGACAACTCGGAGGTCAGCACGGCCGCCGCCGTCGTCGCGGTCGTCATCGTGATCGTCTGCGCCTCCGTCGGCCAGGCTTTGACCACCCACCTCGGCAACAAGGTGCGCCGGTACATCACCTGGTCCCCGGCCCGCGCCCTGGACGCCACGGGCGGTGCCCTCGTCAACGTCGTGGCGATGCTCCTGGTCGCCTGGCTGATCGGTTCCGCACTCGCGGGCACGACACTGCCGACGCTCGGCAAGGAGGTCCGCAACTCCAAGGTGCTGCAGGGCGTGGCCGGTGCCCTGCCCAACCAGGCCACCACCTGGTTCGCGGACTTCTCCTCGGTCCTCACGCAGAACGGTTTCCCGCAGGTCTTCAGCCCGTTCTCGAACGAGCCGATCACCGACGTCGAGCCCCCCGACCCCGCGCTCGCGACCAGTCCCGTCGCTCAGCGCGCCAAGGCGTCCATCGTCAAGGTCATGGGCACCGCCCAGAGTTGCGGCAAGGTCCTCGAAGGCACCGGCTTCGTCTTCGGCGAGCGCCGCGTCATGACCAACGCGCACGTGGTCGGCGGAGTCGACGAACCCACCGTCCAGATCGGCGGCGAGGGCCGCAAGTACGACGCCAAGGTCGTCCTCTACGACTGGGAGCGTGACATCGCCGTACTGGACGTGCCCGGTCTGAAGGCGCCCGTGCTGAAGTTCACCACCGAGGACGCCGTCAGCAGCGACGACGCGATCGTCGCGGGCTTCCCCGAGAACGGCGCGTACGACATCCGCCCCGCGCGCGTGCGCGGCCGCATCACCGCCAACGGCGCCGACATCTACAAGCGCGGCACCGTCCACCGCGACGTCTACTCGCTCTACGCGACCGTCCGCCAGGGCAACTCCGGCGGCCCGCTGCTCACGCCCGAGGGCGAGGTGTACGGCGTGGTCTTCGCGAAGTCCCTCGACGACCCGGCGACGGGTTACGCGCTCACCGCGGACGAGATCAAGGAGGACATCGCCAAGGGCCGTACGGCCAACCAGCAGGTGGACAGCGACAGCTGCGCACTCTGAGGCCGGGCGGGGCCGACGTGATGAGGCCCGGTGAAGGTCGCCCCGTAAGGGTCAGGGGCGGGGGTGGCGCAGCCGAGCCGAGACCCAGCGGGCCCGGCGGCGCAGGATGCGCGGAATGCCCAGCCGGGGATCCGTGCCCGGCAGTTGCGGGGCGCCCCTCTGGTGGGAGCTCAGGCCCGCGGCCGAGCGGCGATTGCGTGCTGCGTCACTGTAGTCGTGCGTCCAGCCCATACCCCGACGTGTGCCCCCGCCCCAAGGTCGATAACCGCCCCCACGCCCCCCAATTGGCCTATGCGCCGGGCAAGTGGCTGTCCGGGCAACGGTGTTCTCGTCCCGGTTCGTGCCTACCGGTCGGGCTCCGGGTCCTTCAGCCAGTTGATGAGCTCGGAGGAGAACGCCACCGGGTCCTCCTCGTGCGGAAAGTGCCCCAGGCCGTCGAACAGCCGCCACCGGTACGGCGCTTCGACGTACTCCCCGGAGCCGGCCGCGCTGCGCGTCCGCATCACCGGGTCGAGCGACCCGTGCAGATGAAGCGTGGGCACGCGCACCGGGCGCTTCATCCGGCGGTTGAACTGGATGCCGTCCGGGCGGGCCAGGGACCGCACCATCCACCGGTACGGCTCGATCGAGCAGTGTGCCGTCGACGGGATGCACATCGCCCGCTGGTAGGCCTCCACGGCCTCGTCGTCGGGCAGGCGCGGCCCCGACCAGTCCCGGATCAGCCGGCCGACCAGCGCGCCGTCGTCGGCGGTGAGTTGCCGCTCGGGGATCCAGGGCCGCTGGAAGCCCCAGATGTAGGAGCCCGCCGAGGTCTGCTTGACGTCCGAGAGCATCGCCGAGCGCCAGCGTCGCGGATGCGGCATCGAGGCCACCGCGAGCCGCCGTACGAGCTTGGGGCGCATCACGGCCGCCGTCCACGCCAGATAGCCGCCGAGGTCGTGGCCGACCAGCGCGGCGTCGGGCTCGCCGAGGGACCGTACGACTCCGGTGATGTCGAGCGCGAGGTTCGCGGGGTCGTAACCCCGGGGCGTACGGTCGCTGCCGCCGACCCCGCGCAGGTCCATGGCCACGGCCCGGAAACCCGCGTCGGCGAGGGCGACCAGCTGGTGCCGCCAGGTCCACCAGAACTGCGGGAAGCCGTGCAGCAGCAGTACCAGCGGCCCGTCGCCGACCTCGGCGATGTGGAAGCGCGCGCCGTTGGCGGCCACGTCCCGGTGGATCAGCTCCTTCGCGCCGGGTACGTCGAGCCGTACGGGAGACGCGGGCTGGTTCGAGGGGGCGGCCGGGGTGGCAGCGGGGTCGGTCATGAGGTTGAGCGTGCCACAGCCTCGACGGCGTCGTCGGCCGGGGCGGGCCGACGAGGGTGGGGCCTCGCGTTCTGCAGCACGCCGGCCGTCTGCTTCACGGAGGCGGCGACCTTCTGCGGGCCCTGCCCCTTCTTGGCCTTCTTCGAGAAGACGACGCCGATGAGCGCCAGCACGACCGCGACCACCACGTTCGCCGCGAACGACAGCAGGAAGCAGATCGCCAGGTTCCAGTCGCTCCAGGTGCGGATGCCGTACGCCAGGGCGAAGCTCAGCATCGGCAGCGAGAAGATCAGCACCGCGCCGGCCGCCGTGAACGCGCCACCGCCGACCATGCCTCGCTTGACGTCCTGCCGGAGCTGGGCCTTGGCCAGCGCGATCTCGTCGTGCACGAGCGCGGACATCTCGGCCGTCGCCGAGGCGAACAACTGGCCGACACTGCGTTCGGCTCCGACCGGGCTGCCGTCGGGTGCGCTCATCGGGGTCTCCCTCATATGCGTTTGTACGGTCCTGTCAGATCATGCCGGACCGTCGTCGCCGTCGCCTGCCCCGCCCGCCACTTCGGCAAGCCTGCGATGTTCGGCGGCCTTGCGTTCGTGGATCTCGGCCATCCGCAGGTGGTACGCCGGGTCGTCCTGTTCGTAGATGTCGGGGACGCCGTCGAGGTCGTCGTCGCGCTCCTCGGCGGCCCACAGGGCCTGGTACTTGGCGTTGCGCAGCTTCAACAGGACGGTCGCCAAGGCCGCCGCGACGAGGGAACCGGCGAGGACCGCGGCCTTGACGCCGTCGGTGAGCACCCGGTCGTCCTCGAAGGCCAGTTCGCCGATGAGCAGCGACACGGTGAAGCCGATCCCGGCGAGGGAGGAGACCGCGAAGACGTCCGGCCAGGAGAGGTCCTCGGAGAGGGAGGCCCGGGTGAAGCGGGCGGTCAGCCAGGTTCCGATGAAGATGCCCACCGTCTTGCCCACGACCAGGCCGAGCACGACCCCGAGCGTCTCCGGCTGTGTGAACACCTTCCCCAGCGCGCTGCCCGACACCGTGACCCCCGCGCTGAACAGGGCGAACAGCGGTACCGCCAGGCCTGCGGACAGGGGGCGCACGAGGTGCTCGATGTGCTCGCCGGGGGAGCGCTCCTCTCCTTCGCGCCGGGTGCAGCGCAGCATCAGCCCCATCGCCACACCGGCGATGGTGGCGTGGACGCCGCTGTTGTACATCAGCCCCCAGACGACGAGGGCGAGCGGAACGTACACGTACCACCCGCGCACGCCCTTCCTCAGCAGCACCCAGAAGACGGCGAGACCGGCGAAGGCGCCGCCGAGCGCGGCGAAGTCGAGGCTGTCGGTGAAGAACACCGCGATGATCAGGATCGCGCACAGGTCGTCGACGACGGCGAGGGTGAGCAGGAAGGCCCGCAGCGCGTTGGGCAGGGAGGTGCCGATGACGGCGAGCACGGCCAGCGCGAAGGCGATGTCGGTCGCCGTGGGCACCGCCCAGCCGGCCAGGGAGCCGCCGCCGGCGAGATTGGTGAGCGTGTACACGAGCGCCGGTACGGCCATGCCGCACAGCGCGGCGACCACGGGCAGCGCGGCCGTCCTGGGGTCCTTGAGGTCACCGGCCACCAGCTCGCGCTTGAGTTCGATGCCGGCGACGAAGAAGAAGACGGCGAGGAGACCGTCGGCCGCCCAGTGCGCCACGGACAGGTTGAGGCCGAGGGCTTCGGGGCCGAAGTGGAAGTGGCTGACGCTCTCGTAGCTGTCGTGCAGGGCGGGCACGTTGACCCAGACCAGTGCGGTGACGGCGGCCAGGAGCAGGAGCACACCGCCGACGGTCTCGGTGCGCAGCGCGTCCGCGACGAAGGTCCGCTCGGTCAGGGAGAGCCGGCCGAGAACCTTGCGGGTGGGGGTCGTGCGGGGCGCGGCCACGGTGGGGACCTCCGGTTGGTGGGCAGCACGGAACGCTTGCCGACCAGACTTCCCGGCACACCTAGACCTTCAGTCTACAAATCACATGCGACAGGGCACCCGGCGCACTGGTCGCCGGGTGCCCTGGGAGGCCGTACGTCGTTCGTCAGTCCTCGCTCGGCGCCGCCGGCAGCTTCGCCTGGATCAGGTCCATGACCGTGGAGTCGGTCAGGGTCGTGACGTCCCCGAGCTGCCTGTTCTCCGCCACGTCACGCAGCAGTCGGCGCATGATCTTCCCCGAGCGGGTCTTCGGCAGCTCCTGCACCGGCAGGACCCGCTTCGGCTTGGCGATCGGACCGAGGGTGGCGCCGACGTGGTCGCGCAGCTCGCCGACCAGGTTCTCGCTCTCGGCCGCCGTACCGCGCAGGATCACGAAGGCCACGATGGCCTGACCGGTGGTCTCGTCGGCCGCGCCGACCACGGCCGCCTCGGCCACGGACGGGTGCGAGACGAGTGCGGACTCCACCTCGGTCGTCGAGATGTTGTGACCCGACACGAGCATCACGTCGTCGACGCGCCCGAGGAGCCAGATGTCCCCGTCGTCGTCCTTCTTCGCGCCGTCACCGGCGAAGTACTTGCCCTCGAACCGCGACCAGTAGGTGTCGAGGAACCGCTGGTCGTCGCCCCAGATGGTGCGGAGCATCGACGGCCACGGCTCGGTGAGGACCAGGTAACCGCCACCGCCGTCGGGGACTTCCCGGGCCTCGTCGTCCACCACCGTGGCCGAGATGCCCGGCAGCGGCGTCTGCGCGGAGCCCGGCTTGGTCTGCGTCACGCCCGGCAGCGGCGAGATCATCATCGCGCCGGTCTCGGTCTGCCACCAGGTGTCCACGATCGGCGTCGCGTCCGCCCCGATGTGCTTGCGGTACCAGATCCACGCCTCGGGGTTGATCGGCTCACCGACGGACCCGAGGACGCGGAGGGAGGACAGGTCGAACTTCGCGGGGATGTCGTCGCCCCACTTCATGAACGTACGGATGGCCGTCGGCGCCGTGTACAGGATCGTCACCCCGTACTTCTGCACGATCTCCCAGAACCGCCCCTGGTGCGGGGTGTCCGGCGTGCCCTCGTACATGACCTGCGTCGCGCCGTTCGCCAGCGGCCCGTACACGATGTACGAGTGGCCGGTGACCCAGCCGACGTCGGCCGTGCACCAGTACACGTCCGTCTCCGGCTTGAGGTCGAAGACGGCGTGGTGGGTGTACGACGTCTGGGTGAGGTAGCCGCCGGAGGTGTGCAGGATGCCCTTGGGCTTACCCGTCGTGCCGGACGTGTAGAGGATGAACAGCGGGTGCTCGGCCCCGAACGGCTGCGGGGTGTGCTCGGCGCTCTGCCGGTCGACGATCTCGTGCCACCACACGTCACGGGAGTCGTCCCAGGCGACGTCCTGGCCGGTGCGGCGGACGACGAGGACATGCTCGACGTTGCCCGCCTTGGTGACGGCCTCGTCCACGGCCGGCTTGAGCGCGGACGGCTTCCCGCGCCGGTAGCCGCCGTCGGAGGTGATGACCACCTTGGCGTCCGCGTCCTGGATACGGGTCGCGAGCGCGTCCGAGGAGAAGCCGCCGAAGACGACGGAGTGCGCGGCGCCGATCCGGGCGCAGGCGAGCATCGCCACGGCGGTCTCCGGGATCATCGGCATGTAGACCGCGACCCGGTCGCCCGCCTGGACCCCGAGCTCGAGCAGGGCGTTGGCGGCCTTGCTCACCTCGTCCTTGAGCTCGGCGTAGGTGATGGCCCGGCTGTCCCCGGGCTCGCCCTCGAAGTGGATGGCGACCCGGTCGCCGTTGCCGGCCTCGACATGGCGGTCGACGCAGTTGTACGCGACGTTGAGCTCGCCGTCCTTGAACCACTTGGCGAACGGCGGGTTCGACCAGTCCAGCGTCTCGGTCGGCTCCTTGGCCCAGGTCAGCCGCCGGGCCTGAGCCGCCCAGAAGCCGAGCCTGTCAGCCTTGGCCTGCTCGTACGCCTCGGCCGTGACGTTGGCGTTCGCGGCCAGGTCAGCGGGCGGCGCGAAGCGTCGCTCCTCCTTCAAGAGGTTGGCCAGGCTTTCGTTGCTCACGACATCTCCCTTGCGGTGCTTAGCCGGGGCGACCGTTGTGTCCCAGGCCACAGCTCATCAGACCCGGACCCTCGCTGACAAGGGCCTTCCTCTGATTGGTTTAGACCTGTGGGCGGGTGGCCCTGCGGCCAGGACGCCACCCGTTCCCACGGACCGGGACCGGAATCGGTTCACGCGCGTGTGCCGTGCAGGAGCGTCCCGGACGGGCCGACCGTCTCCTCCGTTCCGGCGACCTGGTCGAAGACCTGGCTGTCCGGCGCTTCCTCGGTGAGCAGATACGCCTGTGCCTCGCCCACATGGAAGTACATGCCGTGCAGTTCGAGCGCGCCCTCGCGCAGGGCGCGCGCGACGGAGTCGTGCGCTCTCAGGTGTTCCAGTTGCTGGATGACATTGGTCAGGCAGAGCTGCTCGACGGCGTCGGCCGGTTCACGGCCGGTGAGGCGGGCCCACGGGCGGTTCTTGTCCGTCGCGCGGTCCAGGCTCGGCCGGCCGTGTCGCAGCCAGCGCTTGAGGGGGGTCTGGGCGCCGTGCGGGTCGGTATTGAGCAGGGCCTGCATGGCCCCGCAGCCGGAGTGCCCGCACACGGTGATGGACCGCACCTTCAGCACGTCCACCGCGTACTCGATCGCGGCCGCCACCGAGTCGTCACCGCTCTCCTCACCGGGCAGCGGCACCAGATTGCCGACATTGCGTACGACGAAGAGGTCGCCGGGGCCGCTGGAGGTGATCATCGAGGTGACGAGCCGGGAGTCGGCGCAGGTCAGGAAGAGCTGCGAGGGCTGCTGTCCCTCGCGCGCCAGCCGGGCCAGCTCACTGCGGACCAGGGGAGCGGTGTTGCTCTGGAACGCGCTGATGCCGCGCGCCAGTTGATGACCGCTCGGACCGTCGGCCGCTTCCTGCGGTGGTGTGCCGTCGGCCGGGGTGACCGGTGCCTCGCACTGGTGGTTGCGCCACGGTGTCCAGGGCCGGCAGCGGCAGCCGGTCGCCGAGGCGGCGGCGGGTTCGGCGATACGGGTGCCGGCGCGACCGGTGATCTCCACGGAGCCGCCGCGCGCCCGGTGCGCGTGCCGCCAGTCCTGCAGTGACTCGTACGCCGCGTGGTCCATGAACGACCCGTCCAACTCCACGACGGCGGTGGCCCCCTGGGGGACCTGATGCAGGGCACGGCTCAGCCTCGGCACGGCGAGGAACGTCAACTGCCCTCGTACGTGGACGTGATGGGCTCCTTCCTTCTCCTCGTGGGTGATGCGGGTGCGGGTGAGGCGGTGCAGGGCGACACCGACGGCCACGGCGATGCCGAGCGCGACGCCCTCCAGGACGCCGAGGAGGATGACGCTGAGCGTGGTGACGGCGTAGACCAGCACCTCACGGTGGCGGGTGACCGTGCGGATGTGGTGCAGGGAGACCATCTGGATCCCGACGGCCATCACCAGGGCGGCGAGTGAGGCGAGGGGGATCAGCTCCAGGGCGGGGACCAGGAGCAGTGCGGCCGCTACCACCCAAACGCCGTGCAGCATCGTGGAGTTCCGGCTGGTGGCGCCGGCTCGCACATTGGCCGTGCTGCGGACGGCGACGCCGGCGATGGGCAGGCCGCCGAGGACGCCGGAGACGACGTTGGCCGCGCCCTGGCCGCGCAGCTCGCGGTCGAGGTCCGAGCGCCGTACGTCGGTCCGCCCCGCCGCGAGCTTGTCGATGGCGACGGCCCCGAGGAGCGACTGCACGCTGCACACGAGCGTGGTGGTGAGGACGGCCGCGACGAGGCCGAGCGCCGGGCCTTCGGGCAGTCCGGCCAGGGCGTGGCTGCGCCATGACGGCAGGTCGACCTTGGCCAGGCTCAGCCCGGCCAGCGTGGCCGTCGCCGTGGCGCCCGCGACGGCCACGAGAGCGGCCGGGACGATGCGCAGATGCCGGCCGACCCGCCCGGGGAGGCGAGGCCAGGCGAGGAGCAGGGCGAGAGTGAGGGCGCTCATGGAGAGCGCGGCGGGGTGCAGCTGAGCCAACTGGGCGGGCAGGGCGCCGACATTGGCGCTGACCGAGCTCTGGGGGGTGCCGCCGAGCACGATGTGCAGCTGGGCGACGGCGATGGTGACGCCGATGCCGGCGAGCATGCCGTGCACGATCGCGGGGCTGACGGCGAGGGCCGAGCGGGCCACGCGCAGGTGCGCCAGGCCCAGTTGGGCGAGGCCGGCGAGGACGGTGATGGCGCAGGTGGTGCGCCAGCCGTACTGGTGGATCAGATCGGCGGTGACGACGGTGAGACCGGCCGCCGGGCCGCTGACCTGGAGGGGGGAGCCGCCCAGGCGTCCGGCGACGAGGCCGCCGACGGCTGCGGCGACGAGGCCGGCTTGGAGCGGGGCGTCGGTGGCCAGGGCGATGCCCAGCGACAAGGGGAGGGCGATCAGGAAGACCGCGATGGAGGCGGACAGATCGGCGGCCGAGACACGGAATCGGCGACGCGGTCCCTCCGGTGGGCTGTGCTTTTGATGATCATGCTCCGTGAGATACGGGTCCGGGTCGGTGGTGTGGGTGGGGACGCAGGCGGTCATGTTCTCCCGTCTCCTCCGGGCTACGCGGTCGCGTCGGTTCGCGGCCGTGGGTCACGGCGTACAGCGGCGGGATTTCTCAACGCTCAGTAAACAGATCGTAATGCAGAGTAAAGGCTATGCAAGGACATTAGCGGCAAATGGGTTATTAGATCACTCAGGAGGATGAACGTAGCTCTTTTATCGGCTTGTCGTATTAATGGTGATCGGACCTCTGTGTGAGCTTGGTCGCTCTGCCCCTGAGCGAAGGAAGAAGGTGGGCGGAAGATGGCCGTCACACAGAGGATCGCCGCCGGCGTCACGCTCGCCGCGACCTGCGCTGCGGCACTCGCCGGATGCGGGATCGGTGAGCCACCCGGAGCCGTCGGCTCACCAGGAGCGAACAAGACGGAGAAGGAGGGCGCGCAAGGCGTACCCCCCGAGGAGGGGGGCGCCCCGGCGCCGCCCAAGGCCCCGATCCGCCTGATCGGCGACGGCTCCACCGCGTACACCGGAGCGCAGCCGCACCTGCCCCGACCCGAACGGATGAAGCCCGGTCAGAGGCCCCCGCAGTTCGTGGTCTTCTCCTGGGACGGTGCGGGGGAGGACAGCCAAAGGCTCTTCTCGCACTTCCGCGAGGTGGCCCGGGCCAACGACGCGACGATGACGTACTTCCTGAGCGGCGTGTACATGCTGCCGGAGGAGAAGCGGGACCTGTACCGCCCGCCCCAGCACTCGCCGGGCCGCTCGGACATCGGCTTCAACGACCTCCGCGGAATCAAGGACACCGTGGAGCAGCTGCGCGGCGCGTGGCTGGAGGGCAACGAGATCGGCACACACTTCAACGGTCACTTCTGCGGCCCCGGCGGCGGGGTCGGTGAGTGGTCGGTGGAGGAGTGGAAGAGCGAGATCGCCCAGGCCAAGGCGTTCGTGAAGGGCTGGAGGACCAACACCGGCACGAGGGAGGCGGAGCCCCTGCCCTTCGACTACGACAAGGAGCTGATCGGCGGCCGTACACCCTGCCTGGAGGGCCAGAGGAACTTCATGAGAGCCGCCCGCGAACTCGGCTTCCGCTACGACACCAGCGGCGTCCGGGACCAGGTCTGGCCCGACAAGAAGGACGGGCTCTGGGATCTGTCGCTGCAGCTCGTCCCCGTCCCGGGCCGGGACTACGAGACGTTGACCATGGACTACAACTTCTACATGAACCAGTCCGGGGCCCGGGCGGGCGCGGCATCCAGGCGGGAGCACTGGGGCGACCAGTTCCGCGACGGGCTGCTCGCCGGCTTCGAGCGCGCCTACCGGGGCAACCGTGCGCCCCTGATCATCGGCAACCACTTCGAGTCCTGGAACGGCGGCGTCTACATGCGGGCCGTCGAGGAGACCATCGAGGCTGTCTGCGGCAAGGCCGAGGTGCGCTGCGTGTCCTTCCGGCAGCTCGTCGACTGGCTCGACGCCCAGGACCCGGAGGTCCTGGACAAGTTGCGCACCCTGAAGGTCGGTCAGTCCCCCAGGAGGGGCTGGAAGAGCTTTCTCTCCACCGGACCGGCACCGGCCCCGAAGGGGGTTCCCGGGGCTCCGGCGGCCAAGCCGTAACCGCTACACGGGGGCGGCGACCTCTTCGCCGAGCACGAACTCGGGGTCGATCTGCGCGGCCAGGTCGGCCCCGGTCCGTTCGTTGCCCCAACTGGTCGCGTTCTTCAGGTGGAAGTGCGCCATCTGACGGGTGTAGCGCTCCCAGTCCCGCAGCTCGTACGTGGCGTCGGCGGCGTCGTGCAGAACGCGCAGGGCCCGGCGGTTGGCCTCCTCCAGGTGTTCGAAGCGGGGCGGGCGGCCCTTCTCCAGAGCGCGCACCCAGTCCGAGTGCCCGAGGGTGACCAGCAGGTCGTCCCCGACCTCGGCGTGGAGGAAGTCGAGGTCGTCCCGGCCGTGCACCTTGTTCCCGACGACCTTCAGGGCGACGCCGTAGTCGCCGGCGTACTCCTTGTACTGGCGGTAGACGGAGACCCCCCTCAGGGTCGGCTCGGCGACGAGGAACGTCATGTCGAAGCGGGTGAACATGCCGGAGGCGAAGGAGTCCGAACCGGCCGTCATGTCGACCACCACGTACTCGTCGCGGCCGTCCACCAGGTGGTTCAGATACAGCTCCACCGCTCCCGTCTTGGAGTGGTAGCAGGCGACCCCGAGGTCGGCGTCGGTGAAGGGGCCGGTGACCATCAAACGGACGGCCCCGCCGTCGAGTTCCACCGGGCGGGCGCAGGCGTCGTAGATCGCGTTGGGCTCGCAGATCCGCACCAGGCGTGAGCCGTCGCCGGGCGGAGTGGTCTTGATCATCGTCTCGGCGGAGGCGATCCGCGGGTTGGAGCCGCGCAGATGGTTCTTGATCAGTGACAGCCGGTCGCCCATCGCGGGCAGCTCGGCGGCCTCCGACTCGTCGAGGCCGAGGGCGGCGCCCAGGTGCTGGTTGATGTCGGCGTCGACGGCGACGACCGGCGCTCCGGAGACGGCGAGATGGCGGATGAACAGGGAGGACAGCGTGGTCTTGCCACTCCCGCCCTTCCCGACGAAAGCAATTTTCATGTTCACTAACGGTAGTGGGACAGGCGCCGAGGGTGGCCATGTGGCGCTGGAAGACCACTCCTTCGAGGGGGAAGCGGCCGGGGCGTAGGGTCGTACTCATGAGTACGACAGGTGCGGCCGCCGATCCGCTCGCGGCCCTGGGCGAACTTCCCGGTGTGGCCGAGTCCGTGGAGTCCGTGCGCAAGGCCGTGGACCGGGTCTACGGCCACCGCGTCATGCGGCGCCGCAGCAACGCGGTCACCTCCGAGGCGGCACTGCGCGGCGCGCGCGGTTCGGCGGCGCTGTCCGGTGCCGACTGGGCCCTCGAAGAGGTCCGTCGTCGCAGTGACTTCAGTGGTCAGGAGGGCGACGACGAGGCCCGCACCATGGGTGCCGCGCTGCGGCTGACCGCTGAGGCGGGTCAGTTGCTGTCGATCTGGCGGCAGTCGCCGCTGCGGGTCCTGGCCCGGCTGCACCTGGTGGCGGCCGGCAGCGACGACGCGCGCGTGGGGCGGCCGCGACAGGACGGTGAGCCCGTCGACGAACCCCTCGTCGAGCTGCCCCTGCCGGGCGCCGCCGAGGTCGCCGGCCGCCTCGACGGCCTCTCCGAACTGATCATCAAGGGCAGTTCGGCCCCCGCCCTGGTGACCGGCGCCGTCGTCCACGGCGAGCTGCTCGCCCTGCGACCCTTCGGCTTCCACAACGGCCTCGTCGCGCGCGCGGCCGAGCGGATCGTCCTGATCGGCAGCGGCCTCGACCCCAAGGCGGTCTGCCCGGCGGAGGTCGGCCACGCGGAACTGGGCCGCGCCGCCTATATCGCCGCCCTTGACGGATATGTCTCCGGCACCCCGGAGGGCATGGCCGCCTGGATCGCGCACTGCGGAAGGGCGATCGAACTGGGCGCGCGCGAGTCGACGGCGGTGTGCGAGGCGCTGCAGCGCGGGGCGGCGTAGGACCCTTGGCGGCCGGACGGCGCGAAACTCCCGGAAAAGGGATGCGGCGGTACGAGAATTCGTACCGCCGCTGGCATGTCCACCCGGTTACCAAGCGTCCTCGATATGTGCCCATCAGGCCGGGAACTATGGCCCGTCACCTGGTGCGGCTGGCCCGTAATCGACGGGTCGACGTCGCGTGGGTGCCCGGTGTTCATGCTGGGTCCGTGGGGCCAAAATGAGTAATTAAAGGTGATCCTCTCGGATGTCCTTTGGTCTCGCGGGCCTTGAATCCTTTCTACTCCAGGACCGGAGCAAGCGGAACCCCTCGCTGCGCTTCTTTACTTTTGGGTTCAAAGAGGGTGAATCCGCAGATGGGGGTCGACCGCGGGTCAGGCGGTCGCCACCCGGCGCCGGCTCGCGTACCAGACGAGCCCCGCGGTGGCCGCCGCGGCCCCTATGGCGGCGGCCGCGAGGAGGGCCGGCCGAGGCGGTACGGCCAGGCGCTGCTTGAGGCGCACCGGACGGTGGAAGTCCAGAATGGGCCAACCGCGCGCGAGGGCCTCCTTGCGCAGGGTCCGGTCCGGGTTCACCGCGTGCGGGTGCCCCACGGCCTCCAGCATCGGCAGATCCGTCGCCGAGTCGCTGTACGCGTAGCAGTGCGCGAGGTCGTACTCCTCGGACTCGGCCAGCTCCCGGATCGCCTCCGCCTTGGTCGGACCGTAGGCGTAGTACTCCACCTCGCCGGTGAAGCAGCCGTCGTCGCCGACGACCATCCGGGTCGCCACCACGCGGTCCGCGCCGAGGAGTTCACCGATCGGCTCGACCACCTCGGCGCCGGAGGTGGAGACGATGACGACGTCCCGCCCGGCGATGTGGTGCTCCTCGATGAGGGAGGCGGCCTCGTCGTAGATGATCGGGTCGATCAGGTCGTGAAGGGTCTCGGCGACGATGTCCTTCACCTGTTGGACGTTCCAGCCCCGGCACAGCGCGGACAGATACTTCCGCATCCGTTCCATCTGGTCGTGGTCGGCGCCGCCCGCGAGGAAGACGAACTGGGTGTACGCCGTCCGCAAGGCGGCCCTGCGGTTGATCAGGCCACCTTGGTAGAACGACTTGCTGAACGTGAGCGTGCTCGACTTCGCAATGACCGTCTTGTCCAGGTCAAAGAAGGCGGCTGTGCGAGGCAAGGAGTGGTTTTCCACGGGCCGAGCATATGCGCCCGCCATTCGGGCTAGTGTGGGGCGCGTGGGTTTGCCTGAGAAGCCTCTCGGGTACACCATGGAAGTCACGGATCGTTCGCGACCGTGCTAACCCGGCCCGGCTCCTCCCCCCCCGAGTCGGCCGTGGAGACGACCCCCACTCTCCCCCCCGGTGGGGGTCGTCGCATGTCCGGATGCGTTTTCCCCTCTTCTTCCCAGCCTGCGAGGCGCTTGCGTGCCCTCGTGGGCTTTCCTCTGCCCCTGCACAGGATCCGTCACCGTCCGTAGCCGTCGGGCTGCGCTGTGGAAACCGCCCAGGAGTCGCCTGTTCGGGTGACGGCGATATTCACAACCATCGAGTTGTCCACAGATATCGGACCAAGATCCACACGTTTTCCGGGATCGCTGCACCGTGATTCCAGCGCGTCCCGACGGCGGCGAGTTCATGGCCGCTTCGGTTTCTCGGACGCGTATGGCCGGTTTCCGTCGGCCGCCCCTGTGGCGGCCGATCGCCGGTTCTTCACACAGGAGTTGAAGACGGGCGCCCGCGAGGCCGGGCGCCCGCGAGGCCGGGCGTCCGCGTGGACGCAGAGGGGGCTGGAGATCATGGCGGGAGCCATCACCAACGACCGGCCGTCCGCCGCCGAGGGGCGGCAGGGCAGGCCGTTGATCGTCACCGAGGACGTGGAACTGCTGGACGACCTGCTGCGCCTGTGCGCGGCCGCGGGCGCCCGGGCGGAGGTCCACCACGGGGTGCCGGAGGGCAGGGGCAGGTGGGAGACGGCGCCGCTCGTGCTCGTCGGGGACGACGCGGCGCGACGGCTGCGTGGGGCCGCGCGCAGACGAGGTGTGGTGCTCGTCGGCAAGGACCAGGACGACTCCGGGGTCTGGCAGCGGGCCGTGGAGATCGGCGCGGACCACGTCCTGATGCTGCCGGACGGCGAGCAGTGGCTCGTCGACCGCATCGCCGACGTGGCCGAAGGGGTCGGCAGGCCCGCGCTCACCGTCGGTGTGATCGGCGGCCGGGGTGGCGCCGGCGCGTCCACACTGGCCTGCGCCCTCGCCGTCACCTCCGCGCGACAGGGCAGGCGCACGCTCCTCGTGGACGCCGATCCGCTGGGCGGCGGCCTCGACGTGCTCCTCGGCGGCGAGAGCGCCGAGGGGCTGCGCTGGCCGGCGTTCGCGGCCTCGCGCGGCCGGGTCGGCGGCGGCGCCCTGGAGGAGTCTCTGCCCGAACTGCACTCCCTGCGCGTCCTCAGCTGGGACCGGGGCGACGCCGTCGCCATCCCGCCCCAGGCCGTACGCGCGGTCCTCGCCGCGGGCCGGCGGCGGGGCGGCGCCGTCGTCGTCGACCTGCCGCGCCGCATCGACGACGGCGTCGCCGAGGCCCTCGCCCAGCTCGACCTCGGCCTCCTCGTCGTCCCAGCCGAGCTGCGCGCCGTCGCCGCCGCCTCACGGGTCGCCTCCGCCTTCGGCATGGTCCTCCGCGACCTCCGGGTCGCAGTCCGCGGCCCCTACGCCCCCGGCCTCGACGACCACGAGGTGGCCCGCCTGCTGGGGTTGCCGCTCGCGGGCGAAGTGCCCACCGACGTCGGACTGCCGGACGGCGGCAAACCACCGGGGGGCATCCCACGAGAGCCCCTCGCGCGGTTCTGCGAAGGCTTCTGGGCCCGGGTTGCGGTCAGGGGTGAGACGGCGTGAGCCGGGCGCCTGGTGACGCGTTGCCGGACGGCGCGGGGCCATCGACAGCGGGCACGCGCGGGCGGTTTCTGATCGGGGGCGAGGGCGGATGAGCGGGATGACCGACGACGGTCTGTTGGACGGGGTACGGCAGTGGCTCGTCGAGAGTGGGGGAGAGCCGACGGCCGCGCGGGTGGCACAGGCGTTGCGGGAGCGGGGTCGGGTCCTCGGGGACGCCGAGGTGCTCGGTGCGGCCGAGCGGCTGCGGTCGGAATTGGTGGGGAGCGGGCCGCTGGAGCCCCTGCTGGCCGATCCGTCGGTCACCGACGTGCTGGTCTCGGCGCCGGACCGGGTGTGGGTGGACCGGGGCGGCGGCCTGGAGCTGACCGGGATCTCCTTCCCGGACGCGGCGGCCGTACGACGACTCGCGCAGCGCCTCGCGGCCGTCGCAGGACGCCGACTGGACGACGCCCGGCCCTGGGTGGACGCCCGGCTCCCGGACGGCGCCCGGTTCCACGCGGTGCTCCCACCGGTGGCCGTCGGCTCCACCTGCCTGTCGCTGCGGGTCGTACGGCCCCGGGCCTTCACCCTCGCCGAACTGGCGGCGGCGGGCACGGTCCCGCCCGGCGGCGACCGGGTCCTGCGGGCCCTGATCCGCTCCCGGTTGTCGTACGTCATCAGCGGCGGGACCGGCACCGGCAAGACCACGCTCCTGAGCGCGCTGCTCGGCCTGGTCGACCCCGGCGAGCGGATCGTGCTGGCCGAGGACTCGGCGGAGCTGCGGCCCGACCATCCGCATGTGGTGCGGCTGGAGGGCAGACCGGCCAACCAGGAGGGCGTGGGCCTCGTCGAACTGCAGGACCTGGTGCGCCAGGCGCTGCGGATGCGCCCGGACCGTCTGGTGGTCGGCGAGGTGCGGGGACCGGAGGTCGTGTCCCTCCTGGCCGCCCTGAACACCGGCCACGAGGGCGGCTGCGGAACCCTCCACGCCAACGCCGCCGGGCAGGTGCCGGCCCGCCTCGAGGCCCTCGGCACGGCCGCCGGGCTCGACCGGGCCGCGCTGCACAGCCAGTTGGCGGCCGCGCTGTCGGTGGTCCTGCACCTCGTACGGGACCGGGACGGGCGGCGACGGATCGCCGAGGTGCATGTGCTGGAGCGGGATGCGTCGGGGCTGGTGGTGACCGTGCCGGCGCTGCGCTGGGGCACGGAGGCCTTCGTGTACGAGCGGGGCTGGGAGCGGCTGCGGGGGCTGCTCCGGGACGGGTCGCACGGCCGGGGTGACGGCTTGGGGGACGGGCTGGGCGAGAGGCGGTCGGAAGGGAGTGAGCGGCGGTGACGAGGGTCGGGGAGATGTCGGTGGGGGTGGTGGCCGTGGCGTGTGCGGGGGCGGCGGCCTGGATGGCGGGCGACGGGCGAGGCGCCGGGGTGCGGCGTGCCCGGTTGCTGTTGGCGGGCGGCGGGGCGGTGGGGCCGCCGGCCTGGATGAGGGCCGTCGGCCGGGTGCGGCGGCTCGGGGCGGAGTGGTGGGCGCCGGTGGCCGGGTTGGTGATCGCGGTGCTGGGGGCCTCGGTGCTGCCGGTCCTCGCGGGAGCGGCCGGCGTGCCGCTGCTGAGGCGGGTGCGGCGGGCGTCGGAGGCACGCCGGGACCGGGACCGACGGGGCGACGGCGTGGTCGCGCTGTGCGCGGCGCTCGCCGGCGAGGTGCGGGCCGGGCGGCAGCCGGGTGAGGCGTTGTCGCGGGCCGCGCGGGACTCGGGCGGCCTCGGCGAGGCCGAGGCCGTGGTGCTGGCGGCGGCCCGGTTCAGCGGGGACGTGCCGGGTGCCCTCTCGGGCGCGGCACGTCAGCCGGGCGCCGACGGGCTGCTGGGGCTCGCCGCGTGCTGGCGGGTGGCCGTCGACCGGGGCGCTGGCCTCGCCGCCGGGCTCGACCGGCTGGAGGGCGCCCTGCGCGCCGAGCGGGACCAGCGGGCCGACCTGCGCGCCCAGTTGGCCGGCGCCCGGTCGACGGCGGTGATGCTCGCCGGGCTACCGGTGCTGGGACTCCTGCTGGGCACCGCGCTCGGCGCCGACCCGCTGCACGTGGTCCTGCACAGCACGGCCGGGCTGGGCTGTCTGCTCGTCGGCGCGGTGTTGGAGGGCGCGGGCCTGTGGTGGGCGCTGCGGATCGTACGGGGAGCTGAGGCGGCGTGAGCGGGGAGGTTGTCCACAGGCTGGGGGCGGCCCTCTGCGCGGTCGTGGGACTGTGGTGGCTCGCCCGATCGCTCGACATGGCGCGACGCGAACGAAAGCTGCGCGCCCGGCTGGCCAAGGTGCTCGTCCTCGTGGCCGAACCGCCCCGGCGGAGCCTCGTGCCACGGCGTGCCGTACGGCACTGGCTGCCGGTCGCCGGGGCGGTCTGCGCCGGTTGGGTGCTCGTCGGCGGCCTCCCGGGGCTGCTGCTGGGGCTGGCAGCCGGAGTCGGGGCCTGGCAGTGGCTGCGCAGGGCGCGGCGCGCGGGCGGCGACCCGGCAGAGGCGTACGACGCCGCACGGGCCGCACGACAACTGCCTCTGGCCGCCGACCTGCTGGCCGCCTGCATCACCGCCGGCGCGAGCCCTGTGGTGGCCGCACAGGCCGTCGGCGAGGCCCTTGGCGGGCCGGTGGGCGAGCGGCTGGCCCGGGGCGCGGCCGAGGCGCGGCTGGGGGGCGAACCGGCCGAGGCGTGGCGCGCCTTGGCCGCCCTCCCCGGCGCCGGCGCTCTGGCACGGCTCCTGGAACGGGCCGACCGGTCCGGCGTGCCGACCGCCGCCCCGGTGGCCCGTCTCGCCGCCGAGGCGCGCGCCGCGTGGGGACGTTCGGCCACGGAACGCGCACGCAGAGCCGCCGTGCTGGTCACCGCACCGGTGGGGCTGTGCTTCCTGCCCGCCTTCATCGCGGTGGGCGTGCTGCCGGTGGTGATCGGGCTGGCGGACGGGTTGCTGGGAGGGGGTGGGCGATGACGGGGCGGACTTGAACGACAGCGGTGGCCGGCGACGACCGGTCGGCGGCCGGTGATCAGCGGTGACAGGCCATCAGTGGCCATCAGCAAGCAACGGAACAGAGCCTCATGGGGGTTGAGATGTACAAGGCAGTACGGGAAGCGGTGCGGGTTCGGATGGCGCGTGCCGTGGTGTGCCGGGTGCGGGCGGCGCGGAGGGACGCGGGGATGGTGACCTCCGAGTACGCGGTGGGGATCATCGCGGCGGTGGCCTTCGCCGCGGTGCTCTACAAGGTGGTGACCAGCGGGCAGGTCCAGGCGGAGCTGCAGGAGATCGTCTCGAGGGCTCTCAATGGCGGGGGGTGAGGTGCGTGGGCCACGACGGCGTCGCGGGGCCCTGGGCGGCGACGACGGGTTCGTGACGGCCGAGGCGGCCATGGTCCTGCCCGTGCTGCTGCTCTTCGCCTCGGCGCTCGTGTGGGCCCTGTTCGCCGCCTGCGCGCAGATCCAGGTCGTGGACGCCGCCCGGGCCGGTGCCCGGGCGGCGGCCCGGCAGGACCCGCCGGCCACCGTCATGGCGGCGGCCCGGCAGACGGCGCCGGACGGGGCGGAGGTGAGCGTCAGCCGGAAGGGCGACCTCGTACGCGTGGTGGTGTCGGCCCGGGCGCCGGGGCCGGGAGGGCTGGGCCTGGACCTCAGCCACACGGCCGTGGCGCTGGCGGAGGAGACGGTGGGATCGGTGGAGGTGGGGACCGGGTGAGGAGATCTGGATCGGACAGAGGCTCCGCGACGGTCTGGGCGGTCGGCGCGATCGCGGCGCTGTGCGTCGTGTTCGGTGCCGTGCTCGCCTTGGGACAGGCCTTTGTGATCCGGCATCAGGCGTCAGCCGCGGCCGATCTCGCGGCCCTCGCCGCCGCCGATCACTGGATGAAGGGCAGCGAGGGGGCCTGCGCGACGGCCGAACGCGTGGCACGGGCCCAGGGCGGCCGACTTGTGCACTGCGAGGTCGAGGGAGAGGTCTCGGATGTCACGGCGGCGTCGGGCACGGGCCCGCTGACCGCCGAAGCCAGGGCCCGTGCGGGCCCACCATCCCCGACAACGGGTTAGAGCCCTCTTGGCAGGGAAGGCCCGGTGCGCGCTCCGCAAGGGGCGCGGGGGACTGCGCGACCAGCCCACACACAACCGTCGGCCGCCGGACCACAGCACCTCCCGAGCCCCGAGGCGCCCAAAGCCGCCGAGCTCCAAGGCACCCCCGAGTCCTAAGGCACCGGGTCGCCCAGCGGAGCGTCGGGCGCGGCCTTCAGCAGCTCGGTCAGCAGCCGTACCGCTCCCCGCTTGTGCAACGGCTCGTTGCCGTTGCCGCACTTGGGGGACTGGATGCAGGACGGGCAGCCGGCGTCGCACTCGCAGGAGGCGATGGCCTGACGGGTGGCGGTGAGCCAGGCGCGGGCGGTGTGGAAGGCGCGCTCGGCGAAGCCCGCGCCGCCGGGGTGGCCGTCGTAGACGAAGACCGTCGGGAGCAGGGTGTCCGGGTGGAGCGGGACCGACACGCCCCCGATGTCCCAGCGGTCGCAGGTCGCGAAGAGGGGCAGCATGCCGATCGAGGCGTGTTCGGCGGCGTGCAGGGCGCCGCCGAGGATCTCGGGGTTGATCCGGGCCGCGTCCAGCTGGTCCTCGGTGACGGTCCACCAGACGGCACGGGTGCGCAGCGTACGAGGAGGGAGGTCGAGTTTGGTCTCGCCCAGCACCTCGCCGGTGATGAGGCGGCGACGGAGGAAGGAGACGACCTGGTTGGTGACTTCGACGGATCCGTAACACAACCGGCCGTCACCCCAGGGGACCTCGGTGTCGGTCTCCAGGACGGAGATGGAGGTGGTGTCGCGGGCGACCGTCGCATAGGGCGGGTCGGCCTGCTCGACGAGGGCGACGGAGTCCTCCAGGTCCAGTTCGCGCACCAGGTACGTACGGCCCTGGTGGAGATGGACCGCGCCCTCGTGGACGGTGGTGTGGGCGGCACCCGCGTCGACCGTGCCGAGGAGCCGGCCCGTGCCGGTCTCGACGACCTGGACGGGGCGGCCGCCCTGGCCCCGGATGTCGGTCAGGTCGGCGGCCCGTTCGCGGCGGGTCCAGTGCCAGGCCTTGGCGCGGCGGCGGAGCAGTTTCGCGGCCTCCAGCTGCGGCAGCAGCTCCTCGCACGCCGGGCCGAACAGGCCGAGGTCGTCGTCCGTCAGGGGCAGTTCCGCGGCGGCGGCGCACAGGTGGGGGGCGAGGACGTACGGGTTGTCGGGGTCGAGGACGGTCGATTCCACCGGTCGGTCGAAGAGGGCCTCCGGGTGGTGGACCAGGAAGGTGTCCAGCGGGTCGTCGCGGGCCACGAGGACGGCGAGGGCGCCCTGCCCGGAGCGTCCGGCGCGGCCGGCCTGCTGCCACAGGGAGGCGCGGGTGCCGGGGTAGCCGGCGATGAGGACGGCGTCCAGGCCGGAGATGTCGATGCCGAGTTCGAGGGCGGTGGTGGCGGCGAGACCGAGGAGTTCGCCGGAGTGGAGGGCGCGTTCGAGGGCGCGGCGTTCCTCGGGGAGGTAGCCGCCACGGTAGGCGGCCACGCGGCGGGCCAGGGAGCGGTCCACCTCGGCGAGACGTTCCTGGGCGATCACCGAGATCAGTTCGGCACCGCGCCGGGAGCGTACGAAGGCGACCGAACGCACGTCTTGCAGGATCAGATCGGTCAGCAGGTCCGCCGTCTCGGCCGTCGCCGTACGCCGGACCGGGGCGCCCTTCTCGCCGTGCAGGTCGGTGAGCGGGGGCTCCCAGAGGGCGAACACCAGTTCACCACGGGGCGAGGCGTCGTCCGCGACCTCGGTGACCTGGACGCCGGTGAGGCGGCCGGCGGCGACCGAGGGCTCGGCGGCGGTCGCGGAGGCCAGCAGGAAGACGGGCTCGGCGCCGTAGCGGGCGCAGAGGCGGCGCAGACGGCGCAGCACCTGGGCGACGTGGGAGCCGAAGACGCCGCGATAGGTGTGGCACTCGTCGATGACCACGTACTTGAGGGCACGCAGGAACGAGGACCAACGAGGGTGGGAGGGGAGGATTCCGCGGTGGAGCATGTCGGGGTTGGTGAGGACGTAGTTGGCGTACTGGCGCACCCACTCGCGTTCCTCGACGGGTGTGTCGCCGTCGTACACGGCCGGGCGGACCGCGTTTCCGAGAGGTTGTGAAAGTTCCTTCACGGATCGGCACTGATCCGCCGCGAGGGCTTTGGTGGGGGCCAGGTAGAGCGTGGTCGCCCCGCGGCCGTTGGGGGCCTCGGCGCCGTCCAGGAGGCGGGAGAGGACCGGGACGAGATAGGCGAGCGACTTGCCGGAGGCGGTGCCGGTGGCGACCACGACCGAGTCGCCGTCCAGCGCGTGCTCGGCGACGAGTGCCTGGTGGGCCCAGGGATGTTCGATTCCGGCGGACTGTACGGCGGCGACGACCTCCGAGCGGATCCGGTCAGGCCAGACGGCATGGCGGCCCGCGCGCGGGGGCACATGCTCCGTATGAGTGATGCGCGAAGCCCGGCTCGGCCCCGAGGCGAGCCGGTCCAGGACCGTGCCCGGCGAGGGGCTGGGGGCAGTGTCCGTCGGGGATCGATCGGATCGGTGATTCTTGGCCATCGGCATCGAGTGTGTCACCGGCGTGACGGACAATGGAGCCAAGGCGTCGTGCACGCCTGCCGGTAAGTGATTGAATGCCATCGCGGCTGGCGAACCGTCCCGGGGGCTTTCAAGCCGAGGTGTCCCGAGGGGCGAACGCTCGATAGCAAGGTGCTGGAGGATCCGTGGACCTGTCCCTGTCGACCCGTACCGTCGGCGATCGTACGGTCGTCGAGGTCGGTGGCGAAATCGACGTTTATACCGCGCCCAAGCTGCGTGAGCAGCTGGTCGAGCTGGTCAACGACGGGAGTTTCCACCTCGTCGTCGACATGGAGGGCGTCGACTTCCTCGACTCCACCGGGCTCGGCGTTCTGGTGGGCGGCCTGAAGCGAGTACGGGCCCACGAGGGCTCGCTGCGCCTGGTGTGCAACCAGGAGCGGATTTTGAAGATCTTCCGCATCACCGGTCTGACCAAGGTGTTCCCGATTCACACCTCGGTCGACGAAGCGGTGGCGGCCACTGACTGATCACGTCCGTCCGGGCCCTGTGCCCGGACGGCCACAGACAAGTGAGGGGGACCGGGCCCGTGCGGCCCGGCCCTCCGACAGCACGCCCGTAGTTCCGAGGGGGATGCATGGCCACCGTTGAACTCCGCTTCAGCGCGCTGCCCGAGCACGTCCGGACCGCCCGACTGGTGGCGGCAGCGGTGGCGCGCAGGGCCGGAGTGGACGAGGCCGTCCTCGACGAGGTCAGGTTGGCCGTCGGTGAGGCGTGCACCCGTGCCGTCGGACTGCATCAGAGCAGCGGTATCTCGGCGCCGGTGCGGGTGTCGCTGATCGAGGAGGAGAAGCAGTTCTCCATCGAGGTGGGCGACGAGGCGCCGCACGCCGTCCCCGGTGACTCGTCATCGGGTGCCGGTGGCGGAGCGGACGTCGATCTCGAGGAGGACGACATGGGCCTCGCGGTCATCAGCGGCCTCGTCGACGACGTCGAGGTCTCCGCCGGGGAGAACGGCGGACTGATCCGCATGACCTGGCCGACGACACCGTCGGTCGCCGTGCTGCCCTGACCTGATCCTCACAACTTCAAGTAGTACCGCGAGGGCCCTGCTGAGCAGGGCCCTTCGTGTTTGTTCGACAGTTATTCCGATCACCGTTCATCGGAACACCGGAATTCGTGAAGGAATTCACGATCAATCACGCGATAATTCGATCAAGCGTCAATGCCTTTGAGGCGTTACCTCTTTCGAGTAATGTGCCCGCGTGCGGATCACGTGCGGATCATTTGCTCAAGGGCATGTGAAGGCCAATTGCGTTTCCCGTGCACTGTTTTGATCAGGTTCCGCTCCCTACAATCCGTCCACATCTTGAGCTCAGCCCAAGCGTCAAGGAGGACGAATGGCGGGGCTTTCTACCCCTCAAAGGTTTGACCACACCACGAACGTCGCAGCCGCGGTCCTGACCGACGACAACCGGATCATCGTCCTGGTGATCGGCGTCGTGGCACTGGCCGCGCTCGCCGTCGCCGGGGTCCTGGTCCGCCAGGTGCTCGCCGCGGGCGAGGGCACCGACAGCATGAAGAAGATCGCGGCGGCCGTACAGGAAGGCGCGAACGCCTATCTGGCACGACAGTTGCGCACGCTCGGCGTATTCGCCGTCGTCGTGTTCTTCCTGCTCATGCTGCTGCCCGCGGACGACTGGAATCAGCGCGCCGGACGCTCGGTGTTCTTCTTGATCGGCGCGCTGTTCTCGGCGGCCACCGGTTATATCGGTATGTGGCTCGCCGTGCGCAGCAATGTGCGCGTCGCCGCAGCGGCTCGGGAAGCGACACCGGCACCTGGAGAGCCGGAAAAAGATCTCACCGCCGTCTCGCACAAGGCGATGAAGATCGCATTTCGCACGGGCGGCGTCGTCGGCATGTTCACGGTGGGGCTCGGCCTCCTCGGCGCGTCCTGCGTGGTGCTCGTGTACGCGGCCGACGCGCCGAAGGTGCTGGAGGGATTCGGCCTCGGGGCCGCCCTCATCGCCATGTTCATGCGTGTCGGTGGCGGCATCTTCACCAAGGCCGCCGACGTCGGCGCCGACCTGGTCGGCAAGGTCGAGCAGGGCATTCCGGAGGACGACCCGCGCAATGCCGCGACCATCGCCGACAACGTGGGCGACAACGTCGGCGACTGCGCGGGCATGGCGGCCGACCTCTTCGAGTCCTACGCCGTGACGCTCGTCGCCGCGCTGATCCTCGGCAAGGCGGCGTTCGGTGACGCCGGGCTCGCGTTCCCGCTGATCGTGCCCGCGATCGGCGTGATCACCGCGATGATCGGCATCTTCGCGGTGGCGCCACGCCGCACGGACCGCAGCGGCATGTCCGCGATCAACCGCGGCTTCTTCATCTCTGCGGTGATCTCCCTGGTGCTCGTCGCCATCGCCGTCTACGCCTACCTGCCGTCGTCGTACGCCGACCTCGAAGGGGTCACGGACACGGCGATCGCGGGCCACGGCGGCGACCCACGGGTCCTCGCGGTCATCGCGGTGGCCATCGGCATCGTGCTGGCCGCGCTGATCCAGCAGCTGACCGGCTACTTCACCGAGACCAGTCGGCGTCCCGTGAAGGACATCGGCAAGAGTTCGCTGACCGGCGCGGCCACCGTCGTCCTCGCCGGTATCTCCATCGGTCTCGAATCGGCCGTGTACACCGCCCTGTTGATCGGCCTCGGCGTGTACGGGGCGTTCCTGCTCGGCGGTACGTCGATCATGCTCGCGCTGTTCGCGGTGGCGCTCGCCGGCACCGGTCTGCTCACCACGGTCGGCGTCATCGTCGCCATGGACACGTTCGGGCCGGTCTCCGACAACGCGCAGGGCATCGCCGAGATGTCCGGCGACGTCGAGGGCGCGGGCGCCCAGGTGCTCACCGACCTGGACGCCGTCGGCAACACCACCAAGGCCATCACCAAGGGCATCGCCATCGCCACGGCCGTACTCGCGGCCGCCGCGCTCTTCGGCTCGTACCGCGACGCGATCCTCACGGCCGCGAACGACGTCGGTGAGAAGGTCTCCGGCGAAGGCGCGCCGATGAACCTGATGATGGACATCTCGCAGCCGAACAACCTCGTCGGGCTCGTCGCGGGCGCCGCGGTCGTCTTCCTCTTCTCGGGGCTGGCGATCAACGCGGTCTCCCGGTCGGCGGGCGCGGTGGTCTACGAGGTGCGGCGGCAGTTCCGCGAGCACCCCGGGATCATGGACTACAGCGAGAAGCCGGAGTACGGCCGGGTCGTCGACATCTGCACCAAGGACGCCCTGCGGGAGCTGGCCACGCCCGGTCTGCTCGCGGTCATGGCGCCGATCGCGGTCGGGTTCACGCTCGGGGTCGGCGCGCTGGGCGCGTATCTCGCCGGGGCGATCGGGACCGGGACGCTGATGGCGGTGTTCCTCGCCAACTCCGGAGGCGCGTGGGACAACGCCAAGAAGCTCGTCGAGGACGGCCATCACGGCGGCAAGGGCAGTGAGGCCCATGCCGCGACCGTCATCGGCGACACGGTCGGCGACCCGTTCAAGGACACGGCGGGACCGGCCATCAACCCGCTGCTGAAGGTGATGAACCTCGTCGCGCTGCTCATCGCGCCCGCGGTCGTCCAGTTCAGCTACGGCGAGGACAAGAGCGTCGGTCTGCGGGTCGCGATCGCCGTGGCCTCGATCGCCGTGATCGTCGGGGCGGTGTACGTGTCGAAGCGGCGCGGGATCGCCGTGGGTGACGAAGGCAACTCCGAGCGGGTGGCCAAGTCGGCGGATCCGGCGGTGGTTTCGTAGGCGGTCTGACGGCCGGCCTCACGAGGGTCCAGCTCAAGGGGCGGGCGGGCGGCACGCGTTGACGTGCCGCCCGCCCGCCCTTGTGCATGCCGGCGTTCTCCGTGAGCCTTCTCTCTCTTGGTGCAAATGGTTACAAAAGGGTGCACGGGGGGTGCTCGGCACACAGGTGTCGCCCATCTGGCGTGTATGTTCCGGGGCCGAGAGCCACGGAAGGGACCAATCCGGTGAACAAGAAGCTCGCGGCCGCACTGTCCGGCGGTGCGGTACTGGTACTGGCGCTGTCCGGCTGCAGCAGCGACGACGAGACGAACGACAAACTGAACTCCTGGGCCAAGGAGGTCTGCGACTCCGTACAGCCGCAGATCAAGAAGATCGCGGCGGCCAACGCCTCGATCCAGAAGGAGACCTCGGACGACAGCGCACCGGCGGACGTGCAGAAGGCCGACTCCCAGGGCTTCCAGGACATCTCCGACGCCTACAAGGCGATGGCGACGGCCATTCAGCAGGCCGGGGCGCCGGACGTCGAGGAGGGCGAGAAGAAGCAGAAGGCCGCGGTGGCGGAGCTGAACCAGCTCTCCACCGCCTACGCCGATCTGAAGAAGAAGTCGGACGCGCTGAACACGAAGGACCAGGCGAAGTTCGCGGACGGGCTCGAGGGTGTCGCCACCGAGTTGGAGAAGCTGAGCAAGACCGGCAGCGACGCGCTGAAGGAGCTGGAGAAGGGGGAGGTGGGCAAGGCCATGGCCGAGCAGGAGAGCTGCAGGTCCGCGACTCCCTCCGGGGTGGCCTCGGCACCGGCTTCGGCGACCAAGAGCTGAGCGGCGGCTGACTGGGCCGGGGCCGCGTCAGCCACCCGGCGGTCGTGCTGGGCGGGGGCGGGTTCCGCGGCTCGGCGGTGCGAGGTGCCGCTGCGCCCACCCTCCCCCACGCGGCTACGCTGAGCGGTGTGAGTGACTTCAGGCTGTCTTCTCTGCCCTCTGTCGACCGCTCCGATGTTGCTGCTCGGCTGCGTGAGGCGCTGCTCGGCGCGGACTTCACCGCCGATGGGCTGCTCGAGTTGCTCGGTGCCTCCGCGTACGCGGCGTTGGCGCGGAGCGAGGTCGTCCCGGCGCTCAGGGCCACTCGGGGGGAGACGGCGCTGGAGGGGCTGGTGCGGCTGTTCCTGTTGCAGCAGCCGGTGCCACGCGCGCGCGTGGAGGGTGTGCTGCCCGTGGACGCGTGCGTGGAGAGCGGCTGGTTGGTCCGGGCGGGTGACGACGGCGCTGACGTCGCCGCCGCCGTCGACGTGAGGCCCTACGGCGGGCCCGGCGGTGAGGACTGGTTCATCGTGTCCGACCTGGGGTGTGCGGTCGGCGGGGCCGCTGGCATCGGGAGCAAGGACGAAGGCGTCGTGCTCGGCGTGGGCGGGGCGTCCACGACCCTCGCCGGCATCACCGTGCGCACGCCCGTCGCCGCCGCCCTCGACCTCGGCACCGGCTCCGGTATCCAGGCGCTGCACGCCGCCCAGCACGCCACGCGCGTGACGGCGACCGACCTCAACCCGCGCGCGCTGCACATCACGGCGCTCACGCTGGCGCTCTCCGGCGCACCGGCGGCCGAGCTGCGCGAGGGCTCGCTTTTCGAGCCGGTCGGGGAGGACGAGACGTACGACCTCATCGTGTCGAATCCGCCGTTCGTGATCTCGCCCGGCGCCCGGCTCACCTACCGGGACGGCGGGATGGGCGGGGACGATCTGTGCCGCACGCTCGTCTCACAGGCGGGGGAGCGGCTGAACGAGGGCGGGTTCGCGCAGTTCCTCGCCAACTGGCAGCACGTGGAGGGGGAGGACTGGCAGGAGCGGCTCCGGTCGTGGGTGCCGCGCGGCTGCGACGCGTGGATCGTGCAGCGGGAGGTCCAGGACGTCACGCAGTACGTCGAGTTGTGGCTGCGGGACGCGGGCGACCATCGAGGTGACGCGGCCGAGTACCAGGCGCGGTACGACGCGTGGCTCGACGAGTTCGAGGCACGGAAGGTGAAGGGCGTCGGGTTCGGCTGGATCACGCTGCGCAGGTCGGCGGCCGCCGACACCGAGCCCTCGATCACCGTCGAGGAGTGGCCGCATCCGGTCGAACAGCCGCTCGGCGAGACCGTGCGGGAGCACTTCGCGCGCGTCGACTACCTGCGGGCGAACGACGACGCGGCGCTCCTCGCCGCGCACTTCCGGCTCACCGCCGAGGTCGTCCAGGAGCAGGTCGGGCTGCCCGGCGCCGAGGACCCCGAGCATGTGGTGTTGCGTCAGAACCGGGGCATGCGCCGGGCCACGAAGGTGGACACGGTCGGCGCGGGATTCGCAGGCGTGTGCGACGGCACGCTCAGCGCGGGTCGGATTCTGGACGCCATCGCCCAGCTCGTCGGCGAGGACCCGGTGGCATTGCGCGACCGGACGCCGGTGCAGATCCGGCTGCTGGTGGAACAGGGGTTCCTCGAACCGGCCCGGTGACGATTTCCGTACCGCCCGGTGACGGTACCGGTACCCCGCCCGGCGCCCGTCCCCGCAACATGCGGGGCGTATTCGCACTCCTGGGGCCCATGCGTCCCCTCTGTCTGAATTGGTCCGTAAAAGGGCTCCTGTCAGTGGTGCGTGCGAAGCTATTTTCAAGAGACGGATTCGACGTGTCCTCGGGGGAGGCACGCGCTGTCTCTGGGGGATCGGGGGATCGCGATGGCGGGGGATACGCCGGAGCAGGGCCAGGGAAGGATCATCAACGACCGGTACCGACTGCTGCGCACTCTGGGCGCGGGCGGCATGGGCCGGGTCTGGCTCGCGTACGACGAGGAGTTGGCCTGCGAGGTCTCCATGAAGGAGATCTCCCTGCCCGAGGTTTCGATGGACGCCGCCGAGCCGGCGCAGCGCATCGCCCGGGCCCGCAGCGAGGCCCGGCACGCCGCGCGGCTGCGCGGACATCCGCATGTGGCGACCGTCCACGACGTGGTGCTGCACGAGGGCCTGCCGTGGATCGTCATGGAGTACGTGCCGGACGCGATCGACCTCCAGGCGGTCGTACGGCAGCGGGGGCCGCTCCCGCCCGAGCAGGTCGCCCGAATCGGCCTCGCCGTCCTCGACGCGCTCACGGCGGGGCACCGGATCGGCATCCTGCACCGGGACGTGAAACCGGCCAACATCCTGCTGGCCGCCGACTCCTCGGGCGACCCCTACGCGCGCGTGCTGCTCACCGACTACGGCATCGCGCTCCAGCCGGAGTCCCGCGAACCCCGGCTCACCGCCACCGCCGGCATCCTCGGCACCCCCGGGTATCTGGCACCCGAGCGCGCGCGGGGCGAGCCGCCGACACCGGCCGCCGACCTGTTCTCGCTCGGCGCCACGCTGTACGCGGCGGTCGAGGGCCGGGGCCCCTTCGACCGGCACGGCGAGTACGCCACCCTCACGGCCCTGCTCGGCGAGGAGCCGACGCCCCCCGCCCGCGCCGGTGAACTGGCCCCCGTCCTGCACGGATTGCTCATCAAGGACCCGGTGCGCCGGCTGTCGCCGGAGGCGGTGGCACGCGGCCTGGAGCGGGTGGCGGACGCCGGCAGCGCGTCGACACCGCCGGGCTGGGGAGCGACCCCCGCCTCGGCCCCCGGAAGCTTCGGACCGGCACCCGGCACTCCCGGTACCCCCGGCGCCCCCGGCGGTCACGAGACCGCCGGTGCGCCCCCGGGGTACGTGGCGAGCACCCCGCCCGGGTACGTGTCGGCAGGCCAGCACGGTGTCGCGGGCACACCGAACACTCCGGGCGCGCCCCACACGCCGTACACGCCACAGACCCCCGGGGCCCCGCACACGCCCGGTGGGCCCCCGGCGCCGAACACCCCGTACACCCCGGCGGGCGGCCCGCCCACACCGGGCGCGGGCCCGGCCGGCCCGGGTGGCTCCTCGCCGTACGGCCAGTGGCAGCAGGGGCAGCAGCCCCGTGGCCCGTACGACGGCTACAACCCCGACGGCGGTGGCCCGCCCGCGCCGTACGGGAGCACGCCGGATGGCAGCCGGCCCACGCCGTACGGCGGCACCGTCGGCCAGCAGTCGTCGCCGTACGCGGGCATCCCGTCGGGGCCGTACGGGGGCGGTGGTGGGCAACCGCCGGGGAACGCGCAGTTTCCGACCATCACGGCCGGTGGGCCCCCGCCGCCAGGTGGAGGGAAACCGAAGATGCCCGTGGCGGCGATCGTCGCGATCGTGGTCGCCGTGCTGCTGGTGGCGGGCGGCGGGACCTGGGCCGCGGTGAAATGGGCGGGCGGGCCGGCCCCCAAGCCCTCCGAGACGCCGCAGGCGCTCGTGTCGCCGCCGGGCTCGGAGTACCCCTACGGCGAGAAGGCCGCGCTCAAGAAGGCGCTGCAGGTGGGGGACTGCGTCAAGGCCGTGTGGACGGGGGCGGCGTTCGAGTCGGTGCCCGACCTCGGTGTGGTGGACTGCGACGAGGACTGGCCGGACGGCCAGGTCGTGGCGATAGAGACGGCGTCGGACCACGCGGACGCCAGGGCCGGCGGCGCGCAGCGCTGCGCCGGTCAGGCCGACCCGCTGGCCGAGGCCCTGCCCGACGCGGGCGTCTACGCGCTCGTCCCCACGAAGGAGGGCTTCGCCACGGCCAAGGGCGGTACGGCATGTCTCGTACTCGGCAAGCACGTCCCGATCGGCGGTGAGGTGGGCCGACTCCGTGACGTGGGCATGAATCTGTGGCCCACTCAGATGGCCGTCGGCGACTGCTGGGACTACACCACGAGGGAGGACGAGGGGTACGACGCACCGCTGACCGACTGTGCCGAAGCGCACACCGACCAGGTCGTCGGATCGGTCCAGGCCCCGGACAGCATGACCTTCCAAGGGGCCCTCGACGAAGGCGGCAAGCTGTGCACCAACAGGTTCGAGTCGACTTGGGCACCCGGCGCTGACCTGATCGTGTCGGGTTGGGTCTCGGACAAGACGGAATGGGAGAAGGGCTTCAACAAGGTGGTGTGCACGGTGCGCAACGCCGATGTGTCGAAGACGACCGGGAAGATACCCACGCCCGGCTCGGTCTGAGAGCCCGGACGCCTCGCGTTCACCTCGGGTTCGCGCGCCCGCTTCCCGTCCGTGCCAGCCTCCCGTCCCGGGCCAGTCGAGGGGTGGGAGAACGGGACATGGAGAGCGGACCGGCGATCTTCGTGGGAGTGGTGTTCGCCCTGTTCGGGGGCGGGCTGCTGCTGTGGACCACGACCCGGCTGCGGCAGGGTCGGCCCGTCGCCCACGGGGTGCACCCCGTGACATCGGCGACACTCGCGAGCGTCATGGCGGTCACCGCCCTCGTGCTCGGCGCATGGTGCTTCACCCGCATCTGAAGGGGCTCCGGGGCTGGAGCCGGGGCATGGGCACGTAACTGAGAGATGACCCTCCGTATCGGCCCGAAGGAGCCGATGAAGACGCCGGGCGGCAGGAATGGCGGTAGTCGGGTTACCGTTCGAGTGGCCGTTGCGGGCTTTTCCCGTTTGACACGGGGGCGGGATGTACCGTCACACTCCGCAGCGTCAGCATGACCCGACCCCCGGGCCGACGCCGAGCCCCGTGCGAGGCACCGACCTCAGGGGGTGCCCGCCCCGGGACGCAAGCCTGGGGGAACCCAGCGTCGACCGGAGAGAAGAGCGAAGTTGTCCCCGACCAGCGAGACCGCGAAGGGCGGCCGCCGACTCGTGATCGTCGAGTCGCCTGCCAAGGCGAAGACGATCAAGGGCTATCTCGGCCCCGGCTACATCGTCGAGGCGAGCGTGGGGCACATCCGCGACCTTCCCAACGGCGCCGCGGAGGTGCCCGAGCAGTACACCGGCGAGGTGCGCCGCCTCGGCGTGGACGTCGAGCACGACTTCGCGCCCGTCTACGTGGTCAACGCGGACAAGAAGGCGCAGGTCAGGAAGCTCAAGGACCTGCTGAAGGAGTCCGACGAGCTCTTCCTCGCCACCGATGAGGACCGCGAGGGCGAGGCCATCGCCTGGCACCTCCAGGAGGTCCTCAAGCCCAAGGTCCCGGTCAAGCGGATGGTCTTCCACGAGATCACCAAGGCCGCGATCCAGGCCGCCGTCGCCAACCCGCGCGAGCTCAACCAGAAGCTCGTCGACGCCCAGGAGACCCGCCGCATCCTCGACCGTCTCTACGGCTACGAGGTCTCGCCGGTCCTGTGGAAGAAGGTCATGCCGCGCCTGTCGGCGGGCCGCGTCCAGTCCGTCGCGACCCGGCTCGTGGTGGAGCGGGAGCGCGAGCGCATCGCCTTCCGCTCGGCCGAGTACTGGGACCTGACCGGCACCTTCGCCACGGGCCGCGCCGGCGACGCCTCCGACCCGTCGTCGCTGGTCGCACGCCTGCAGTCGGTCGACGGCCGCCGCGTCGCCCAGGGCCGCGACTTCGACTCCCTCGGGCAGCTCAAGGGCGCGAACGTCCTGCACCTGGACGAGGCGAACGCGCGAGCGCTGGCCGCTGCCCTGGAGAACACCCGGTTCGCGGTGCGCTCCGTCGAGTCCAAGCCGTACCGCCGCTCGCCGTACGCCCCCTTCCGCACGACGACGCTCCAGCAGGAGGCCTCGCGCAAGCTGGGCTTCGGAGCCAAGGCGACGATGCAGGTGGCGCAGAAGCTGTACGAGAACGGCTTCATCACCTATATGCGTACGGACTCCACGACGCTCAGCGACACCGCCGTGGCCGCCGCCCGGGCCCAGGTCACGCAGCTGTACGGCGCCGACTACCTGCCGGCACAGCCGCGTACGTACGCCGGGAAGGTCAAGAACGCGCAGGAGGCGCACGAGGCGATCCGCCCCTCGGGTGATCGTTTCCGCACACCTGCCGAGACCGGTCTGACCGGTGACCAGTTCAAGCTGTACGAGCTGATCTGGAAGCGGACCGTCGCCTCCCAGATGAAGGACGCGACGGGCAACAGCGTCACGGTGAAGATCGGTGGCACCGCCGCCGACGGCCGGGACGCCGAGTTCAGCGCCTCCGGCAAGACGATCACCTTCCACGGCTTCCTCAAGGCCTACGTCGAGGGCGCCGACGACCCGAACGCCGAGCTGGACGACCGCGAGCGCCGACTGCCGCAGGTCAGCGAGGGTGACGCGCTCTCCGCCGAGGAGATCACGGTCGACGGGCACGCCACCAAGCCCCCGGCCCGCTACACCGAGGCGTCGCTGGTCAAGGAGCTCGAAGAGCGCGAGATCGGCCGCCCGTCGACGTACGCGTCGATCATCGGCACGATCCTCGACCGGGGCTATGTGTTCAAGAAGGGCACGGCCCTCGTGCCGTCCTTCCTGAGCTTCGCCGTGGTCAACCTCCTGGAGAAGCACTTCGGGCGGCTCGTCGACTACGACTTCACCGCCAGGATGGAGGACGACCTCGACCGCATCGCACGCGGTGAGGCCCAGGCGGTGCCGTGGCTGAAGCGGTTCTACTTCGGCGAGCCCACGGGCGTGGGCGGCGCGGCGGCCGAGGCCGGCAACGGCGACGGGGACCACCTCGGCGGACTGAAGGAACTCGTCACCGACCTGGGCGCGATCGACGCCCGCGAGGTGTCGTCCTTCCCCGTCGGCAACGACATCGTGCTGCGCGTCGGGCGCTACGGCCCGTACATCGAGCGCGGTGAGAAGGATGCCGAGGGGCACCAGCGCGCCGACATCCCCGAGGACCTGGCTCCGGACGAGCTGTCGGTCGAGCTGGCGGAGGAGCTGCTGGCGAAGCCGAGCGGCGACTTCGAGCTGGGGACCGACCCGGCGACCGGGCACCAGATCGTCGCCAAGGACGGGCGCTACGGGCCGTACGTCACGGAAATCCTTCCCGAGGGCACGCCGAAGACCGGCAAGAACGCGGTCAAGCCGCGTACGGCCTCGCTGTTCAAGTCGATGTCCCTGGACACGGTGACCCTCGACGACGCCCTCAAGCTGATGTCGCTGCCGCGGGTCGTCGGCGCGGACGCCGAGGGGCAGGAGATCACCGCGCAGAACGGGCGGTACGGGCCGTACCTGAAGAAGGGCACGGACTCGCGGTCGCTGCAGACCGAGGACCAGCTCTTCACGATCACCCTCGAAGAGGCTCTGGCGATCTACGCCCAGCCCAAGCAGCGTGGGCGGGCCGCCGCCAAGCCGCCGCTGAAGGAGCTGGGGGAGGACCCCGTCAGCGGCAAGCCGGTCGTGGTGAAGGACGGCCGCTTCGGGCCGTACGTCACCGACGGCGAGACCAACGCGACGCTGCGGTCCGGGGACAGCGTGGAGACGATCACGCCCGAGCGCGGGTTCGAGCTGCTCGCGGAGAAGCGGGCGAAGGCTCCCGCCAAGAAGACGGCGAAGAAGGCGCCCGCGAAGAAGACGGCGACCAAGGCCGCCACCGCGAAGAAGGCCGCGCCGGCGAAGAAGACCGCCGCGAAGAAGACGGCGACTTCGAAGACCGCTGCGGCGAAGAAGGCGGCTCCTGCGAAGAAGGCGGCTCCTGCGAAGAAGGTGGCGGCGAAGAAGGCCGCGGCTTCGGGAGAGGGCGCCTAGTAGCTCGGGGGTGCGGGTGGTTCGGCGGCCGCGGGTGGGTTGTGGCTGATCACGCAGTTCCCGCGCCCCTGACTTGGCCGCCGTTCGCGTTGGCTGGAATCTTCACCTCTTCTTTGCTCGATCTGCTCCGTTTGTGCGACTTGGTGGTGCGGTGTGCGTGCGTTCGGGCGCTGCTTCGGGGTGTCGGTGGGTGCCGATAGGCTGAAAGCATGATGCGAGCCGAGCAGCCGACGGCCCACAACCCGGCCCCCGACGAGGCACTGGCAGCCGATTCCAGGGAGCGTGCCGTGCGCGCGCTGCTGCGCCGGCCGCAGTTGAAACGGTTGTGGAGCGCACAGCTCGTGGGCGGCGTGGGCGATGTGCTCGCGCTGTTCGTGCTGGTGCTCCTCACCTTCCAGACCGCGATCGCCGAGGGCTCCTTCGGCGGTGGATACCGAGGCGTCGCCCTGACGGTCGCTGCCGTCTTCGGCACGCGCGCTCTCGCGACGCTGCTCTTCGGCGCCGTACTTCTCGGGCCGCTCACCTCGCTGACCTCCCAGGAGGGTCCGCTCGACCGCCGCTGGACGATGGTCGGCGCGGACGGACTGCGGGTCCTGCTGCTGATCGTGGCGCCCCTGTGGATCGACTGGACGCCGGACAACGCGCTCGCGGTGCTGCTGGTCACCGTGTTCGTCGTCGGTGTCGCCGAGCGGTTCTGGACGGTCTGCCGGGAGAGCGCGGCGCCCGCGCTGCTGCCCGCCCCGCCGCTGGAGGGCGCGACCGTACGCCCGCTGCCGGACCACATGGACGCGCTGCGGCGCCTGGCCCTGCGGACCGGGTTCGTGGCGGTGCCCCTCGCTGCCGCCGTCCTCGTCGTGGCCGCCTTGCTCAACAACCTGCTGGGCGCGGGCATCGACTGGTTCGGGCAGCACCAGGCCGCGCTCGCCTCGTACGTCGCCGCCGGGCTCTTCGCCGCCTCGCTGTCCTTGGTGACCTTCCTCGAACTGCCCAAGACGCGCACCCCGCGCGCGCGGTCGCCGCTGGAGGGGCTGCGCCGGCCCAAGACCGGCACCGGTGTCGACAAGGGCCGTACGGGCGCCATTCCGCTCCTCGTGCCCGCCTGCGGTGCGGTCGCCGGCGCGGTCGCCGCGGCCGTCGCCGTCGCCGTGCTGCACGCCAAGGACCTCGGTGGCGGGCCGGTGCTGTTCGGGCTGCTGGTGGCCGCGCTGACCGGTGGGGTCGTCGTCGGGATCCGGCGTGGGCCCTCCGTGCTGCCCTCGCTGTCAAGGCGCCGGCTGCTCGCTCTCGCGATCGCCTTCACCGGTGTCGCGCTACTGGCCGCCGGGCTGACGCCGGACGTCACGAGTGTGGTGCTGATCCTGGGGCTGGCCGGTGCCGGTGCGGGGATCGCCGCGAACACGGGGCACACGCTGCTCGACCAGGAGGCCGAGGACTCCCGGCGGGCCCGGACCACCGAGCATCTGCACGCCGTCGTACGGGTGTTCGTGGCGTTGGCGGCGCTCGTCGCTCCGCTGGTCGCCGCCGTCATCGGACCGCACCGGCTGGAGAGCGGCAAGTTCGTGTTCGCCCACGGTGGTGCGGCGTTCACGCTGATGCTGGTGGGGGCGCTGCTGCTGCCGGTCGCCGCGCTGGTGCTCGCCAAGGTCGACGACCGGTCCGGGGTGCCGCTTCGGCAGGACCTGCGGGACGCCCTGCTGGGGGGCGACGATCCGGAACAGGCGCCCGCGGACACCGGGTTCTTCATCGCCATGGAGGGCGGTGACGGTGCGGGGAAGTCCACTCAGGTCGAGGCGCTCGCCGAGTGGATCCGGGCCAAGGGGCACGAGGTCGTGGTGACGCGGGAGCCGGGGGCCACGCCGGTGGGGAAGCGGCTGCGGTCGATTCTGCTGGACGTGTCGTCGGCCGGTCTGTCGCATCGGGCCGAGGCGCTTCTGTACGCGGCGGATCGTGCCGAGCATGTGGACACCGTGGTGCGGCCCGCGTTGGAGCGGGGCGCCGTGGTCATCTCGGACCGGTACATCGATTCGTCCGTGGCCTATCAAGGGGCAGGGCGGGACCTCTCGCCGACCGAGATCGCCCGGATCTCGCGGTGGGCGACGGATGGGCTCGTTCCTCATCTGACGGTGCTGCTCGATGTGTCGCCGGAGACGGCGCGGGAGCGGTTCACCGAGGCGCCGGACCGGTTGGAGTCGGAGCCGGCGGAGTTCCACGAGCGGGTGCGGGCGGGGTTCCTGACGCTGGCCGCGGCGGACGCCGGCAGGTACCTGGTCGTCGACGCCGGGCAGGACCCCGAGGCGGTCACGACCGTTGTCCGGCATCGGCTCGATGTGATGTTGCCGCTGTCCGAGGCCGAGATCCAGGCGCAGGAGGAGGCCCGGCGCAAGGCCGAGGAGGAAGCGCGGCGCAGGGCCGAGGAAGAGGCCGCGCGGAAGGCCGAGGAGGAGCGGCTGGAGCGGGAGCGCCAGGAGGAGCTCGCCCGGCTGCGTGCCGAGGAGGAGGAGCGCAAGCGGCGCGAGCTGGAGGAGGCTCAGCGGCGTGAGGCGGAGCGGCAGGCCGAGGAGGCCCGGCAGCGGGCCGAGGAGGCGCGTCGCCGTGCCGAGGAGGAGCAGGCGCGGCTCCTCGCGGAGGAGAAGGCCCGGGCCGAGGAGGAGGAGCGGCGGCGGGCCGAGGAGGAACGCCGACGTCAGCAGGCCGCGGAGGAGCAGCGGTTGCGGGCGGAGGCGGAGGCCCGGCGCCTGGAGAAGCAGCGGAAGGCCGAGGAGGCCTTGCTTCGCGCCGAGGAGGCTCGGAGGGTGGCCGCCGCGGCGGAGGCGCAGCGGGTGGCTGCTGTCGCTGAGGCTGAGCGGAGGGCTGCCGAGCGGGCTGCTGTTGAGCGGGCTGCCGCGGCTGAGGCGGAGAGGGCTGCGGCGGAGAGGGCTGCCGCGGCTGAGAGGGAGACGGGGAGGGGCGCTGCTGACGGGTCGGGTGCTGGGGCTGAGCGCGGCGGTGGGGCTTCGGGGGCTTCTGGGGCTGAGCGGGGAGATGGAGCTTCGGGAGCTTCGCGGAGCGGCGGCGCTGACGAGGCGGTGACTGTGCCTACGCCTGTTGTGACGCCGACGAACGCGTCCGGTGGGCCGGTGGACGAGACGGCGGTGCTGCCGCCCGTGCGGGACGATCGGGTGCCGCCGGGTGGGTCGGATTCGGAGACGACGGCGAAGTTGCCGAAGCCGCCGGTGCCGTCTTCGGGGGCGGACTCGGAGGATGAGACCACGGTGTTGCCGCAGGTGCCTTCGGGTGCGGGCGAAGCCGAGGAGACGGCGGTGCTGCCACCGGTGCGGGACGATCGGGTGCCGCCGGGGTTCTTCCGGGACGAGCGGCCCGGGCCGGATGGGACGGAGGATCGGACGCGGGAGCTTCCGCAGGTCGATGAGACGGGGGCTCCTCGGAGGCGGCCTCGCTCGGACTGGGCCGAGGAGACACCGCTGGACGACCTGCCGACTCTGGCGGACGAGCTGTTGGGCCCGCGTGGCGAGGACGACGGTGAGGAGCGGCGCGGTTGGGGGCGGCGGCGCCGGTGAGTCGTTGAACGGGGAGTCGTTGAACGGGGAGTCGTTGAGGCGGGCGGGGGTGGGGGCGGGCTGGTGGGCTCGCTTGCCTCTCACCGCTTGCCGCTCTTGCTGCTTGCCGCTCGGCGATTGGCGCTCGGCCCACTCCCCGTACCGGGCCGCTTGAGCCCTCCCCGCACAAGGGACCGGTCACGCGCGCTGAGGTGGGGCGGTGATCGTGCGCGGGACGCGTTGTCGGTGGGGTCGCGCACAATGGGCGCGAGAGGTGTCTGGGACGGGTGGTGGTGGTCATGGCCGTGTGGGACGACCTGGTGGGGCAGGAGCGGCTGAGTGCGCAGTTGGACGCGGCCGCTCGGGATGCGGACGCCATCGTCACGGCGGCGGAGGTCGGCGGGCCGCCTCCCGAGGCTTCGAAGATGACGCACGCGTGGTTGTTCACGGGGCCGCCGGGCTCGGGACGGATCACGGCGGCGCGGGCGTTCGCGGCGGCGTTGCAGTGTGTGAGCCCGGACCGGGCGCTCGGCGGGAGCCCAGGGTGCGGGTTCTGTGACGGGTGTCATACGGCGTTGGTGGGGACCCACGCGGATGTCAGCACGGTGGCGGCCGTGGGCACGCAGATCCTGGCCGACGACATGCGGGACACGGTGCGCAAGTCGTTCACGTCGCCGGCGAACGGGCGGTGGCAGATCATCCTCGTCGAGGACGCCGAGCGGTTGAACGAGAAGTCGGCGAACGCGGTGCTGAAGGCCGTGGAGGAGCCCGCCCCACGGACGGTGTGGTTGCTGTGCGCGCCTTCGCTGGAGGATGTGCTGCCGACGATCCGGTCGCGGTGCCGGCACGTGGGTCTGCTCACGCCGTCCGTGGACGCGGTCGCGGACATGCTCGTACGGCGGGAGGGGATCGAGCCCGAGGCTGCCGCTGTGGCGGCGCGGGCCACCCAGGGTCATATCGAGCGCGCCCGGCGGCTCGCGACCGATCCTCGGGCGCGGGAGCGGCGGGCCGCTGTGCTGAAACTGCCGTTGCGGGTCGAGGACATCGGGGGGTGTCTGAAGGCCGCGCAGGAGCTGGTGGACGCGGCGTCGGAGGAGTCGAAGCAGCTCGCCGAAGAGGTCGACACCAAGGAGACCGAGGAGCTGAAGGCGGCGCTGGGCGCGGTGCAGGGCGGGCGCATGCCGCGCGGTACGGCGGGCGTGATGAAGGATCTGGAGGACAAGCAGAAGCGGCGGCGTACGCGGGCGCAGCGGGACAGTCTGGATCTCGCCCTGACCGAGCTCACCGGGTTCTACCGGGACGTACTGGCTCTGCAGTTGGGGTCGCGGGTGGCGCTCGCCAATGTCGAGGTCCAGGACACGCTGGAGCGGATGGCGCGGGGTGGGACGCCGGAGTCGACGTTGCGGCGGATCGACGCGATCGCGGCGTGTCGGGAGGCGCTGGACCGGAATGTGGCGCCGTTGCTGGCCGTGGAGGCGATGACGATGGCGTTGCGGGCCGGGTGACGGGGCGCCTTCCTGATGCCACGGGGCGATGTCGGTGATGGGGTGACTCGGGCTTCGGCTGGCGCCTGGCAGTCGCGGAGGGGCGTCGGCTGGCGGCTGGCGGCCGCGGAGGGGCGTCGGCTGGCAGCCGGCGGTCGGGGAGTGGGTGGTGGGCGGCGGTCGGGGATTGAGTGGGGGCAGTGGACGGTAGGTCGTGGGCAGTGGGTGGTGGGTCGGGGGTGGCGCGTTCGCTTGACCGTGTCACTCGTACGAGGAGCTTTCGTCGCCGTTCGTGATCATCGGGGTGCGTGTGGTTACGCTCGCGAAATGCACATCAGGCGCACTTCCCGGCCGAATCGGTCTCTGAGGGCCGGCGGCGCGTTGCTCGCCGCAGCCGCGCTGCTCGTCTCGGCCTGCTCCTCCGGCGGTCCCAGTACGGCGGCCACGGCGGCCACGGCGGCCACGGCGGCGGACGGGGGACCCGCTGCCGCGCAGCCCCACCCGACACCGGCGGCGCTGGCCCCGTACTACGAGCAGAAGCTGAGCTGGCGCGGTTGCGAGATCCCCGGCTTCCAGTGCGCCACGATGCGGGCGCCCCTCGACTACGGGAATCCGGGTGAGGGCGACATCAAGCTGGCCGTCTCGCGGAAGAAGGCGACCGGGCCGGGCAAGCGGCTCGGCTCGCTGCTGGTCAATCCGGGCGGGCCGGGCGGCTCGGCGGTCGGCTACGTGCAGGGGTACGCCGGCGTCGGCTATCCGGCCAAGGTGCGGGCGCAGTACGACATGGTGGCCGTCGACCCCCGGGGTGTGGCCGGCAGCGAGCCGGTCACCTGTCTCACCGGCCGCCAGATGGACGCGTACACGCAGACGGATCTCACCCCGGACGACACGGGAGAGACGACCGGCCTGGTCGCCGCGTACAAGCGGTTCGCGGAGGGGTGCGGGAAGCGGGCGCCGAAGCTGCTGCGGCACATCTCCACGGTCGAGGCGGCTCGGGACATGGACATCCTGCGGGCCGTGCTGGGCGACGCGAAGCTGACGTACGTCGGCGCCTCCTACGGGACGTTCCTCGGCGCGACGTACGCGGGGCTGTTCCCGGGGCGCGTGGGTCGGCTCGTGCTGGACGGCGCGCTGGACCCGTCGCTGCCCGCTCGTCGGCTCAACCAGGAGCAGACGGCGGGCTTCGAGACGGCGTTCCAGGCCTTCGCGAAGGACTGCGTCGGGCGGAAGGACTGCGTGCTGGGAAGCACGCCCGCACAGGTCGGCGAGAACCTGCGCGGGCTCTTCGAGCGGCTGGACGCGCGACCGCTCCCGACCGGCGACGCCGACGGCCGGCAGCTCGGCGAGTCGCTGGCCACGACGGGCGTGATCGCGGCGATGTACGACGAGGGCTCCTGGCCCCAGCTGCGTCAGGCCCTCACCCAGGCGGTCAGGAACGAGAACGGCACCGGCCTGCTCGCCCTCTCGGACAGCTATTTCGAACGCGACCCCGGCGGCACCTACTCCAACCTGATGTACGCCAACGCCGCCGTGAACTGCCTAGACCTCCCGCCCGCCTTCAACACCCCCGAGGAGGTCGAACGTGCCCTCCCCCAGTTCGAGAAGACCTCCCCGGTCTTCGGGCGGGCGCTGGCGTGGGCCTCCCTGAACTGCGCGTACTGGCCGGTGAGGCCGACGGGCGGGCCGCATCGGATCGAAGCCAAGGGGGCCGCCCCGATCGTGGTCGTCGGCACGACGCGCGACCCGGCCACCCCGTACCGCTGGGCCCAGGCCCTCGCTTCCCAGCTCTCCTCCGCCCGCCTCCTCACCTACGACGGCGACGGCCACACCGCCTACGGCCGCGGCAGCGCCTGCGTCGACTCCACGATCAACGCCTACCTCCTCCGAGGCACACCCCCGACCGACGGAAAGCGCTGCTCAGCCCCCTGACCACCCACCCCGCCCGGCCGCGCTCCGGGGTGCCCCGACCCTTGGTTCGGAGCACCCCGGAAACTGTGTAGACTTACCGACGTTGCTGATCGCACCATAGTGCGGACAGCGCGCCGCCTTAGCTCAGATGGCCAGAGCAACGCACTCGTAATGCGTAGGTCTCGGGTTCGAATCCCGAAGGCGGCTCTATGGTGAACCCCAGGTCATGCCTTTGACCTGGGGTTTCTTGTTTCGGATGACCTTGAAATCGACCCAAGTAGCGCCTCTGGGGTCTGTGCATCGTAATGCGTGGGTCGGGGGTTTGGTTTCTGTGACCGTGTAGACGGCCTGAGCCTCTGAGCTGGTCTTTTGCTCATCCGGGAGGGGTGGGTCAGACATACGCGATGAGGTTCGGTGGGCAACCGGTGGACAGGTGTGCCTGACGCTCCATCAGCAGCCTGTGGTTGCACCTGGAGCGACGGGGTGAACATACGATCGCCTTCAATGCGGCGACGGAAGCAGCGGGACTGTCAGGTCCGGACAACTTCAGGTCGGACACGGTCAGCTGCCCGTCTGCGATGCCGTCGTATGAGGGATAGCGTCCTCGGGGTCGTAGTGGCCGTTCCTGTTTGAGCTTGGCAAGGGGCCGGAGGCGCCCGCACATGCTGTGCTGGTCCTGCGCCGGTCCGTGCCGAACCGTGGCGGCCACCGCGTCGACGACCGTTGGCAGGAGCGGGTGCACGTCCTTCGCGCCGAAGCGGCTGATGAAGGTCAGCCGTCCGGGAACGTCCTTTCGGATTTCAGTGTCCGGCTCAGGGTGACGGCGTCCTCCGGGGGCAACGTTGGCCCCAGCCTGACAGCGATGGGTTGTGCACAGCGTGCGCGAGGCCTGCGTGGGCTTCATCCTGCCGGTGTGTCGGCTCTCTGGTCACGATCCGGTCGAAGTGGGCGGATCCGTTGTATCCGCCGTGCGCGTCCTCCCGCGCCAAGGGCTGCTCATGGGCATGGGCGGTGCGTGCGGTGGAGGGCTGTGGGGCGGTTCAGTCTCGAAATGCCCTTGATCCGGTAGAGGAAGTCCCATACGTTTCTTTGGCCACTGCTGAACGGCATGGCCACATCAATTTCATAGCGGGCTCTGGGGAGAGCCTGGGGGGAGACAAGGGTATGACCAACCCTTGGTTCCGGGGGCTTCGTGCTG